>DATKSS010000109.1:0-15380 GCA_035531515.1 Candidatus Dormiibacterota bacterium | reverse complement strand
CAAAGAGCGGTACTCGCCCTTGCGACCCTTGACGACGGGGCCCAGCACCATGACGCGCATCCCCTTGGGCAGCTTCTCCACGTGATCGGCCATCTGGTCGACGGTCTGTCGCTGGACCTCGCGGCCGCACACCGGGCAGTGAGGGTGGCCGATCCGGGCGTAGAGAAGGCGCAGGTAGTCGTACACCTCGGTGACGGTGCCGACGGTCGATCGCGGATTCTTCGACGTGCCCTTCTGGTCGATCGAGATTGCCGGAGAGAGGCCCTCGATGATGTCGACGTCCGGCTTTTCCATCTGGCCGAGGAACTGCCGCGCGTAAGCGGACAGCGACTCGACGTACCGGCGCTGACCTTCGGCGTAGATGGTGTCAAAGGCAAGCGATGACTTCCCGGAGCCTGAGAGGCCCGTGAACACGACGAGCTTGTCACGCGGGATCGACAGCGTGACGTTCTTCAGGTTGTGCTCGCGTGCCCCACGAATGGTTATCTGGTCAGTCGGCATCCGGATTCTCGTTCATTCCTTTTCTCGTGTTACCGCAAACGTCGCGCTGGCCGTGGCGACCAGCCTTCGGTCCCCGCCCTCGATGCGGCATTCCGTCACCGCCGTCCGCCTGCCGGCATGGATCACGCTGCCTCTGGCGCGCAGCGTCTCGCCGATCTTCGCCGCCGAGATGAAGTTGAGCTTGAGGTCGAAGCTCATCGCGCGCGCGACGCCGGGGCTCAAAGTACGCAGCGACCGGCCCATCGCAGAGTCGGCCAGGGTGCTGATCATCCCACCGTGGACGAAACCGGAGTGGTTGGCCATGTCTTCCGTCGCTGTCATCTCGACCGTGGCGGTGCCCTCGCCGACCTCGACCAACCGCAGGCCGAGCCACGCCCACGCGCGAGACGGCGCCTTGGCTATGTCATTCACGGCCCTGGCCCTCGGGCACCGGCATGCACGTCGATGACGCACGAGCCACCAGCCGGTCGCGGTCGTCGAGCACGTCCGCCTCGCTGAACAGGAGGGTCTGGCGCATCTCGATCACCCGCCCGACGGCTCGGAGCCGTCCCGCCACCACGGGCCGCAAGAAGTTGATCTTGAGCTCGATCGTGGTGTTCCACATCCCGTCCTCCTGGAGCGTGGCGAGCGACATGCCCATCGCCGCGTCGGCGATCTGGGTGATCACACCGCCCTGGACGACCCCGCCGCCGTGACGGTGCTGCGGCCCCGCCTCCAGCTCGAGGACGACGCGTCCGGGCTCCGCCTCGGCGATGCGCGCACCGAGCGTCTCCATCCACCCGTCGGGCCTGGCCGCTATCAGGGCTTCAGCGCGCTTGACATTCCTCACGGACCCTTTCGCGACTTTCTCCAATTGCGAACCATCGTCTTCTGTTTCGGCGCCGCGGCGATGGCCAGCGCCACGTCGCCGTCATCCTCGCCTCCGGTCTCCTCGCCGGACAGGCGCTTGCGGATCTGGATGATCCGGTCCCGCACGCGCGCGGCATCTTCGAACTGCAGCTCCTTGGAGAGGCGGCGCATCTCCTTCTCGAGGTCGCGGACGATCGCCAGGAGATCCTCGCGCGGCACACCGGCGCCGGCCATCAGCTCGATCGCGTCTGCCTGCAGGTCCTTGTCCTGGATCTCGAGGGCGTAGATCGCCTTCTTCACCGTCTCGGGCGTGATGCCGTGCTTGGCGTTGTAGGCGATCTGGCGGTTGCGCCGGCGCTCCGTCTCATCGAGCGCCTGGCGCATCGAGTCGGTGATCTTGTCCGCGTACATGACGACATGTCCGTCGACGTTGCGCGCCGCGCGTCCGATGATCTGGATGAACGATCGGTAGGCGCGCAGATAGCCTTCCTTGTCCGCGTCGAGGATGCCGATGAAAGCGACCTCCGGCAGGTCCAGCCCCTCGCGCAGCAGGTTGATGCCGACCACCACGTCGACCGCCCCGGTGCGCAGGTCGCGCAGGACCTCGATGCGCTCCATGGCGTCGAGCTCCGAATGGAGGTAGCGGACTTTGACCCCGTACTCGCGCAGGTAATCCGCGAGGTCCTCGGCGAACCGCTTGGTCAGCGTCGTGACCAGCGAGCGATGGCCGAGCTCCGTCCGCCGCTTGACCTCGGCCAGCAGGTCGTCGATCTGGCCTGCCGTGGGCCTCACCTCGACGGTCGGGTCGACCAGGCCGGTTGGCCGCACGACCATCTCCACCGTCCGCTGCGAGCGCCGCAGCTCGTACGGTCCCGGAGTCGCCGAAACGTACACGACGTTGTTGGCCCGCTCCTCCCACTCCTCGAAGCTCAGCGGCCGGTTGTCGAAGGCGCTGGGCAGCCTGAAACCGTATTCGACGAGGGCGGCCTTGCGCGAGCGGTCGCCACCGAGCATGCCCCCGACCTGTGGCACCGCCACGTGCGACTCGTCGACGAAGATCACCGTGTCGTCGGGCAGGAAGTCCATCAGCGTGTAAGGCGCATCGCCGGGCCGGCGGCGGGTCAGGTGCATCGAATAGTTCTCGATCCCGGCGCAGGTCCCCGTCTCGCGCATCATCTCGAGGTCGAAATTGGTGCGCTGCCTCAACCGCTGCGCTTCCAGCAACCGCCCGTGCTCGTCGAACCACTTGCAGCGCTCGTCGAGCTCCGCCTCGATGTCGGTCATCGCTAGGCGGAGCTTGTCGGCGGGGGTCACATAATGCGAGGCCGGGAACACGGTGAACTCCTGGCGCGGGCCGAGGATCTCGCCCGTCACCGCATCAAGCTCCTGGATCCGCTCGACCTCGTCACCAAAGAACTCAACGCGGAAAACCTTCTCCTCGTTGGCGGGGACGAGGTCGACCACATCTCCGCGGACCCGGAATCGAAGCCGCGCCAGGTCGTAATCGTTGCGCTCGTAGAGCATCTCGGTGAGCTTGCGCAAGAACACCTCGCGGCGGATCGCCTGGCCTTTCTCGATGTGCAGCGACTCACCCATGTAGTCCTCGACCGAGCCGATGCCGTAGATGCAGCTGATGCTCGCGACGACCAGGACGTCGCGGCGAGTGAGGAGCGCCTGGGTCGTGGAATGGCGCATCCGGTCGATCTCGTCGTTGCGGCTCGAATCCTTTTCTATATACGTGTCGGAGCGGGCGATGTAGGCCTCGGGCTGGTAGTAGTCGTAGTAGCTCACGAAGTACTCGACCGCGTTGTCCGGCAGCAGCCGGCGGAACTCCGCGCACAGCTGCGCCGCCAGCGTCTTGTTGGGGCTGAGCACAAGGACTGGCCGCTGCAGCTGCTCGACGGCCCAGGCCATCACGTTGGTCTTGCCACTGCCGGTCACGCCGAGCAGCACCTGCTGGGTCAGGCCGGAGCGCACGCCGTCGACCAGCTGCGCGATCGCCTGCGGCTGGTCACCCGCCGGCTTGAAGGGTGCGTCGACACGAAAGCTGGAGGGCATCGCGCATCCATTCTAAGGCGCACAAACGTTCGGGCGAGCATCCCCGCAAGCGTTGCCGATCCAGGAACGCTTTTACCGGACGCCTCCATGAAAGGCGAGGAGCGCCGCTCCTACCAAGCCTCAGGGCAGGTCGAGGATCATCGCCTCCACGATCGAGCCTGATTTGATGCCCTGATCGCCTGGCGGGACGCGAACCAAGGCGTGCGCTCCAGCCAGCGACATCAACCGCGAGGAGGATTGGGAGCCCGTCGAGTGAGCGACGAGATCGCGGCCTTCGCGGCGCAGCGTGACACGCTGGTACTCGGTGCGGTCGGCGCTGGGCCTGGCGTCATAGTCGAGCCGCACCGGCAGCGAAGGCCTCTCGAGAACGGCGAAGCCCTGCATCTTCCTCAGCGCGGGTCTCACGAACACCTCGAACGTCACGAGCGACGAAACGGGGAAGCCGGGCAGGCCGAATGCGACCTTGCGGCCCTCGCCCTGGATGGTGGCGAAAGTGAACGGCTTCCCAGGCTTGAGCTTCACACGTCCGATATGAACGGTGCCCAGCGATTCCAGCAGCGGCTTGACCAGGTCGTGGGTGCCCACCGAAACGCCTCCCGACGTGACCAGCGCGTCGGCCTGGCCCAGCGCCTCAACGACGAGCCTCCGAAGCGCATCGGGCTCGTCCGGGGCGATGCCGAGAAGCCGGACCTCGGCGCCCGCCTCGCGCAGCGCCGCGAGCAGCGCCCACCGATTGGAGTCCTGGATCTGGCCACGGCCGGGTTGATTCCCCACCTCGACGAGCTCGTCACCGGTCGACATCAGGGCCACCCGCGGGCGCCGGTGCACGGCCAGCTGCGGGAGTCCCATTGCGGCGGCGAGTCCGATCTCCGCGGGCCCAAGCTGAGCCCCGGCGGACAAAACCTTCTCTCCAGTGCGTAGATCCGCCCCTACCGCGTGGAAGTTCGTCCCCGGCTGCAGACCCGGCGGGACGGTCACGCGCTCGCCGTCCAGCTTCACCTCTTCGACCATGACCACGCAGTCGGCGCCGTCGGGCAGGACGCCCCCGGTGAGGATGCGCGCAGCGGTCCCCGCTCCGATGCGCTCGGCCAGCGGCCGGCCGGCTGCCGACTCCCCCACGACGCGCAAGGTCTGACCCGCGTCGGCGGACCTCACGGCGTAACCGTCGACGGCGCTGGACGGAAAGGCGGGCAGGGGCGCGTGGGCGATCAGGTCCTGCGCCAGCACACGGCCGGCGCAGTCGGACAGCGCAACGTGCTCGACACCGAGGACGGGAGTTCGCTCGAGCACCGAGGCGGCCGCCTCCGCGGGGTCGACCAGTGGATACGAGGAGACGCGCAAATCGCTCTGCTACTCGTAGTGGAGGGCGCGCGCAGGGTCCTGGCGCGCTGCGCGGAGGGCAGGCAGCATGCCGGACACGGTGCTGAGGATGACGGCCAGCAGTACGGCCAGGAGGACGACCCCGAAGTCCGTTCGGAAGACGTCGAACCCGGTGCTGCTCACGGCTCGCGTCAGCCGGTCGACCGCCACGTTGCCGAGGCGGCCGAGCCCTACCGCGAGCAGGGCGCCGATCAGGCCACCGGCCAACCCGATTCCCGCCGCCTCAGCCACGAACAGGAGCAGCACGTCACGCGAGCGCGCGCCCAGCGCCTTCAGGACTCCGATCTCCTTGGTCCGCTCGAGGACCGCGGAGTACATCGTGTTGGCGATGCCCAGGCAGGCGAGCAGAAGCGCGACGAGGGCGAGTCCAAGCAGCGCCACGCGCATCTTGCCCAAGAGGTCCTCGAGGTTGCGGACCTGGCCCCCGAACGTCTGGTCCTGGAACCCGAGCGCCTCGACGTTCTTGCGGACGGTGTCGACAGACAGGCTCGAGTCGGCCAGCAGCGTGATGCTCGAATACTCGCCGCGCTTCCAACCGTTCGACTGGGCGACCTTGGTCCAGTAAGCGCGCATCAGGTTGTACGGCGCGAGCCCTCCGGGCGTGCCCGCCGGCAGGTAGTTGCTGGAGACGATGCCGACGACGAGCAGGCCCTGCGGGATGGGCTGGGTGACGGGGTTGCGCGCTCCGGCCGAGAGAAGGGAACCGTACGTGGCGTTGAACGTCACCTGTGTTCCGATGGCCCCTGTCGGGCTGTGGAACCCAAGCGCTGCGGCCTCACTGTCGGCGAGCACCACCTCGGGAGCGCTGTCCGAGCTCGGCATCCGCCCCGCGACCAACGTCGGGAGAGCGCTCGAAGAGCGCATTGGCGGCAACGAGACGAGCGCTCCGGCCGGGGCCGTGGCGGGCGGGCCGGCGGCGACCGCCGCGGTTCCAAACGTGCCGGTCATGCCAACCTGGCCCCAGGCCGCGCGAACATCAGGGAGCCGGGCGAGGGTGGCGAGCGTCGGGTCGTCAAACCCGGTGGTCGCGTCGGCGACCGGGTACACCGCTAGCTGGTGGACCTGGCTGGTTGCGAGTGCCGGCGCGCTGAGGGCTTGCTGCAGGCCGCCCGCCAGGGCGACGATGAGACTCAGCGCGGCGATGCCTATGGCGACGCCGGTCGTGGTCAGCGCGGTGCGCAAGGGCCTCCGGCCGGCGCTGCCCAACCCGACCTTCAACGTGTCGCGCCAGTGCATCCGCGGCGCGGGGTCGACCGGCTCCTGGCTCCTCACGGTTGGCTTGCCTGCATCGAGCTCGATCGCGCGACCGTCGATCATCCTCACGACGCGACGCGCTCGCCGAGCGACCTCGGGGTCGTGCGTGACCAGGACCACGGTCGCCCCGCGTCGATTCAGGTCTTCGAGCAGGCTGAGGACGCCCTCGCCGGCGGTCGAGTCCAGGCTTCCGGTGGGCTCGTCGGCCAGGATCAGGCCGGGACGGTTGGCCAGCGCCCGGGCCACGGCCACCTTCTGCTGCTCACCTCCGGAGAGCCGGCTCACCCGAGTTCCGGCGCGCTCTTCGAGGCCGACCAGGGCGAGGAGGTGACGAGCCCGCTGCCGTCTTTCCTCGACGGGGATGCCGGCGATCGTAAGCGGAAGGGCGACGTTGTCCTCCAGCGACATAGAAGGGACGAGGTTGAAGGTCTGGAAGATGGTACTGACGCGCTGGAGCCGGTAGTCCGCGAGTTCCCGCTCCGGCAATTCGCCCAGGGGCAGGCCGGCACCGTAAACATGGCCGCTCGTAGGGTGGTCAAGGCCGCCCATCAGCGCGAGGAGCGTGCTCTTGCCGCAGCCGGATGGGCCCATGACCGAGACGAACTCGCCCGGCCCGATCTCGAGGGTGACGTTGCGGAGGGCCGTCACATGCATGTCGTTCTTGCCGCCGAACTCCCGCGAGACGCTGTCCAGCCTCAACCCGACGGCCTGGCCGAGAAGGTCCCTGAACTCGGCGGGGGCGTCCGGCACGCCGGGCGCCGGTTCGGCCACGGCCGGCGGCCTCGCCACCTCCGGGCCGGCCCCCTCGACTGCACCATTGCCGTGAGACTCGATTCCATCGGACCCGATCGCGTCGGCCGGCGGGCCCAACCCACCGTCCGCGTTCCGGCGCACGTTTCGTCTGCGTCCCTTCTGTGATTGGCGGCCGGCTGCAGCGGGTTCCGCGATGGCCGATGCCCCGGCCGCCTCCTGTCCCGGCAGCACGGCGCCTGCCCCATTGCCGTCAGCCTCGGTTGCGCCGAGCCGGTCCAGGTCGGCCGGCGGGTTCAGCGCCGCGTCGGCTTTGCGGCGCATGCGGCGGCGGCGCCCTTTCGTGGAGTCGCCGGAGTCGCCGGATTCGTCGCGGACCTGTGTCGCCACCCCTCCAGAGAGTCTAAGCGCTGACTTAATGGTCAGCGCGTCTGGGGAACCACCTGTGCCTCGAGCCACTCGAGGTACGCAGGCGACCCGCCTTCGACCGATATCTGCAGGATCTCGGGTATTGCGTAGTCGTGGTGACTCTTGACATAGTCCTGCACCTCAGCCGCTCGAGAGTCGGTCGTCCTGACCATCAGCAGCGCTTCGTGCTCACGCTTCAGCTGGCCCTCCCAGTAGTAGAACGAATGTACCGTCGGGACCACGGAGCAGCTGGCTGCGAGGTGCTCGACGACCAGGGACTCGCCCAGACGCTCCGCGTCGTCGCGGCCGCCGGTCGTGACAAGGATGAGCACCGCTTTCTCCACGGCCTAATTGTCGGTCCTTCGCGGCCGGTCGAGCCAGACCGTCCCCGCGAGCAGGCCGATGGCCCCGAGCAGCAAGCCGCCGACGACGTCCGATTCCCAGTGCACGTCAAGGTAAAGCCGGTCGAACGCCAGCAGCACGATGATCAAGATCACGACTGGCACCGCCAGCGCTCGCACGATCGCCGATCCGGCCAGTCGCCTGACCACGAAAGCGAGCAGCCCGTACGCAATCACGGCGCGCACCATGTGGCCGCTCGGAAAGCTGTTGCCGACGCTGCCGCTGCCGAACAGCAGGTCGGTGATGCTGGGGCCGTCGGAGTGCAAAATCGAGCGCGGAGGGCCGGGGTGAAAGAAGAGCAACTTGTACAGGACCTCGAGCGTCACGGCTCCCGCGAACGCAAGCACAGCGAGGGAGTCAGAGCCGAACCCCCCCCGCCACAGGTAGATGAAGATCCCGATCACCAGGATGCTGGTCAGCTCCAGACCGCCGAGCTCGGCGATCGCCTGGAACAGACCGTGCAGCGATTCCTGCCAGATGCCGTGCATCGCCTGCGCAACCTGGTGGTCCAGGGAGACGAGCAGGCCGGCCGAGATCGCGATCGTCAACGCCACATACGCGACCGCCAGCACCGCGATCGCGAACAGCCGGGGGACGAGTTGCGCTATCGCTGGCAACGGCGGCAGAAGACCGTGGTGCGGCCTGCGAGGCGGATCATGCTGAGCGGTCGCCCGCACGTGAAGCACGGTTCGCCGGCGCGACCGTAGACGAGCAGCTTCTCCTGCTGGCCACCCAGCTCGCCCCAGGCGTCGCGATACGTGTCGACGGAGCTGCCGCGATTCTTGATCGCGACCTCCAGCGACTCGCGCAGCGAATCGTGCAGGCGATGTGCGGATCTGCGGCTCAGGCTGCCAGCCTGCCGGTCGGGCCGCAAGCGCGCGCGATGCAGCGACTCATCCGCGTAGATGTTGCCGACGCCGGCGATCGATGCCTGGTCGAGGAGCACGGCTTTCAACGATGTGCGGCGCCCCCGCAGCCGGCGGTAAAGCTCGTCGGCGGCAAACCCTGGGTCGATCGGTTCCGGACCGAGTCGCGGCATGGTCTTCGAGTGGAGCAGGGCTTCTTCAGTCCCCAGGAGCAAGCGCCCGAAACGCCGAGGGTCGCGGTAGCGAAGGTGCTTCCCGTCATCGAGCGTGAAGATCGCATGTGTGTGCTTCTCGACGGGAGAATCGGCGTCGACCAGGCGGAGCTGGCCGGTCATGCCCAGGTGAACGACCAGCAGCTGGTCGTCGCCCAGGCCGATGAGGATGAACTTCCCGCGACGGCCCACCGATTCGATGCGGGTGCCGGCGATCGAGTCGATGAACACCTCCGGTTCCGGGTGCCTGACGATGGTCGGAAAGAGAAGCTCGCAACGCATGATCGTGCGGCCCGCCAGGTGCGGCCGGAGGTCTGCGACGATGGTCTCGACTTCGGGGAGCTCCGGCACGCCTAAGCGCGGACCACTGCGAGCTTCTGCATGTCGGCCCAGTTGGGGCCGACCTTGGTCTCGACCTCGATTCCCGTCTCCAGCTCATACGCCCCCGTCATGATGCGTGGAACCTTCTCCGCGAACTGGTCGACCTCGATCCTTGGCACCTCGAAGAGCAGCTCGTCGTGCACCTGGAGCAGCATGCGACCTTCGATCTGGTCGGCTTCGATCTCGCGCTGCAACCGGACCATCGCGATCTTGATGATGTCCGCCGCGAGCGACTGCATGGGAAAGTTGATCGCCATGCGCTCGGCTGCGCTGCGCAGCTGGAAGTTGGGCGACCGGAGGTCCGGGATTGCGCGGCGGCGACCGGTTGCGCTGACGACGAGACCGTCTTCGCGAGCCTTGCGCCTCACCTCGTCGAGGTAGTCCTTGAGGCGCGAGTACGTCGACCAGTACTGCGCGAGGAACTCGCGCGCAACGTCGCCCGTGATCCCTAGCTGCTGCGACAACCCGTACTCGCCCTGGCCGTAGATGGAACCGAAGTTCGCGACCTTCGCCAGCCGTCTCTGGTTGGCATCGACCGTCCCGATCGGGATCTTGAACACCGCCGCCGCGGTCGCGGTGTGGATGTCCTGGCCGGCGGCGAACGCTGCGAGCAGCACAGGGTCGCCGCTCAGGTGCGCCGCAATGCGAAGCTCGATCTGGGAGTAGTCGGCCGAGACCAGGACGTGGTCCGGGCGGCCGGCCTTGAATGCACGCCTGATCCGCTGGCCGAGCTCGGTTCGGATGGGTATGTTCATCAGGTTCGGGTTCGACGACGACAGCCGCCCTGTCGCCGTGCTCGCCTGGCCGAACGAGGTGTGGACCCGCCCGCTCAACGGATCGACCAGTTGAGGCAGAGCGTCCACGTAGGTGGACTTCAGCTTGGACAGCTGCCGGTGCTCGAGGATGAGGCCGACGATCGGGTGCTTGTCTCTCAGCGCCTCCAGCGTGTCGGCATCGGTCGAGTATCCCGTCTTCGTTCGCTTGCCGACCGGCAGCCGCAGGTCTTCGAAAAGCACTTTGGCGAGCTGCTGTGGCGCGTTGAGGTTGAACTTTTGGCCCGCCACCTGCTCGACCTCGGCCTCGATCGCCGAAAGCTGAGCCCCCATCTCGTCCTGCATGTCCTTCAGGTACGGCACGTCGATCGCTACGCCTTCGCTCTCCATGTCGGCGAGGACGCCGGCAAGGGGCAGCTCGATCTCATGGAAGAGGTAATCGACTCCGAGGTTTCGCATCTCGGCCTCGAGCCGCGGCCGCAGGTTGAGAATCGCCTCGGCACGTCGGGCGGCGAACTCGGCCGCCTCGTTGAGGTCGACCGCGGACGGCTTGCGCGCGGCCCGGCCGGTGCCGAGGAGCTGTTCGGGGCTCATGAGAGTGACGTCGAGAAACTCGTGCGCGAGGTCCTCGAGCCGAGGGTCGCGGGAGCCGGCGCCGAGCAGGTAGGCGGCGAGAAACGTGCTGAACGCCCACTCGCGCTTGCCGCCGCCGAGCGACCGCAGCGCCAGCTCGGTCTCTTTTGCGTCGTGGCCCGAGATGGGCCTTCCGGAGAGGGTGCTCGCCACCGCGTCCATCGCGGCAGGATTGGCGACGTAGAAGGTGTTGACGCCCGTCGAAATGCCGACTCCGCAGATGCGGGCGCCCCTGCCCGCACCCTCGATGAAGGCGAAGACTCCGACGTCGGCCGAACCGTCGATCAGGCTCGCAGCCTCGGCGGGGTCGTCGACCACCCGCAGCCCGGCCGGCTGTGGCGCCGCTTCGAAAGCCAGGCTGGGCTGCACAGGAACCTGGTCGGGAGGCGGAAAGCGCGCGAGCAGCTGGCGGAACTCGAACCGGTCGAAGACGACCCGCACCTTCTCGTAGTCGTAGCGGGTCCAGCGCGCCTTCTCGAGGTCGAGCTCGACCGGCACGTCGCGCACTATGGTCACCAGCCGTTTGCCGAGGCGCACCTGGTCGGCATTGGCCTTGAGCGACGTTTTCAGCCGGCCCTCGGGCAGCTCATCCAGTCGATCAAGCAGCGCTTCGACGCTGCCGAAATCCTGGACCAGCTTGGCCGCGGTCTTGTCCCCCACCCCCGGCACACCGGGGATGTTGTCGGAGGTGTCACCTCGCAGAGCTTTGAAATCGATGAGCTGAACCGGCTCGAACCCGTACCGCTGCCGAACCTGGTCGGGTCCGTAGACGAAAGTGTCGGTGATGCCACGTCGCGGGACCAGAGCCTCGACCGATTCGGTGACCAGCTGGAGGCAGTCGAGGTCTCCCGACACGATCGTGACCGAGTGGCCGCGCTCCTCGGCGATGCGAGCCATAGTTCCGATCAAGTCGTCGGCCTCGAACCCCTCGATCGCGTAGATCGGAATGGAGAACGATTGAAGGACCTCGCGGACCTTCTCGATCTGGGGCCGCAGGTCGTCCGGCATGGCGCGCCTGCCGGCCTTGTACTCCGCGTACTCCTTGGACCGAAACGTCGGCGCTCCGACATCGAAGGCCGCGACCGCGAACTCGGGTCGCGAGGCCAGGACGATCGCCAGCATCGAGGTGAACCCGTACACGGCGTTCGTCACCTGGCCGTCCGAGGTGCTCATCGGCGGGAGGGCGAAAAACGCTCTGTAGATGAGGCTGTGGGCGTCGATGAGGACCACCCGCCCCCGCTTCCCCTTCGCCACGTTCGAAGTTTACGTTCGCCCTGCCTGGAGCCTCCGCCCCGCACCCCCGTTCATTTGCCGGAACGGCGATCCCCGAAGGGTAATATGGCGCGAGGATGAAGAACCTCATCGAGGTGTCAGTGGACAGCATTCGGATCCACATGCCGACTGCCCAGCACCTGGTGATCCTCAAGGAGAAGGAGGCCGACCGATACCTGCCGATCTGGATCGGTTCCTTCGAGGCCCAGGCCATCGCGAGCAAGATCTCCGGCAACCAGGTGGGCCGTCCTCTCACGCACGACCTGATGGCCACGGCCTTCGGCGACCTGGGCGTAAGCATCAAGCGCATCGTCGTCACGCGGCTGGCGGACCAGGTCTTCTACGCCCGGCTCTACATCAAGCAGGACGGACGCGATCTCGACTTCGACGCGCGGCCTTCGGACGCGATCGCTCTCGCGGTACGCGTGGAGTGCCCCATCTTCGTAGCGTCCGAGGTCATGGAAAGCGCCGGGATCATCCCCGACCCGGACGAGGCGGGTGACGAGAAGGACCGCGTCGAGACCGCCGTCGACGAGGAGCGGCTCGCGGTGTTCCGCGATTTCGTGAACAGCCTCGACCTCCCCGAGCTCCCCGAC
Organism: Candidatus Dormiibacterota bacterium; assembly: GCA_035531515.1. Lineage (GTDB taxonomy): Bacteria > Chloroflexota > Dormibacteria > Dormibacterales > Dormibacteraceae > DATKSS01. Next base: position 3,045 of record DATKSS010000109.1, on the reverse strand, counting down.
GAGCCCGGCGCCAGGGACGAGCCCGGAGGGCGCCCCGGCAGGGGCTGAAGGAGCTGCCACTCAGCGGGGACTCCGACCTCTTTCTTCGCCTCCTGGTCGCGCTGCTGCTCGGCCTCTTGCTGGGCACCGAAAGAGAGCTCCGCGGCCATGCCGCCGGTATGAAGACGATGGCCCTGATCGCGGTCGGTTCCAGCATGTTCACGACCCTCGGCCTGGAACCGGCCTTCGGGACCCGGGTCGACCCTACCCGCATCGCCGCGCAGATCGTGAGCGGGGTCGGATTCCTCGGAGCCGGCGCGATCCTACGGCAGGGCGCCGACGTGAGGGGCCTGACCACGGCCGCTTCGATCTGGGTGGTCGCATCGATCGGGATGGCGGTCGGCTTCGGCTATTACGCGATCGCGATCTTCACCACTGTCATCGTCCTCGTGATGCTGATCGCGATCAGGCCGCTCGAGAACAGGTTCATCCGCAATCGCAAATTCCGGCGGCACGACGACCCACCGCCTGACGAGAGATCGACCGAGTCGATGTCTTGACCCCATCCCGGGTCGCGATCGTCACCGACTCGACCGCGGACCTTCCTCGCGACCTGGCCGACAGCCGGTCGATCTCGGTGGTCCCACTGACCCTCCATTTCGAAGGCCGTTCCCTGCTCGACGGCGTCGACATCACGCCGGCCGAGTTCTACCGCCGTCTGCCCGCTTCGACCGTCCACCCCACCACCTCGCAGCCATCACCCGGCCGCTTTGCGGAGACATACGCGCGGCTCCTCACCGACCACGAAGGGGTGGTCTCGATCCACATCTCGGAGAAGCTCAGCGGCACATACGCGTCCGCGCAGCAGGGCGCCGATATGACGGACCGCACGCGCGTGCGGGTCATCGATTCGCACGTGGTGTCGATGTCGCTCGGCCTCGTGACCCTCGCCGCATCGGCGCTCGCCGCGCAGGGCATGGACGGCGCCGCGATCCAGTCCAGGATCGAAGTGATGCGAGATGGCGTGGAGACGTACTTCTCCGTTGCCACGCTGGAGTACTTGCGCAGGGGCGGGCGCATCGGGCGAGCCGGGGCGCTGATGGGATCAGTCCTGCAGGTCAAGCCCGTGCTGTGCATTCGCGACGGGCAGGTGACCCCGCTCGAGCGAGTGCGCACATTCGAGCGGGCGTTGAGCCGGATCGTCGAGCTGACTCGGGGGGTCGACCGAGGAGACGGCGTTTGCATCATCGTCGGCCATGCGGACGCCGAGGCCGACGCCGAGCGGGTGGCCCGTGAGCTTGAGACCGTCGCCGAGACTCTCTTGATCCAGCCGCTGGGTCCGGTGGTGGGCACGCATGCGGGGCCCGGCGTGGTCGGGGTGGGATGCTATCCCGCCGGCATGCTCCCCCTCGGCATCAAGCTCGGGGCCCCCGCAAGGTCTCGGCGAACCCTCGGACCCCGTGCGGACTAAGGCGTCCGCCACCGGACGGCGGTCGGCGTGACCGACTTGATCAACTTCGCCTCGACCGCGAGCGCCTGCAGGTGCGCCAGGCCCTCCTGTAGCGCAAGCCGCTTCTCGTAGAGCTGGTCGCGGGGGCCCCAGAGCTCAAGCGCGACCTGCCAGGCGGTCAGCTCCGCCCGTCCGACGATCTCGACGATCTGCTCGAGCCGGCGCTTGTGATGCGCGACCAGGACGTCGACCCGGCCCGACGCGTCGGTGAAGGGCCGGCCGTGCGCGGGCAGAACCAGCTTCGGCCGCAGGCCGGCCAACCGTTTCAGCCCGTCGAGGTACTCGTGCAGCGGGTCCGGAGTGCTCTGCGGATGCAGACCGATGTTCGGGGATAGGTCGGGCAGCAGCTGGTCGCCGGCAAAGAGCAGGCCGTCGTCGGCAGAGTGGAGGCAGATGTGGCCCGGCGAATGCCCCGGCGTCCATTCCACTCGCATGGTCCGGCGGCCTATGGGGATCGACTCGGCCCCTTCCAGCTGGACCGAAGGCTCAGCCGTCTTCACGACCTGGCTCAAAGCGCGCTGAGAGTTGCTCAGGATCTCGGCTTCGCCGGCCGGGACGCCGTTGACCAGCAGGTACGTCCGCACCTGCATGACCAGGTGCTCGAGCTCGACGTATCGGGGATGCACGAGCGGGACCTCGAGGCGGTGGATGTAGAGGTCGGCCAGCCCCTCGCCGGCGAAAGCGCCGGCCGCGCCGTAGTGGTCGGGGTGGATGTGGGTCACGACGAGGCGCCGCAGCCTGCTTGCGCCAAGGTGGTTGAGCGCCGCATGCACCGTTTCGACCGACTCCACGGAGTTCATCCCACAATCGAGCAGGTCGGCCTCCCTGCCGTCCGGGAACAGGAACACGTTGACCTGTCCATCCTCGAAGGGAATCGGCAGGCGCAGCTCGAAGACGTCCGCCGCGACCTCGGTCAACGCCAGTTCGATGGCCATTCCTGGAATTCTCGCCGACCGTGAGGTGCGGCCGAAAACCCTCGGCGAGAGATTCGGCGATCCAGGGGCATCCTCCCGTGACTGTGTCACGGGGACCCCAGCCGAGGCGACGAGCAGCGGAGCGAGCGCATCGGTTGATGCGTGAGCGAGGAGCGCAGGAGCTGAGCCCGGAGATGGGCCGCATGGACGCCGAAGATCCGTCGAGGCTTTACCGGCCGCGCCTGTGGAGGTCTAGCTAAGATGGATCTCAGCCAGTCGTTGCGATTGCTCAGGAGGAGCAGATGTCTGAAGTCCAGTTGACACCCCAGCAGATCGTCGAGCACTTGCCGCAGTACCTCCTCCCCGAGAAGGCCGGCACCACCAAGGCCACCATCCAGTTCGACCTGAGCGGCGATCAGGGCGGCAAGTGGTGGGTCAAGATCCACGACGGCCAGGCCGAATCGGGACAGGGCGAGCCGGCGGATCCCGCCAACCTCACCCTGCTGGCCGACGCCGGCGACTGGGTCAAGATCATGACCGGACAGCTGGACGGCACCGCCGCCTTCATGCAGGGCAAGCTCAAGATCAAGGGCGACATGGGCCTGGCGATCAAGATGCAGTCCCTGTTCAAGCGCCCCGGCT
>DATKSS010000108.1:0-14506 GCA_035531515.1 Candidatus Dormiibacterota bacterium | reverse complement strand
AGGCGGCTACACGAGTTGCTCGGCGACAGGGCCGAGCTCACGGCGGAGATCGTCGCGCTGTCACCTGGGCATCCGTACCTCCGATTGCCCCTGCAGTTCGCAGCGTCGCTAGAGCCGAGGCTTCTCGATCTCGTCGGCCAGGATGAGCTGGCCAGGCTGCGCGCGGAAGCCGAGGCCGAGATTGGCGTACCAGGCCGCTGGGGAACGACCTTCACCCTGATCCAGGCTCGGTGTCGCTCGTGATCGTGTCGCGTGGCCCACAGCCTCCGACCGAATAGGCACGCAGAGCGGGTGCGGTTCGACGAGTCCGTCAGCGGTGCCCCCAATCTCTTCCCCACCCCCGCTGGGGGGACGCCATCCGCGAACAAATCGCCGTCCTGATCATTCAAGTCGCGACTGGGTTGAACCAGGTCACCGCCGCCTGCCCCGTATTTCCTTAAGGTGTACGGACTACCGCCTGTCCCAGTTGCCCGACAACTCGGGCTAGCCGCCGATTCTGATCGTCCCCAGGCTGAGGCGGCAAAAGCACGCAGCGGGCCGGAGCGAGTCTTACCCTCTTACAGGAGTGCGCAAGTAGTAGCGTGCGATTGCGCCGGCAAAGACCAGATAGATCAAATAGGTGAAGATCTCGAGCACCGGGCGCCCGGGAGAAGGCACTAACCAGTACACGCCGCCAAGCGCAGCGCCGACCACGCCTGGGATCACCATATACATCCAGTTTCGTGGCCAGCCCTGCACGAGCAAGCGAAGCCCAGTTGGAATGGCTTTGGTCACCCTACGCGTCGTAAAGGCCAAGGTCGGATTGATAAACGTGAGTACGATCGAGAGGACAAGGACATACGCGAGCACCCCAATTCGCCAACCGGGCGACGTCGCGTCCCACGTACGCCAGTGGATGGCGACGGCTACAAGAACAAATAGCGGAATCAACGCCAGAAAGTACAGCCAAAAGTAACGGGCGAGAAAGCTCCAGGTGAGCGGAATCAGTTCTCCCGAATGAATTGGCTGTCCGTCAAAGGCTGCCCGGTACCAGATGAATTGTGTACCTAGCCATCCAAAGGAAAAGAAACCAATCAAAAGGCCGACGACGAATATCGGGAATCCATTCGAAGGCACGGTGACGGCGTAGATGAGGGCGACTGCTGCAGTGACAATAGGCAGGAGAGGGACTTTGCGCCAGGTGGCCAAAGACGCTCTGATGTCGTCAAGGAACGCATCGGTAGTTGCTGGGGTTTCGATCGTCACCTCAACCCACGATAACGGCGCGGGGCCCGATTTCTCCCCTTAGGGTGGAGGGCGCAAGGCGCCGCTGGGAACCGGAGTGCCCGTCAGAAACGAATTCGACTTCGGAAGGGCTGGCGACGAGGATCTGGATTTATCGTAGGGAGCGATGTACCCCACCCCCAAGTACCTCAGGGTAATGCGCTGGCTCTCGGGACCAATCATCCTCGTTGCAGTCGGGTTTGGCGTCTTCTATATGCACTTGCCGCCCGCGGGGCTCGGCCTCGTAATCGCCGCCTTCCCAAGCATCTATGCAGTCGAAATCCCGTGGGGCCGGGGGCCGCTGCTACATGGCCTCGGCTCGGCCTTGAACCTGCTGTCCGGCCTTGCGATTGCTGCGATCCTCTGGGATCAACAGTCCGTCCTGCCCATCTGACAGTCCGTCCTGCCCATCTGGTTGACGATCGCGGCCGCCGTATATGCCCTCTGGTGCCTCCCTGCCGCGGCTTTGGACTTCGTCCCTGTCATCAAGCCAGAGGTTCGGCAGAAGATCTATGAGCGCCGCATCCTCAGGGGCTGGCCGACGAGTCAGATCTAAGCCCGCGCGACTCGACCAGCTCGCGACCGGCTGCCCCGTATTTCCTAAAGGTGTACAAACGCGGCGGGCACCAGATCGAGTCCCCTTTCGGGGAGAGGATCATCGGGCGCCCCGCACGAGCGCGGTTCAAGTTAATTGCCGCGGAGTTCCTCGGGTTCAGCTGCAGGCGTTGCTGCGTCGCCGACGTGCGAGGCCCCACCGCAAGCCAGTTGGCCTCCGCTTGACCCGGCCCTCGTGCACCCAGGGTCCGAGCGTATCGATGACCACCGGGAGCGCACCGGATCCCGGCCATGAGAGCAGCGATGAATGCCGGTGCCAAGGGAGTGCGCGGGCTCGTCCCTCCGCCCTTACCGCCAGCCCGCGGAGGCTGCGCTCGAACTCACCGTCACATTTGAACCGCACAAAAGCAATAAGAGACTCGGCGGACTCCTGCGGGAGTATTCGCGCGCTCCGCTTCCGATCGCTGCGTGAACTCGCTCGGCATATGGCTGTGGTCGGCTCTCGACAGCGGCGAAACCGACTCTTCGCCCAGAGCTCCGGCTGTCCCGCCATCGGTAATGACCAAGTGATCACCGCGATGAATTTGTGTGCCCTTCAGGGCCGGAGGAGGGGTGCCAGCTCCTTCCGGAGGAGCTTACGAGCGGCATGCAGGCGCGACATCACCGTCCCGATGGGGATTCGGAGCGTCTCTCCGATGGCCTGGTAGCTGAGATCCTCGTACTCCCTCAGCACCACCACCAAGCGCAGGCGAGGTGGCAGCCGTACGACCGCGTCGCGCACCGCTGCGGCCTCGACTCGCCGTTCCCAGGACTCCTCTGGCTCGTGATCGCCGTCGACTGGCTCAGGCCAGAGCCATCGCCGTCGGGCTGCCCGCCGCCGGAGATCGATGCCCTGGTTGAGAGCGATCCGGTAAGCCCAGGTCGACACGCTGGAGCGGTCCTGGAAGCGGGCTGAGCCGCGCCAGATCCGGATCAGCGTCTCCTGCAGAGCCTCCTCCGCCTCGTCGGCGTTGAGGCCAAGCCTGAGCAGCACGCTCCTCAGCCTGGGCCCGTGGCGCTCGGCAAGCAAGCCGAAGGCGGCACCATCGCCGCTGGCGACCTGGTGAAGCAACTCGAGGTCATCAGGCGAGCCGGCTCCGCCCGCGTTAGCCGCCGCCGGCACCGGATTCGTGTTCAGGCGCCTCGGTGGCCTCGAACTCCTTCTCGACATTGCCAAGCACGCTACTGGCATGGGCAGCGTCGCCGGCTTCGATCGCGTTGGCCCCGGTCTGGCTGAGCAGCGCTTGCTCGGCGGCCAGGATCGACCTGATCGTGCGCCGATCCGAAACTCCTGCCTTCGTGGCGTCAATCAACAGCTGTTCCGACCAGTAAAAAAAGCGCGTCAGAGCATCTCGGTAGGCGGAGCTCTGACCGGCCGCGCTGGCGGCCCGCGCCTGCCACAGGTAGACGGCCGCCAGGTCGGCCTCGCGACGTGGCCGATCGGCTGGTGCGAGGACAGCCACCTGGGCCTGGTCCTCGATCCCGCGGACCGCGTAGAGCGGGGAATCGGGCAAGGCTGCGGCCGCTGCCGGCACGATGACCGCGGCCGCGAGCACCGCAGCCAGAAGGCCGGCTGCCAGAAACCTCCCCCAACGAGCGCGCGGACGCCGGCTCATTGCAAGGCCAGCGGGCGCAATCGCTCGGCGCAGCGCCTCCTGCCACGGCACCTCCAGAATTTCCGCGGGGGGTGGCCAGGCCGCGAGCAATGATCTGAGGCGGTGGGCTTCGGCCAACGTGGCGGTACAGCGGCGACACCCGGCGGCGTGGGCTCGCATGCGCTGTGCGGCCTCGGGCTCTTGCTCCAGGGCGAGCCCGTAGTCCTCGAACCTGAAGTGTCGGCGAAGCATGTCAGCCGGCCACGTGGATCTGTCCGTCGGCCCCGTGGATCTGTCCGTCGGCCCCGACCACGACCTGAAGCGGAGGCAGAGGTTGGGCGGCAGGGCCGCGGAGGACTGCGGCCCCGTGCGCGGGGTCGAACACCGCGCCATGGCAGGGGCAGACGAGGAGCTTGTAGCTCGGGTCGTACCCGACGGTGCAGCCTGCGTGCGGGCAGACGGCGTCATAGGCGACCAACTGGTTACTGCCCAAATCGACCACCACGGCGGGGTCACCCGAATGTGGGTCGGTGTAGGGGAGGCTACCGCCCTGCGCCTGAAGCTGCGAAAGCGAGCCTATCACCGGGCCCGTGGGTGACGATGGTGGGCTCGTGGTCCCAGCGGCAGGCGTAGCCGAGGCGCCATTCCCCGAGGCCTCCGCGGCGAGGCCAGCGCCCAGGCGAGGTCGAGGCCAAAGTGCCAGCAGCCAGACCACTCCGACTGCGGTAGCCCCAATCCGGTAGAGAAACGCCCGCCTGGCGGGGTCAGCGGTGGGCAGTGTCCAGTTCGGCAGTGGCCCAGGGCGTTGTCGAAGCCAACCTTGCAGGCTGAGCACCTCGCCATCTCCCATCAGAGCCAGGGTGATCCAGGCCACGGTGTAGATGCTGTCCGAGCCCAGGAAGTAAGGCTGCACCTGCCAGGTTGCGGAAAGAAAGAGCATGGCGTTCAGCGCTGCGCCAGCTACCGCCGCCCAACGCACGAAGATGCCGAGCAAGACAAGCAGGCCGACCGTGAGCTCGAGCACGATCACCATCGCCCCCGCCACGGGAGCGATCCGAACCATCAGCTGCAGCGGCAAACCGATCGGTGAGTGGGCTCCGAATACCTGGAGCTGGGTGCCTATGTAGGTGGGGGCGCCGCTCCTGAAGAAGCCAGGATCGCTGAGCTTCTGGAGGCCGGCGTAGGCAAAGGTGGCCCCGAGAAACATGCGGAGCGGGAGTAGACCGAGCCTGCGCCGTGGGTCGAGGCTATGCGCGCCGGATGTGTGGTCGGGCGGTGGCCCCGCGCTGGACCGAGAATCCACAGCCCGGTCAGCCGCCTCCCTCCACCGTTGGTTCGGCTTCGTGCTCGATACCCTCGGCAGGCTCACCGCCAGAGGTGGGTGGCAGCGCGCGGGGCTCAGATAGAGCCGGAGATCCGGACGGTGACGGCGAGCTTGCCTGCTGGGCGCTGTGCGCTGAGGACGGGGCGAGCACTATCGCCGGGACACCCTTCTCCAACACCCGGCCGCCGGCCAGCAGGACGAGCGCGGCAAGGCCAAAGGCGATCCAGAACTTCATCTCTGACACGGTTCATGCACTTCCTGTCTCTTGGACGCTGCAGCCACCGGATTTATTCGTGTTGTGTTAGTCGGCGCGCCCTTCGCCTTCAGGGTTGCGGGTGGGGCCGGTGGGTATGTGGAGCCTGAAGTTGGCGCCGGAACTCCAATTCAGCTCGCCTCGGTTCGAGCATCGTGACGGGTCGCCGATCTCGTCAGACTGAGTCTTGCCCTCCTTCACCATGGTCAGCCTTCCGGGCTTGAACGGGCGCAGCTCCGCAAGGGCACTGGCCAGGGCACCGACCATGCCGGCACGGCGGGTGGCTGCTGACCCGCGCGTGTTGGGAGCTGAAGGCGGTGATGGCCAACATTTAACCTCTGATAACCTCTGAGTTCAGCGTGCTCCGGCGATGAGCTGCTTGAGGATGTCCCACGTCCAGTGGTAGAGCTTGTCTGTGGCGAGCGCCGCTGTCGGCTTTTTGTTGCCTCCGATAGCCCGGCCAGTCAGCAAGAAGTAGGGCTTGTTCTCGTTAAGGGCAATCGCAATCTCCGCATTGACGGCAGTACCTGAGTCGGTGTGCTTGCCACAGAGCACGATCACCTGATCTGCCCGCATGATGCACGCACGAGCCTCTTCCTCCCCGGCGCCGGATGCTTCCTCCAGAGACCAACCGGTGACGATGAAAGGCGAATCCTCGTTCCTCGCCTGACCGAGCAGTAACGTCTTGAGGTCTTCGTCATGGTCGTAGTCGAAGCTAACGAACACCCGGACCTTGGCCATCGAAGGCTCCTTACCAGCCATGCCGGCTTCGAGTAACTGGGGAGCTGGCCGGACCCCGTAACGACAACAATCCCTCCCGGGACGTCGCTGTGATCTCTTCTTGGGTGCTCGTCATCAGACCTCTGACTCGTGTAACGGCGCTGGCGTCAAAGACTGTTCAAAACACACGAGGAGTTCAGCCGATCGACAGGCCAAGCCTGGCAACCCGGACCCTTCACGAAGGTACCCCCGCGGCGCCTCGCGGTAGCGGGATATCGTCGTGCGAGCGAAGCCGCTGACGGACCCGATGCCCGACTCAGACATGCCTAGGAAGCGCTGAGTAAGGTGGCAGCGAATTGTTCCAGGCTCTCGCCGCCGCCGACGCGCACTCGGCCCCAGGTGTAGCGGTCGGCCAGGGTGTGCGCAGAACCGAACCTGGTGGTTGTCGCGTCGTGGTAACCGGCCGCCGCCACGGCTGAGACCACGCTGGAGTTGAAGCGGCCGCTCGGATAACAGAAGGAAATCACCGGATGTCCGAGAAGCTGCTCCAGGGCCTGCTTGGACGCTGCCACCTGGTAGCCCATGCTGTTGGGTGACTGCCGGGTCAGATTGACGTGATTGACGGTGTGCGACCCGATCTCGATGCCCGCGCGGTTCGCCTCAAAGATCTGGGCTGCGGTCATGTAGCGGGGCTGTCCGACGAACCCGGAGACGACGTAAGACACCGCCGTGAAGTCGTGGCTGCGCAGGATGGGCAGAGCGGTAGTGAAGAAGTCCCCATAGCCGTCGTCGAAGGAGAGGATGACCGGCCGGCTGGGCAGCCCACGAGCCCCGCTGAGGTAGGCGTAGAGGTCTTCTGTGGTGATGGGGTGGTAGCCGTTGCGCGCCAGCCAGTCCATCTGGGTCGCGAAGTCGGAAGGTGTGACCGAGAGCGCGAAACCGAGTCGATCCCCGGGATCCGGGTTGACGCGGATGTAGTGGTACATGAGGATCGGCACCCTGATCGCGCTCGGGCCGGGCGGGAGGACGAGCGGGGGCCCGGCCACGGTGGTGAAGCGCCACTGCCGCTGCCCGGCCAGGAGCAAGCCGCGGACGGAGCGGCCGCGCACCTGGACCTCGTAAGTAGCACCGTGCGCCAGCCGGAAGGGCTCGAAGCGAAGCGTGAAGTCGTCCGCCCAAGTCAGCCTGCCCTCCACCTGTGGCCGGATGGCAAACGAACGCTCGACGCTGGCACGCGCCATGGGCTGGCTGAAGGACATGACCATGGCGGCGTTGACGGGAACTCCAGTGCCCGAAGGCTCGAAGGCGCTCAGGTGGGGTGCCATTCTGCCGATGCCGTCACGGTTGGAGTTGTCCATCGGTGCTGCCGGGCCGACTGAGGCCAGCCCTGGGTCCGGTGTGGGCGTGGCGCGCCTTGGCCGGTCCGTGTTCAAGCCGCCATGGCCTTGGTATGGCTGGGTGACCGAGCGGGCAAGCACGCCGGTCGCGCGATGCTGATCGGGGGCATCGGACCAAGCCCAGCCGGTGAGCAGCGTGACGATGAGCGCCGATGCGCCAAGACGGGCGGTCGGCCCGAGGACATATCTGCTCACGTAGTTTCCGAACCGGTCCGCACGGTGGCGTGCCGGCGGAGCATGAGGATGACCATCACCACGACGACGGCGGCCCAGAGCCAGTAGGTCTCGCGATGGAGACGCAAGAATGCCTCCAGGCGAGGCCCAAAGTTGACTCCAATCACCATCACCACGCCCGCCCAGATCGCCGTCGACACTGCGACGCTGGCGGCAAACACTGGATAGCCGACCCGAAACACACCGGCCGCGACGGTAATCGGAACCCGGAAGCCGGGGATGTGCCGGCCGAAGATGATGGCGATCGCGCCGTAGCGCTCAAACCACCGCTCAGCACGATCCCACCGCTCAGGACTGAGGTGGATCAGGTGTGCGAAGCGTCCCTCGACAAGGCGCCCGCCGAACCTCCTTGAGATGTAGAAGAGGTTGGTCGCCCCGAGGACGACCACGCCGACCAACCCAAGCCACGCGATGAGCCAGGAAGCAAGGTTGCGGGGAACATGCGCGCCCACGTACATGACGAAGATGTCGCCTGGCGCCGGCAGCGGGATGCCCGACTCCTCGATGTAAAGGAGGCCGTAGCTGGCCAGGTAGGTGTAGCGATGGAGGATGTGGCCGATCCAGCGCGTGCCCACACTCACGACGTCGGGCACGTCGCCCTGAAGAATCGCCAACACCACGATCCCTGCAGCGATGAGCGCGGCGATGACTGCGATCCGGAGCCCGCGGATCCGGGAGTCAGCCGGCGCCCCGGCGTGACTGCTCGTTGCGGACACGACTACTCCTCGCGCAGTAGCTCGACCGGGCTCAGACGTCCGAGGGAGCGAGCGGCGAGCAGGCCGGACAGACCCATGCCGGCCAAGACCATGACGGCGAGCACAGCCAGCTGCTGGGCGGGGAAGGTCAGGGAGGCGGGCGGGATCGTGAACAGCGAGCCGAGGATCTGGACGAACATGTAGGCCATGGCGGTGCCGACCAGCCCGCCGACGACCAAGCTCAGGACGGCCACCAACCCGGCCTCGCCCAGAACCAGGGAGCGCAGCTGGCCGAAGCGGATTCCGAGCGCGCGCATGGTGACGTACTCCTTGCGGCGCTGGAGCAGCAGCCCGAAGACGAAGATGGCGATGCCCGCGGCACTGATCAGGACCGTGTAGACCGACTCCAGGCTGCCCAGGCCGCGCAGGTTGAGCGCTGCCAGGGTGGACTGGTCCTTGTTGATGGCGCTGGCCGTGGTGTCTACAAGCAGCGGAGTCCTCTGGCCAGGTCCTGCCCTGAGCAGGGCTGCGGCTCTCTCAACCGACGCCTGGCTGGGGTCAGCTGCCCTGAGCAGGAAGAAGTCGACGCTGCTCGATCCGGTAGCACTTTGGTAAAAGGCGAGGTTGGCGACCAGGTCGACGCCCTGCGGGAAGCCGGAAAAGCTCTTGAAGACACCGACGGCGTGGAACGTGACCGGCACGAGCTTTCCGGATCGATCGGCGAGCTGGACCTTGACCAGATCGCCGGTTTGAACGTTGAAAGTCCTGGCCAATTCGGCCGAGACCAAAAGGCCCGCCGGGTCGGACCTGAGAGCGGCCATCGCCCTGCTGGCTGTGGTGCCCGCGAAAAATGAGTCGGGCATCGAAGCCACGCTCTGGAAGTTGGCGGCATCAATCGCCACCAGGGCGCGCTTGTCCGTGCCGACCAGGGCATTCGACGTCTGAGCTACAGCGGTCACAGCGCTGACGCCGGGGACCTGGAGCTGAGAGGCAAAGCCGGCTGGCTGCGGGCTCAGGGCGCTGGCGGTGACCCGCAGGTCGGAGCCGACCACGAAGCGGGCGTCCGCCTGCTTTTCGGCCTGGTAGGTTGCCACGAAGATGGCCAGGCTGGAACCGAAAGCGACCGCCAGGCTGATGGCGATGATGCCGGAGGCGATCGAGCTGGACCGGCGCTTCAAACTCCGGCCGAGCGTGCCGGCCGTAAGCCCGCCAAATCTCCCCGTGCGCCGGTCGGGCGCGCGCGCCGCCACGAAGAGAATGAGCCGGACGGCCAGCAAGGTGGCTCCCACCCAGCCCAGCAGGGGAGCGAGCAGGGTATAGAAGGAGAGGGAGACGCTCTGCCCTTCGGCCGGCGTCGGCTTGAAGCCGCCGGACAAGTAGGTAATCGCCCCGACGATGGCAGCCGCGGCGAGGAAGGCGAGATCCAGCCGCAGGCGTAGCCAGGCCGGCGCGGCCGGCGCGGCCTCCATTTCGCGCCGTTCCTCGCCCGCCTCCCGGCGGAGCGAGCGCAGCCCGGGCAGATAGAGCGCAAGTCCGGTGGTGATAAGGCCGGCGGCGACCGAGAGCAGGGCCGAGAGCATGAAGCTGCTGGGGGCCGCGCTGGCGAGCGAAGCGCCGCCGAAGATAAGAAAGACAGCGCCGAGGCCCAGGCCGAGGCCAAGCAGCGACCCCAAAACCGCCACGAAGATGGTGTTGTAGGTGAGCGCGCGGATGAGCTGGGCGGGCTGTGCTCCGCGGGTCCGCAACGTCGCCCGCTCGCGTCTTTGTGCCTGAGCCAGGAGACCGCCGGCGTAGCGCGAGAGGTAGGCGGCGAGGAGCACCCCCGGCAGGCCCAGGAAGAGGAACAGGATCTTGGCCAGGATGGCGTCGCCCTTGGCCGCGTTGATGGCGTCGGACAGGTTATCGATGACTGCGACCTGGCCCGGCGCTGCCCGCTCGATCGAACGCTTCAGGCCTTGGGTGAAGACGGATGCCGTGCTCGGGTCTGAGGCCAGGCGGGAACGGTTGACACTGACATCCAGCTCGAGCGCGGGCGAGGTCTTGAGGAGGGGGCTCGGGGAGGCGGCGTCCACACGCAGAGCGGGCAGGATGGTGTTGGCGAAGAGGTCCATCCCGACGACGACGACGTTGGGGACCTGAACGAACTCGCCCTGGTTGTCGCCGGAGCGACTCGCGAAGAGGGCGTCGGCTCGCGAGAAATCGGCCACCCCGCCCACCTTCAGCGGGATGGGCTGCAGGCGCCCGGGCACGCTCAGGCTGATCGCACCGCCCGGCCCCACTCCGAGCGCCTTGGCGGCGTCCGGGCTGAGCAGCACCGAGCCGAGCGAATAGGAGCCGGCGGTGATGCGCACCATCGGATAGTGGGTCGGGTAAGCGGGGTCGAAGGCGAAGACCCGCAGAGGCTGGTTGACGGCCAGGGTGCCGGCCTTGAGGGAGCCCGGGGCGAGGTCGAGCGAGCCCAACGGGTCTACCCCCGACACTCCCGGCAGCAGGGCGATCTGGGACGCCAGGTCGGACAGGTTCAAGGCTGCGGCGGAGTTGGCAGCCACCGGCGCCAGCTCCTCGCGGCTGGAGACACTACCCTGGAGAGCGAGCGCCGGCAGGGACGCCACGGCGGCGCTGGCCCGCGCCTGGTAGGTCACGGTCGAGGTGCCCCGTGGAGCCAGATCACCGGCCTTGAGCCCGCCGATCAATGGGCTTGCCACCGAGACAGTACCGTCATCCGGGTTCACCCGTGCCACGTCGGAAACCGGCTTTCCATTCAGGGTGGTGGAGCCGGGCATATAGGTCAGCGGGGTCGGTGGTGCGTCTTTGAAAAGCAACGCGGTGGCTGGCTGATTGCCAGTGTTGACGAGAGTCAGGGTCACCGTGGCTGTCTGTCCGACCGCGAGCGACGCTGGACCAGTGACCGCCTCGGTCAACGCCAGCGGCGAGGCCAGCGGTGATGTCACGCCGGCCTGCATGTCGATGGCGACCGGAGCTACGGCTCGCTGGGTCATGGTCGCCGCCGAGCTGTCGACGAAGAACACGATACCTGAGAAAAGCCCCACCGCCAATGCGACGCCGGTGACCGAGGCCAGGGTCCGGCGGGGATTGCGCAGCAGGTCCCGTAAGGTGAAGCTAAGCAACGGCGTGTTCCAGAGCGACCCGTCCGTCCCTGAGGCGGACGATGCGGTCGAGCCTACCCGCCACCCCCATGTCGTGGGTGACGACTACCATGGTGGCCCCGATCGCGCGCTGGGCGTCGATTAGGAGATCCATGGCCGAAGCCGCGGACTGGCTGTCCAACTCTCCGGTCGGCTCGTCGGCCAGGATCAGCCGCGGCCGGTGGACCAGGGCGCGGGCGATACCCACCCGCTGGCGCTGCCCACCCGAAAGCTGATCAGGCAGTTTGTCTGCATGCTCAGCCAGCCCCAAGCCGTCGAGCAGTTCCTTGCAGCCGCGCTCACCGTCCGGCGCGCCACGCAACGCGAGCTGGAAGCTGATGTTCTCATAGGCACTCAGGAATGGCAGCAGGTCGTAGGACTGGAACACGAAGCCGATCTCGTCTCGCCGCAGTCGCGCGCGTCCGGCCTCCGAAAGCCGTGCGACCTCGACCTCGCCGAGCCAGATCTCGCCCCGCGTCGGCTTCTCGAGCCCGCCAAGGAGACCGAGCAGGGTCGACTTGCCACAACCGCTGGGGCCGACGATGGCAACGCTTGTGCCCGCCTCAACCTCCAGGTCGACGCCTGCGACCGCCTGCACCTGCCCGGCGGCGGTCCGGTAGTACTTGGCCACGTCGACCATGCGAATGCCGACCCCTCCGCTCATGACTGCACCACCAGTCCGTCGATCAGGCGCAGTCGGTGGTCGGCGCGCGCCGCCAACTCGAGGTTGTGGGTCACCAGCAGGATGGTCAGCCGGCGCTGCCGCCAGACTTCGGCGAGGACGCCCATGACCTGCTCGGTGGTGGCTGAGTCCAGCTCGCCGGTCAGCTCGTCGGCGAGCAGCAACTCAGGCTCGTTGGACAAGGCCACCGCGACTGCGACGCGCTGGACCTCACCTCCCGACAACTGGCGTGGGCGGTGGTGGAGGCGCTGACTGAGGCCGACCTCGCCGAGCAGCTCCCGCGCCCGTCCCCGTCTGGCGGAACGTGCGCGGCCCCGCATCCGCATCGCCAGCTCGACGTTCTCGAGCGCGGTCAAGAATGAGATCAGGTTGCCGCTTTGAAAGACCAGGCCGATGCGCTCCGCGCGAAGCCGGGCGCGCTCACCCTCGTCCAGCCGGGTGACGTCCTGGCCACCGATCACAATCTGCCCCGCACTGGGCAGGGCCAGACCGGCCAGGAGTGAGATCAGGGTGGACTTGCCGCTTCCCGAGGGTCCGACCAGGCTGATGAGAAGACCGCGGGGCAAATCAAGACTCGCGCCGCGCAGGGCCACGGTCTCGATCTGCCCTTCCTTGTATATCTTGAAAACCTCGCGCACCTGCACGAGTGCGACTGGTTCCGATACTGGCACCGGCTTGAGATCTACAGCCATTTGAAGGTGCTCGCCTGGTCGTCGGCGCCCTGTGGATCGAACTGGTTGGAGACGACGCCATAGGTGATCACGGCCACCGTCCCATCGCCTTTGGGTACGTAGTAGCGAACGCTGGTGAGCTGCACCGCCTTACCGGTCACCGCGCTGGTCCCGGCGTTCCAGCTAAAGCTGAACTTGGTCGTGTGGTACCCACCGAGTGTCAAGGTGGATGGACTCGAAAGCTCATGGAAACCGGCCAGTGACGCCGCCATTGACTTGGCGTCAGCTCGCGCCAGCGCATTCAGGTCCGCCGCCCTGGCGCCCGAGGTGACGGAGACCTCCAGGCGCTCGGAGGGCCCGATGAAGCTGGCCGTGCCGTCGGGGTTGGCGGTCATGCGCCCGGGAGAGTCGATCCGGTAGTGGTACCGAGAGTCGACATAAGCGACGGAGGCGGCCTCGCCGCCCGGTACTGCACCTTCGCCACCCGCGGGCGCACCCCCCTGAGCGTCGGCCCCCGCTGGCGCGCCCCCCTGAGCAGGAGGAGCGCCGCTGGTAGCGCTGCAACCGGCGAGAGCAAGCAAGCTGACGACCACGAGGCCGGTAATGGTCGATCGCATGGAGGTGATGAGAGCCATTGGCGGCCAGTCTGGCCGTCGCTTCTAAACGAGTTCTAAACCCAGAGCGACAACTTGCGGCGGAATGGTTTAGGTGGGCTTGGGCGGATGGTTCGCCCGACTTGGGGCTGGTGGCGCCGGCACTCGGACCGCCAGGAGCAGTTGGTCCGATTCGTGAACGTACCAGTGGGCGATGACTGTGGAGGAGTCCGATGGTGGTCTAGGTGAAGGTGTAGGCCCACGTCCTGACCCGTGTTCAGCGGGCCCTTCGGCTTCAGTGCTGCGCGGACGTACTGTCGGGTATGTGGAGCCTGAAGTTTGCGCCGGGTGCCCCATTCGCCACCAGGTCGAGCGTTCCGCCATGGGCACGGGCGATCGCGGCGCTCAGCGCCAGGCCGAGCCCTGCACCGCCGTTCTCAGAGGATCGCGCGCTGTCAGTCCGCGCAAATCGAGTGAACAGGCGCGCGCGATCTTCTGGCGCCACGCCAGGCCCCTGATCGGCCACTTCAAGATTCCATCCCCCGTCGGCGGCGTAACCCCGCAGCACCATCGCGGTTCCCTTGGCGGTGTGCCGGAGGGCGTTTTCGATCAGGTTGTCGAGCACCCTGCGCAGCAGCGCGGGATCGGCGCCCATGCGGCCCGAGCTCGGCGCGCTGACCTCAAGCCGGGTCCCGCGCTCGACCGCGATGCCCTCCCAGCGGGCGGCGGTCTCGTGGAGGAAGTCCGCCACGTCGACGGGTTCCTTGGCCGGCAGGAGCGCACCCGCATCCGCCCTGGCGAGGATGAGCAGCTGGTCAGCCAGCCGGCTCAGGTGCTCGACCTCTACCAGCAGTGACTCGAGCGTTTGCTTGTAGTCGTCGCGGCTCCGGCTCCGACTGAGCGCGCCTTCCAGCTGGAGGCGCATGAGGGCCAGCGGAGCTCGAAGCTCGTGGGAAGCATCGGCCGTGAACCTGCCCATGCTGATGAAACCGGCTTCGAGCCGGGCCAGCATGGCGTTGAAGGTGTCGACCAGCTCGCCCAACTCGTCCGGAGGTACTTTCACCTCGACCCGACGATGCAGGTCGTGCTCGCTGATGGAGCGGGCGAGTCCGGCAATCGTGCGGACCGGCCGCAGGGCGCGTCCCGCCAGCCAGTAAGAGAGCGCCCCCCCTATCACGAGCAGCGCCGCCGAGACAACGAACAAAATCAAGAATGTGCGGCGCTGAGCTGCCAGCATCTCGCCCACCGAGCGGCTGACCACAATCGCGTCCGTCGGGCCAGAACCGGTCGACAGCGGAACCGCGTACACGCGCCTTGGCACGTTGCGCGAATCGACGAC
>DATKSS010000107.1:0-30342 GCA_035531515.1 Candidatus Dormiibacterota bacterium | reverse complement strand
GATGTGCGGAGTGCCGCACCACGCATGGCAGACCTACGTCGGGCGGCTGCTGCGAGCCGGCCACAAGGTCGTGATCTGCGACCAGGTGGAAGCTGCATCGAAGAACAGGATCGTGAAAAGAGACGTCACCCGCGTGCTGACGCCTGGGACGGTGGTCGAAGACGCGTATCTCGACCCGGCGCGGCCCAACTACCTCGTCGCGGCCTGGACCAGGGGAGCGCAGTCCGGGCTTGCCGCCTGCGAGGTGTCCACCGGCGACCTCCTGCTCTGCCAGCTACCCGCGGACCGGCTGCGGTCCGAGCTCGAGCGCCTGGCGCCGGCGGAGCTGCTTGCGCCCCCCCAAACAGAGGAGTACCGGTTCGACCCGGTTCGCGGCCAGCAGCGCCTGCGCGACGTCCTCGGGATCGCGTTCCCCGCGTCGGTGGGCGCCGGCGACGCCCCGCTGGCGGTGGGCGCCGCCGGAGTCATCCTCGACTACCTGAAGCAGAACCAGGCGCGGGTCGGCCCCGGGTCGTTCACGGTCAGCACCTACTTCCCGGACGCCACGATGCCACTCGATTCGGCGACGGTGCGAAACCTCGAGCTTCCGGCGCTGATCGGGCTGGTCGACCGGACGCGGACGGCGATCGGCGCCCGCCAGCTCCGCGCATGGCTTGGAGCTCCAATGCGGGATGCGGAGTCGATCGAGCTGCGCCTGGCCGCGGTGGACGACATGCTTACCGCTCCGCCGCTGCGTGACCGCCTCGAGGCGTCCCTGAAACCCGTCGGGGACCTCGAAAGGTTGGTGACCCGGTCGGCGCAGGGACATGCATCGGCGCGCGAGCTCGTCGCTCTGCGCCGTTCCCTGGAGGCGATCCCCTCAGTCCAGGACGCCCTGGCGATGTTCCAGGCCCTGGTGACAAAAGAGCTCGCAGGTCAGGTGAGGTCCGCGCCGAGGCTCGCCGAGCAGCTGGCCAAGGCACTGGTCGAGGACCCTCCCGCGACGATGCGCGACGGCGGCGCGATCAGGCCCGGGTATGACGCAGACCTCGACGGAATCTCCGAGGCATCGCGCAGCGCCCGGGAGTGGATTTCCAGGCTCGAGGCATCGGAACGGCGGCGGACGGGCATTCGCGCGTTGAAGGTGGGATTCAACAAGGTGTTCGGCTATTACATCGAGGTCAGCCACGCCAACACCACCGAGCTGCCCGCGGAGTACGTGCGCAAGCAGACGCTCACCGGCGCCGAGCGCTATGTCACGCCGGAGCTCAAGGAAAAGGAGGCCGTCGTCCTCAGCGCGCAGGAGCGCATGTCGGCGCGCGAGGTCGAGATCCTACAGGCTCTCGGGGCGGCGGTGGCGGAGTCAGCCCCCATCCTTCGCTCCACGGCCCAGTCGATCGGTATGGCCGACGCGCTTCTCAGCCTCGCGAGCTCGGCCTCAGAGCACGGCTGGAGCAGGCCCGAGGTCAACGCCGGTTTACGCCTGAGCGTCACCAACGGGCGCCATCCCCTTGTGGAGCAGGGGCTCCCCGCCGGGCTGTTCGTCGCCAACGACCTCGAGCTCGACCCGGACGGCGAGCAGATCATCATCCTCACCGGACCGAACATGGCCGGCAAGTCGACCTACCTGCGGCAGGCGGCGGTCATCGTGCTCCTGGCGCAGTGCGGGAGCTTCGTGCCCGCGGAGCGGGCGGTGGTTGGACTGGCGGACCGAATCTTCACGCGCGTCGGCGCGCATGACGACATCAGCGCCGGCATGTCGACGTTCATGGTCGAGATGACCGAGACCGCGTACATCCTGAACCACGCCACGCGAAGCTCCCTCGTCATCCTCGACGAGGTGGGGAGGGGGACATCGACCTACGACGGGCTGTCGATCGCGCAGGCGGTGGTAGAGCACATCCATGACTCTCCCAAGCTTGGCTGCCGCACGCTGTTTGCGACTCATTATCACGAGCTGACCGCGCTCGCCGAGACGCTGCCCCGCGTGCGCAACCAGCGCGTCGAGGTGCTGGAGGAGGGCGAGAGCGTCAAGTTCCTGCACCGCGTCGTACCGGGCGGCGCCGATCGCTCGTACGGCATCCACGTCGCGGCGGTCGCCGGCCTGCCCTCGGCCGTCATCGCGCGCGCGCGCCAGGTGCTCGGCGAGCTGGAGCGCCAGCGGCCCCTCGAGCCGCCCGAGCTTCAGCTGGGCCTGCCGATGGAGATCGCGCCGGACCCGCTGCGCAAGGAGCTGGAGGAGATCGAGCCGGACTCGCTGAGCCCTCTCGAGGCGCTGCAGAAGCTGTACCAGCTAAGGGCCAAGCTGACCTCGTGACCCACCCCATCCGTCTTCTGTCACCGGAAGTCGCGGATGCGATCGCAGCCGGCGAGGTCATCGAGCGCCCCGCATCGGTGGTCAAGGAGCTCGTGGAGAATGCTCTCGACGCGGGCGCGCGGCGCATCACGATCGACGTGCGAGGCGCGGGCAAGACGTCCATCCGCGTCGTCGACGACGGCTCCGGGATCCCGGCGGACGAGCTGGCGATGGCGTTCATCCGCCATTCGACCAGCAAGCTTTCGAAGCTGGCCGACCTCGCCGCGATTCACAGCTTCGGCTTTCGCGGCGAGGCGCTGGCGAGCATCGCCGCGGTCTCCGACGTCGAGTGTGCGAGCGGAGGTGGGGTGATTCGCGTCCGCGGCGGCGAGCTGGTGGAGCAGGGTGCCGGGCCACTGCTGCCAGGGGTCGCGATCGAGGTCAGGGATCTTTTCGGCAACGTCCCGGCGCGCTTGAAGTTCCTGAAGAGCGACGCGACCGAGACCGCCGCCATCAAAGAGGTGGTGGGCTCGTTCGCGCTGCTGCACCCGCACGTGCGGTTCCACCTCACCGTCGACAGCAGGGCGGCCGTGAGCACCAGTGGCGACGGCGACCGCCGGCGAGCCATCAGCGCCGTCTACGGCGCTCACGTGGCGGCCGAGTTCCTCGAGATCGTCGGAATGCCGCTCATAGTGGGGATGGTCAGCCAGCCGCGCTTGAGCCGGGGCAGTCGTGATGGCATGGTCCTAGCGGTGAACGGGCGGCCGATCAGCGCGAGATCGCTCATGTACGCGCTGGAGGAGTGCTACCAGGGTCGCCTCGAGGGGGGACGCCACCCAATGGCGGTGATCGACATCGGAATCGACCCCGAGCTGGTAGACATCAACGTGCACCCCGCCAAGAAAGAGGTCCGCTTTCGCGACGAGGGGGCCGTCTTCGGGGCGCTGCAGCGTGCGGTCCGCGCCGCCCTCAACGGCAGCGAGCCGTTTCGATACCGGGTGCTCGAGCCGGCAGCGGCCGTCATCGCCACGGCGGGGCCCCAGATGACGCTGCACGAAGGGGCGTCTGTCCTCCCGGCGGTCCAGCCCAACGGCCATGCGGCGGGCGGGTCGGTGCTGCGCCCGATCGGCCAGGTGGGCCCCGGTTACCTGGTGGCCGAAGGCCCCCACGGCCTGGTGCTCGTGGATCAGCACGCCGCCCACGAGCGGGTCCTCTACAACCGCTTCCTGGAGCGGATGCGTGATGGGCGAGGCGCCAGCCAGCCGCTCCTGATCCCACAAGCCGTCGACGTCGAGCCCGCGCTCATCGCGGCGGCGGCTGACCACAAAGCAGACCTGGCGAGCCTGGGGCTCGAGTACGAGGAGTTCGGGCCTCGCAGCGTCCGGATCACCGCGGTGCCGGCGGAGATGCCTGCAGGCCGGGCGACCGCCGCCATCCAGGAGACCCTGGCGGCACTGGCAGAGAGCCGCGGTGACGGGGCGATGGAGAAGGCGGCCGCGGCGCTCGCATGCCACTCGGCTGTGCGGTTTGGCGACGTCCTCGACATCTCCGAGCAGCGGCGACTGCTGGCCGACCTGGAGGAGGCGACCGAATCCGTGACCTGCCCGCACGGACGGCCGACCCGGCTTCTCGTCGAGTGGCAGGAGCTGACCCGCCATTTCCGGCGTAATTACTGACCGCGTTCGGATGAGCCGGCCATAGCGATCGTCCCCGTCATCGTCGGCCCGACCGGCATCGGAAAGTCTCAGCTGGCGTTCGAGCTGGCCGCCGAGCTCAACGCAGAGATCGTGGTCGCCGATTCGAGGCAGGTCTATCAGCGCCTCGACATCGCCACCAACAAACCCGGCCCTGAGCAGCGGCGGCGAGTTCGGTACCACATGATCGATTTCGTCGATCCCGCCGGCGACTTCAACGCCGCCCAGTTCGTCGAAGGCGCGCGCGCCGCGATCGACGGCATCCATGCCCGTGGGCGGCTCGCCATCGTCGAAGGCGGGACCATGCTCTATGTCGACGCGCTTTGCGAAGGTTTCAGCCTCGCGGGCATCCCACCCGACGCCAGCCTGCGGGCCGAGCTCGGGGGCATGGATGCGAGCGCGTTGCGAGAGAGGATGCTGGCGCTCGACCCTGACCCGGGTGTCGACGAGAAGAACCCTGTTCGGATGATCCGGGCGATCGAGATCCTGGAGGCCGCCGGGCCACCGCTGCGCCGGCTGCGAACGCGGACGCCTCCGCCGTGGAGGCCACTGCGCATCGGGTTGACCGCCGACCTCGAGGTGATCGACCGCCGACTCGAGGAACGCAGCCGCCGGCAGGTCGAACGAGGCCTGGTGGCCGAGACCAAGGCAGCTCTCGACTCGGGCGTGCCGCCCTCGGCCGCCGTCCTCACGGGCATCGGCTATGCCGAGGCTTTGGCCCACATCCGCGGTGAGGTGACACTGGACGACCTGCCGATGGTCATGGCGCGATCGAACCGCCGGTACGCGCGCCGTCAGCTCAGGTGGTGGCGTCGGGACGGCCCTGTGAGGTGGTTCGAGATCGAGCCCGATCCGCTGGCCGCTATCCTCAATTACGTGAGGGATTCCACGTGAGCAAGGCCGTGGCCGGAGCCAAGCGCCTCGGCCTCATCCCGCCGTACCTGTTCGCCGAGATCGACCGCAAGGTGCAGGAGAAGAAGCGCGCCGGCGTCGACGTGATATCGCTGGGCATCGGCGACCCGGACCTGCCGACGCCCAAGCGAATCGTCAGCGTCCTGCAGGAGGCGGCGGCCGACCCTGCCAACCACCGCTACCCGTCGTACTTCGGGCTCGCGGAGCTGCGTGAATCCATCGCCGGCTGGTACCGGGATCGCTCGGGCGTCAGACTTGACCCCGCGACAGAGATCCTGCCGACGCTCGGCAGCAAGGATGGGATCAGCCACGTGCCGCTGGCCCTCGTCGATCCCGGCGACATCGTGCTTGCGCCCGATCCCGGCTACACCGTCTACGTGACCGGAGCGGTGATGGCCGGTGCCGACCCGTACATCATGCCGCTCACCGCGCAGAACCACTGGCTGCCAGACCTGGAAGCCATCCCCCAAGACGTGGCGCGCAAGGCGAAGCTGATGTGGCTGAACTACCCGAACAACCCGACCGCAGCGACCGCGGACCGCGAGTTCTTAGAGAGAGCGGTCGAGTTCTGCCGGCGGCACGACATCGTGCTCTGCCACGACGCCCCTTACTCCGAGATCGCGTTCGACGGCTACCGGCCCCTGACGCTCTTCGAGATCCCGGGAGCGAAGGATGTCGGCCTTGAGTTTCACTCGCTTTCGAAGACCTACAACATGACGGGGTGGCGCATCGGGTGGGTTTGCGGCCGGGCCGACCTCATCCATCTCATCGGGCAGCTGAAGACCAACATCGACTCGGGGATCTTCCAGGCTGTGCAGTGGGCCGCCATCGAGGCGATGAATGGAGTCGAGACTGAGACGTTCGCCGCCTGCGAGATCTATGCCCGCCGGCACAGGCTGGTCGCCGACACGCTCAACGACCTGGGCTGGAACATCAAACCCCCTCGTGCGACCTTCTATGTATGGGCGCCGGTTCCCAAGGGCTATGACTCGATCGGGTTTGCAAGCTACGTGCTGGACGAGGTGGGCGTCAACATCACGCCAGGGGTCGGATTCGGCCGGCATGGGGAGGGATATTTCCGGCTCTCGGTGACTGCGCCGGACGCGCGGCTCGAGGAGGCGATGGCCCGCATGAGGAAGCTCAAGCTCTGAAATCCCCACGAAATCCGAGGCTTCGCCGCGATTTCGTGGGGGCCCCCTTCAAGTGATCACGACCAGGACCCCGCGCGAGCGGGCGTATCTCGTCGGCGTGCTGCTTCCCGGCAACACCCCGGAGACAGTGCGAGACCAGATGACCGAGCTCGCCGACCTGACGAGGACGGCCGGGGCGGAGGTCGTCGGCTCGGACGTCCAGAGACGTAGCGAGGTCGACTCGGCGCACTTCATCGGGATGGGCAAGGTCGAGGCCCTTCGAGACATGCGGATGGAAGGTGGCTTCGACGTGATCATCTGCAACGAAGACCTCAGCCCGCGCCAGCAGCGCAACCTGGAGCTGGAGCTCAAGACCAGGGTCCTCGACCGCACCGAGATCATCCTCGAGATCTTCGCCCAGCACGCTCGGACCCACGAGGGCCGCCTACAGGTCGAAGCCGCACGCCTTCACCACCTGCTTCCGCGGCTCATCGGCGCATACGCATACGACCGGCAGGTCGGCGGACGTCGCGGGGGCGTAGGCGCTCGCGGAGGTTTCGGCGAGCAGCAGATCGAGGTCGAGCGCAGGCGCATCCGCAAGAGGATGCGCGACCTCGAGCGAGAGATCGAGCAGGTCCGCACGCAAAGGCACCAGCAACGCACCGGGCGCCGGCGAGCGCAGCTGGAGACCGTGGCGATCGTCGGCTACACCAACGCCGGGAAGTCGACCCTGCTGAACACCCTCACGGGCGCGGGGGTCCGCGCCGAACAGAAGCTGTTCGCCACGCTCGACCCGACGACTCGCAAGCTAGAGCTGCCTGCCGGGCGCGGTCTGCTCCTGACCGACACCGTCGGCTTCATCCAGAAGCTCCCGACCGACCTGGTGGCGGCATTCCGGGCCACCCTGGAAGAGGTCACCGAGGCGGACGTGATCCTGCAGGTGCTCGACCTGAGCTCTCACGCCGTCGAAGAGCAGGCCGAGACGGTCGACAAGGTGCTCGCGGACCTCGGAGCCGCAGACAAGCCGCGCGTGGTCGCGCTGAACAAGGTCGACCTGCTCGGGCCGGCGTCACGGCGCCGCGCGGTCGGCGCGCTGGTGGGGAGATACCCCGGGGCCGTGGCCATCTCGGCCACCCAGCAGACGGGCCTGGCCGAGCTGATGGCTGCGCTGGACCGGGCCACCCGCGGCGACGTCGTGGCGCTCGACATTCTCGTGCCGTACGGCAGCGAGAGCGTGCTGGCGTTGTTGCGGAAGATCGGCGGGGTGGATCGAACGGAGTACGTCGCGACGGGCACCCGGGCCTGGGGCTGGGTGCCGCGGCACGCCGCCGGCCGGTTCGCGGTCTTCGCTGCCGCTACCGGAAGAGCCTGATCACCCCTCGGACGACACCGACCAGGCTGACGTTGCTGGTCACGATCGGCTCGTAGGACGGGTTCTCGGCGACCAACCGCACGTGCCCGTTGCCGCGCTCGAATCTCTTGACGGTGGCGTCGCCGTCCACCAGCGCGACCACGATCGTTCCCGTCGGCGCTTCGTGCTGAGGCCGAACGAGGACCATGTCGCCGTCGAGGATCCCGGCGTTGATCATGCTGTCGCCCCGGACGCGCAGGAGGAAGTTGCCTTCCTGGGCCATGTCGGAGGAGAGGAGGACGTGCTCCTCGATGTTCTGCTCGGCCAGGATGGGAGCCCCGGCCGCGACGTTGCCGATCACCGGCACCGAGATGGCGTTCCTGCGCATCTGGTCGGCGTCGGCGTCCTGGACCAGCTGCACCGTGCGCGACTTGCTCGGGTCGCGCTTGATCAGGCCGCGCCGCTCGAGCTGGTTGAGGTGGTTGTGGACCGTCGAGCTCGAGCTGAGGCCGACCGCCTCCCCGATCTCACGAACGCTCGGGGGGTAGTTCCGGACCTTGGTCACATAGCGGATGTAGTCGAGGATCTTGGACTGCCTCTCGGTGAGCTGCTCTGTCAATTCGATCTTCTCCAACTGCTTGGTGGGGGACCTTTACTGGGACGTTGCGGCCATGCTAGCACTTCGGGTCTCCAAGCGCAAACCTTTGTTCGTATGGTTGACAATCGAACGCCCGTTCGTTATGGTACGCCACGAACAGATGTACGCGGTAGGCTACGGAATCAGACCCATGGCGTCGCGACGCCAGGACGCCGGCGCTCGCTCGGCCGGACGCCTGGTCGTGGTGATCGCGCTCACGCTTGCAGCCACGGTGGGCCTGGCAGTGGTCGCGCATGGTGGCTCGGCGCCGGTGGTTTCCACGGTGGTGGTCCAGCCGGGCGACACGCTGTGGTCGATCGCATCCGCCCGCTATCCGTCGGATGATGTGCGGATCCGTGTCGACGAAATCGAGCGCGCCAACGGCCTCCACAGCCCGGTCATCGAGGCGGGGCAGACCCTGCAGCTGCCCGGCTAGGGATAGCCGGTCGTGAGCCTGGTCCTGGTCACCCGCCGCAACTGCCACCTGTGTGACGAAGCCCTCGGCCTTCTACGCGAGCTTGGCGAGGAGCCTGAGCTCGCCGACGTCGACTCCGACGACCGCCTTCACGATCTATACGACTGGCGGGTCCCTGTCGTCATGCTCGCCGGGCGGGTGATCGCGGAGGGGAACGTTACCCGAGACCAGCTCCGCAGGGCTCTGGGCCGGGGTTGATCGGGAGGCGAGGGAGCCTTAGACGCGTTTGCCTTGGTGCTGCATCGCACCGCTGACATCGCGGGTGCTGGGAGCGCCATAAGAGCAAAGGTGACTTGTGAATCTTATGGCAAAGCCATAAGATTCCCAACATGCCCAGAGCTCCCAAGGCACATCTGCTGTTTGGCTCAGACGTGTTGCCTGAGCTACTTGAGATCGTGCTCGGCGATCCGAAAAAGAAATTTGGCTGGAGCGACCTCAGCCGGTCCTTAGCGCGAGTGAACCCCGACAGCCTGTATCGGGCACTTGGAAGAGCTGTTGAGCTGGGCGTCGTACGGCGCGAATCCAAGGGCCAATATGGGGTTTATTCGGCCAACCTCGATTCGCCCCTATACAGGGACCTTCGCAGAGCGTTGTCCAACCTAGAAATCCGGCGTCGGGATCGAAAGGAAACACCGCAGGCGCTCCCCGATTTGGCTAAACACATCAAAGGCTTGCGAATCACGAACGGCGCGACCATGGACAGCATGGCCTCCGCCTTGATCTACCAGTTCATTGACGATTTCCGCTCAAGGCGACGCAATACCCAACGTACCCTAATACGGGACAGACCCGATCACACCGGAAGCCCGCTCCTCGACGCCTACTTGGCCGCGCTCGCAGAGTACCTGGCTAACGAAGTGGGCCTTGCGGTACCAGCGTGGGTAGAAGACTCCGATCGATTCCTCGCCAAATGGTGGATTGAGGGAGACGTTCCGAGTGCCCGGCCGAGCGCCGTGGCGCAGAGCCCTGCCGCCTTTCGCCGGCGCGGAATCTTCATTTCTGAAAGAGCTCTGGAGCGGGCATGACCCTGCCTGGGCGAAATCTAATGTCCCGGAAGGACAGCCTCCAAGCGCTCGAGCGCCTGTCTGAGATCCTCGAAGCGAGCAAGTTAAAAGCTGACTTGTTCGTCGTGGGCGGAGCCGCCATGGCACTTGCCTTCAAGGCCCGGCCGGCTACGCGCGACGTCGATGCGGTCTTCAAGCGCAAGAACGAGGTCTTCAAAGCGGCGGCCCAAGTGGGAAGAGAGCTGGACCTACCTAGTGAGTGGCTCAACAATGCGGTTAAGCAGTTCATAGGCAGACCGGACCGTAAGCCGCTGCCTGTCCTCGACTTGCCCGGTCTGAGGGTCATGGCGGGCTCGCCGGAGTACCTCCTAGCTATGAAGATCCTCGCCGACCGCCACGACCGTGATAGGAACGACTTGAGATTCTTGGTCCGCTTGCTCAATCTCAAGTCTCTGAAGCAGGCTGAGCTTGCCTTTCGAAACGTGTATCCGACCGAGGAAATTCGTCCGGACACTCGGGCGCGATTAGCGGAGATCATCGCTCAGGAAGCCAAACCGAAGCTGAACTAGCCAGGTTGTCGCGCTGCATAAGACGTGACAGAGTGGGTCACCGATCCTGGCCCAGCTCAGAAAGGTTGCTGGTGATAATGACCGGCATCCGCTAGCGTCCCGCGACGAAGAGGACCCCGGTCCGGGCGCGCGCGTCCGTGGGGAGATGGGGTGCTCGGGGGCCCCGGACCCCGGCGCTTGCCCCGGCCCGGGAGGCGGCCGAGGGCCGGGGGGATTGGGGTCGCGTCCTTCTCTCCTTGTAGGTAGTGCACTTCATGCCCGGGGACACTACCGAAGGGCGACTTTGAATACGGATGGTTGGCTGTTCGCTGGACCTGGTGAGCCCCGACCTGGGGGAGCTGGGCCGTCTTGCCCGCCCCCCCAGCTCGTCCCTGGGGACCCGGCAGAGGAGCGGTCGGGCCTGACCTCGGCCCGGGGTACCGCTCCTCTGTTGGGAGGGACCATCGCCCCAGGCCGGGGCGTCAGGGTGTGCGCTGGTTGTAGTCGGGTGGTTGAGCGCGACGACGGAGCGGCGCTGCGGCTCTCGGATGGCTGGTGGCACCGTCCGTGTTGGCTGCAGGGTTCACAGGAGCGCCAGGAGGCTGTACGGTCTCAGCGTGAGCACGTCGGACGGCATCGGGTGTTGGCTGAGTACCTGCTCGCGCAGGAGCAATGGGGAGGGCTGCCGGCTGTCCTGGTCGGCGGGGATCTCCTCGTAGCTCCTTCGTTTCATGATGCTGCTGATAATGACCGTTATAGGCAGCATTGCACTTCGAGAGGCTCTCTTGTTGAGGCGCGAGATGAATTGGCATGCCTTCGAGCAGTCAGTTCGTCCCTGGCGCGATCATGAAAGCGTGAGTTGAAGTGTCGTAACTCCCTGGCGTTGAGGACACGGTCGTGGTTGTTACGCGGCAGCCACTTGATGTAGCCAAGCACATGTGCACCAGCTCGACATCAAGGCTCGATTCCGCGTCGAAGCCGCCTCGCATTCGGGCAATGAGTGCGGTCGTCGGGTCGACCAGGCGTGCAGCGCCATAGAAAGCGGCCCCATATTCCCCGCGTGAGCTTTCAGACAACTGCTGGACAACGCGACCGTTGGCTGCAAGGTGGATCCCCATATCGGGCGCTACGGCGCTGTCGGTCTGGGTATCAGAGCTGAACAACAACTCGCCATCATCGCTCACGTCCAGAGGCACAAACCATCGGTCCTTTTCGGATACGATCCGCGACGAGGCGCCGGGTACGGGTGTGAGATTCAAGGTGTTCTGCCACGCGAACTGAATGGACGGCCCATCGCCAAGATCAACGTATTTGGTTGTGGCAAGCCACTGGCCCTGCGGCGAAACGACCAACTGAGTGTTCGGGGCCTGGCTGACAACCGTCTGATTCCCGTTGGCCGGATCGACACGAATTAGCCTCCCGTACCCGGGACCTTCGTAGCCGACTTCTCCGACCAAGATTCCTGTCGATGTCCATCGCAAAGGGATGAACCATGTCCCCGAATCGCCGGGCCCGAGGAGCAGGCTCTGCGGGCCTGAAGCAAGCGGGATGAGAACGATCTTGTGGTTGCTCCCAATTGCAACCCGCGAACCATCCGGACTGACTACGCCGCCGATACGGCCCGAATCATCGATGCCAAGCGAGCTCATGCTCCCAAGAGAGCGACTGGCTCCAGTCGCAAGATCGACGACGGCCAAGGTGTCGCTGCCATCCGCCTTGACCCCGTCAATTTCGACTGCAAAGCCCTTTCCGGCGGCGAGCAGTTGCCGATACTGGTCGGAGCTATAGACCACCCGGTCGGTCGGAACACCGTCGGACACGGTAACGACATGGAGAACATCCACGGGACCGGCCTCGATGTGACCCGAAGTTGCGGAACCCGGATCGAGAATGAACGGCCGGTGGATCTGGACCATGTAGACGGCTGTCCATGCCGACGGAGCAGAGGCCGTCGGATTGGACTCGGGCGCAGACGGAGAGCTCGTGTGTGCTCGGCTGCCGGTCTTTGGTTGTGCGAATCCCGGACCACAGGCCACCAGAACCGTTGCCAGGCAAAGGAGCGTGCCCCAGGCCCTTGTTGGAGTCGCCAATCGATTAATGCAAGCTGCTTGTTGGTACATAGCCAACGCCGTTTAGGCTACGGCATTTGGTCGAATTTGGAGTTCCTGGTCGCGCGATCCGCGGGCTCGACAAGCTTCTCGACACTGGTTGGCCCAATTCACGAGCCGGGTCCTTCTAGGCCGAGCGCTGCAGCGCCGGCGCGGTGTCCAGGCCGCGCAGGAAGACTTCGAGCGGCAGCGCAGCCCCTTCGAAGTCCCGCCGGAGCAGCTCGAGGTCGGCGCCCGTCTGAGGCAGACCGGCGATCGCCAGCTCGACGGTGCGCAGCTGGTCGCGGACGTAGCGCCCCAGGGGCGCCGGCAGAGACCCAGTGAAGCTTTCGCGCTCCCAGGCCTCGCGGACCTGGGCGGCCAGCTCCTGCAGCCTGGCGCCGACGGCTGATGCCATCTGGCGCTCGGCAGGCTCGCTGACCAGCCGCTCGACGGCTTCGTCGAAGAGCCGGATCAGACGCCGCAACTTGACCTGGGTGCTCAAGGTACGCATGTTCGCCCCCTGATAGTAGCCGAACGCTTGTTCGGGATACAAGTGCCGAGGGGCCCGGCCGGTCAAGGCCGATCGCCTCCCGGGGCACGCCCGACGATCAGGTTGAAGATGCCGGCGAACCAGCGATCGATGGAAACGATCTCCACCCCGGCTCGCCTGGCCGTCCGAGCCGTGTCGCGGTTGAAGTGGTCGGCCTGGAGCGCGACCAGGAGCGGGCTGAAGACCTCCTGGACGGCCGCCACCGGCAGGAGGTGGCTGCGAACGTGCTCCAGGAAGACCATCGGCGCGCCGGGCTTGGCCACGCGGATCGCCTCCCGCACCGCGCGCTGGGGATCGCCGATGGTGCACAGGCACAGATTGAAAGCCACCGAGTCGAACGTGCCGTCGGCGAACGCCAGGTGCTCCGCGTCCATCTCGGCCAACGACGCATGCCGGCCCGACTTGGCCGACTCGGAGCGGGCGAACCGCAGCATTTCGAGGCTGGCGTCTATCCCGGTGATCTCGACCGTCGCCGGGTAGTGGGGCAGGCTCAGCCCGGTCCCAAACCCGATGTCGAGCACCCGGCGGCCCCGGACGGTCTCCCCCACCTTCTGGCGCGCGTCGCCAAGCATCCACTCGCTGAAGCGCGACGTCATGCCGCGGTGGTACGCGCCGGGGTCGTGGTCGAACATTCGCCGGACCCGGGCCAGGTTGGACATGGCTGAGCTCCGCCTGCTACGGGGCGAAGATGCGGCAAAGGCTCACGGCCAGGGCATCGGCGTCGTATCCCGGGTGGGTCAGGAAATAGCCGACTGCGTCGCTGACCGCCCCGACCACGGCCCGCCCGAAGACCTGCGGATCCTTGTCGGCGTAGAAGGGGTCATGGGTCTTGGCGTGGCGCATCTCCTCGGCCACCGCGCCGGCAAACTGCGCCTGGAGCTCGTGGCGCACCTGGTCGACCCCGGCGCTCAGACCCACCGACTCCACGATCAGCAGGCGCGCCACCGAAGAGCGTTCGAAGCACGACCGGACGAAGGCCGTGATCCCCAGCCTCAGCCGTTCGTGATGGTCGCGACCGGAGGCGGCGCTGGCCAGCACGTCGTGGATCAGCGCGCCGCCTTCCTGGGCGAGCAGGTCGCGGAAGCAGTGCTCTTTGGACTCGAAGAACTCGTAGAAAGCCGACTTGGACGCCCGCGCTCCGGCGACGATGTCATCGACGGAGGTGACGTTGTAGCCCCGCGTCGCAAACAGCGTGAGGGCGGACTCGGCCAGCCGGCGGCGGCGCCTTTCGACCCGCGCGTCACGTCGCTGCTGGACCGCCGCGCTCGCCGCTGCCGACACCTAGTCCTTGGCGAGAGCCCGAGAGATGACCAGCCGCTGGATCTCGCTCGTCCCCTCGAACA
The DNA here is from genome assembly GCA_035531515.1 of Candidatus Dormiibacterota bacterium. Classification (GTDB taxonomy): domain Bacteria; phylum Chloroflexota; class Dormibacteria; order Dormibacterales; family Dormibacteraceae; genus DATKSS01. The sequence continues at coordinate 16,333 of DATKSS010000107.1, read as the reverse complement.
GCGTGTAGATCTTGGCGTCGCGGTGCCACTTCTCGACCGGGAAGTCGCGAATGTAGCCGTATCCGCCGCAGATCTGGATCGCCTGCTCCGTGACCTTGACCGCGACCTCGCCTGCCTTCAGCTTGGCCATCGAGCCCTCGGCTTTCTTGAACTCGCCGCCACTGCGACCTTCCCACAGCGCACGCCAGATGAGGGCGCGGGTGGCTTCGATCTCGGTGGCCATGTCGGCGAGCATGAACGCGATCGCCTGGTTCTCGATCAGCGGGCGGCCGAACTGCTTGCGTTCCTTGGCGTACTGGAGGGCGAACTCGAACGCCGCCCGCGCGATGCCCAGCGCCTGCGCTCCGACGATCGGGCGCGACAGCTCGAACGTCTTGAGAGCGCCCGACGCGCGCTGCGAGGTGCCCTCGCGGGCCCGCTTCAGCCTGGCCTCCAGCTTCTCCACACCGCCCAGCACGTTCTCGGCGGGGATGGTGCAGTCCTCGAGCAAAACCTCGGCGGTGTGCGAGGCCCGGATGCCCATCTTCTTTTCCTTCTTGCCCATGCGCAGGCCCTTGGTTCCCGGCCCGACCACGAAGCTCGCCTGGCCGCGCGTCCCCAGGTCGGGCTCGACTGCGGCGACCACCACGTGCACGTCGGCGATGCCGCCGTTGGTGATGAACACCTTCTGCCCGTTGATGACCCAGTCGCCGTTCTTGCGGATGGCCCGGGTCTTCATCGACGAGACGTCAGAGCCGGCGTCCGGCTCGGTGACCGCAAACGCCCCGAGGGCCGGCTTGTCCACGCTGCCGTAGCAAGCCGGGATCCAGGTCGCGATCTGCTCGGGCGTGCCCTGGGAGAAGATGGCGGCGATCGGGAGCCCGGTGCCCTGGATCGCCAGCGCGATGCCGGCGCAGCCCCAGGTGAGCTCCTCGGCGACGAGCGCAGGCATTATCCCGGTGCTGTCGCCAAAGGTCTGTTGGAGGAAATCGACGCCGTAGAGGCCCATCTCGGCGGCCTTTTTGACCACCGGCCAGGGAAACTCCTCTTTCTCGTCGTACTCGTGGGCGACCGGGCGGATCTCCTTTTCGGCGAAGCTGTGGACCCAGTCGCGGATCTCGCGTTGCTCGTCGGTCAGCTCAAACGAAACCATTCGGTGCTCCCTTGATTCCTCGATCCAACGACGCTTTGGTACTCGTACGTACCGTTTCTGCCCAGGAGGCTACGCCGCGGCGGGTCACGGTGTCAAGCGCGTAACGCCCGCTCGATCTGGACCGTTTCAGGCCAGCAACTTCACCACCGCCGCCAGGCCGGCGACCACGATGACGCCCCGCAGGACGGCCGGCGGCAGCCTCCTCCCCACTTGCGCGCCCACCTGGCCCCCGGCCACGCTCGAGACGGCCAAAAGCGCGGCGGCAGGCCAGGCGATGTGGGCCACCAGCACGAAGACCAGCGCGGCGACCGTGTTGACGATCAGTGCGACCACGTTCTTCAGCGCGTTGATCCGCTGCAGGGTGTCGTCGAGCAGGATCCCCATCAGGCCCACCAGGATCACTCCCTGCGCGGCGCCGAAGTAGCCCCCGTACACCGCAGTGAGGAACACGCCGGTGCGCAGCGCCCACGTGCTGTAGGGATGGTCGCGATGACGTGATAAGAGCGCCGACAGGCGCGGTTGCGCGATCACCAGGCCCACCGCGAACAGGACCAGCACTGGGACCACCCGGTGAAAGACCGTCTCGGGCAGGGCGAGCAGGAGCACAGCGCCCACAAGCGCGCCGCCGGCGCTCGGCAAGGCCAAACCGGCGATCCTTTGGCCCTGTCCCGCCAGCTCGCGGCGGTAGCCCACGACGCCGCTGGCCGAGCCGAACACGATCCCCACCGTGTTCGTCACGTTGGCCACGAAAGGCGAATACCCCACCGCCAGGAGCACCGGGAAGGTCAGCAGCGAGCCCGACCCGACGATCGTGTTGATCATGCCGGCCACGAGCCCGGCAGCGAGGATCGCCGCGATGTCGAGGCCGCTCAGTCCGAACAGTTGCGGTCTGCTACTCGCCGGTCCAGATCGGCTTGCGCTTGGCGAGGAACGACTCGACGCCTTCGTGGAAATCACTCGACGTGTAGCAGGCCACGATCAGGTCCGAGTCGCCGCCCTCCGGGATGAGCCGGTCTCTCACGCGACGCAACGCCTGCTTGGTCGCCCACAACGTGAGCGGGGCATGGGCGGCGACCTCTTCGGCCATCGCCTGCGCACGCTCCGGCAGCGACTCCTCATCGGCCGTCACCTCCGACAGCAGCCCGCACGCGAGCATCTCCACGGCGTCCATGAGGCGGGCCCGCATGATCAGGTCCTTCAAACGGGCAAAACCGATGAGCGCCGAGAGCCTCGCGTAGTTGGGCATCGAAAGGCAGTTGCCCAGCGTGCGGGCGATGGGAAATCCATATCGGGCAGACGGCGAGGCGATGCGGATGTCGCAGCACGCCGCGATGGCGGCGCCGGCTCCGGTGCACGAACCTGCGATGGCGGCGATGGTCGGCACGCGGACCGACTCGAGCGCCGTCATGACCAGGTTGCCGCGGGCCTCGTACTCGAGGGCGTCCTCGGCGGTCTTGAAGTCGCGGAACTGTGAGATGTCCGTGCCCGCGACAAATGCCTTCCCCCCGGCGCCCGTCAGGACCATGGCGCGAACGTCGCGTTCCCCGTTCACCTGCTCGCAGACCTCGATGAGCCGGCTGTACATGTTCCAGGTCAGGGCGTTGCGCGCCTCAGGGCGGTTGAACGTGACCCACCGCACCGCGCCTTGCCGCCCGGTGATCAGCTCGTCCGCGCCCGCCTCAGCCACGAGCGTCACCAAGCCATTCACGCAGCACCTCGCCGGTGTGCTGCCCGAGAGTCGGCGGCGGCCGGCGGACCGGGCTGGACTGGCCGTCGATCTTCCAGGGCGCGCCGACCTGGCTGATCTTGCCGGCGACCGGGTGCTCGATCTCGATCCGCATCTCGCGTTCGGTGGCCAGTGGGCTGGCAAAAGCCTCCGCGATGTCGAATATCGGGCCGGCGGGGAGGCCGTTCTGGTGCAGCCGTTCGAGCCACTCTTCGCGAGTCGCTGTCTTTAGGCGCTTCTCGATCTGCTCGACGAGATCGTCGCGCGCCCCCAGGCGTCCGGCGTTGTTGGCGAAGCGAGGGTCCGCTGCAAGCTCGCTCGCTCCGAGCGTCTTGCACAGGCGAAGAAATTGCTCGTCGGTGGCCACCGCCAGGTTGATGAAGCCGTCCCGCACGGCAAACGTGCCGTACGGCGCGATCGAGGGATGGTAGTTTCCGTCGCTGCTCGGGACCTTGCCGGTGGCGAATAGACGCCCGGCCTGGTAGGTGAAGAGCGCGAGCAGGGAATCGTTCAATGCAATGTCGAGGCGCCGCCCCTTGTTGGTGCGGCCTCGTTCGACCAGTGCCGCAAGGATCGCATGGCTGGCAAACATCCCGGCCCCGATGTCGCCGATCGGCACCCCGACCTTGGTCGGCGGCGCATTCGGTGGAGCGTTGACGCTCATCATTCCGGACGTGCCCTGGGCGATCTGGTCGTAGCCGGCCAGCGTGGGCTGGTTCTGACCATATCCGCTGATCGAGGCGTACACGATGGAAGGCTTTTTCTCCTGCAGCGTCGCGGCGTCCAGGCCAAGCCTAGCCATCACGCCCGGCTTGAAGTTCTCCACCACCACGTCGCTGGACATCGCTAGGGCGAGCACATCGGCCCGGCCCTGCGGGTCTTTGAGGTCTGCGAGGACGCTGCGCTTGTTCCGGTTGACCGACAGGAAGTAGGAGGACTCGCCGTTGAGAAAAGGCGGTCCCCAGTGCCTCGACTGGTCTCCGCGCGGCGGCTCGATCTTGACGACGTCCGCGCCCAGGTCTCCCAGGAGCATCGTGCAGTACGGGCCGGCCAGTGCCTGCGTGAAGTCCAGGATGCGAATGCCGTCGAGCGGCAAGGGCCCCACGCCGTTGGTTTCCACTGCGCGCGAGTCTAATGGGCCGAAGATAAGCGGGTGACCGACCTATGGGTCGTGCGTGGCTGGTGACGGGTGGCAAATCCTCTCATCGATAGCCTGCCCGGCCGATACCGATACCGCGATCTGACCATCGGTGGGGCTGCCGGACTGGCCGGCGGATTGCTCGGCGTCGGGGGCGGATTCCTGATGGTCCCGCTTCAGGTCTTGTGGGCCAAGACGACCCAGAGGCGAGCCAGCGGAACTTCGCTTGCCGCCATCGTGCCCATCGGGATCGTCGGAGCCTGCGTCTATTACTTCGGCGGGCGCTCTCATCAGCTCGACCTGCCCGTGGCGGTCTTCGTGATGATCGGAAGCTCGGCCGGTGCGCTCCTGGGCGCGGGATTGGCGTCAAGAGTCCCAGAGCGCATCCTCAAGATGCTCCTCGCGGCTCTGATGGTCGTGGCAGCCCTGAGCGAGCTGCGGACCGCGATTGTCGGTAGCAACACCGTCGTGGAGGCAGCGTCGGCACCCGGCGTTGGTCCCGTCGGGTACCCCTTGCTCGTTTTGAGCGGAGCCGTCATCGGCACGATAAGCGGACTCACCGGCGTGGGAGGCGGCGTGCTTTTGGTGCCCACACTGGTCTTCGGCTTTGGCATCGGGCAGCGCGTAGCGCAGGGAACTTCCCTGCTCGCGATCCTACCCACGGCGGCCGTCGGGGCCGTAGCCCACCAGCGCCGCGGCGACCTGGACTCCAGAGCTGCCGGATGGATGTCGCTGGGCGGCGTGCCAGGAGCGCTCGCCGGCGCCGTGCTCGCGCTGTGGCTTCCGCAGCGCGCCCTCGCAGGCCTCTTCGGCCTGCTGCTCGCGGCCATGGCCGTGCGCATGTGGCCCAGGCGCGACGACGCGGTGCCGGCCTAGACGGCTACTCCGGCGATTTCGGCGGCGGCTGCGGCTGGCTCGTCACCACCGAGTGGTGCCGGAACTGGGCGTCTGGGCCCACCGCGCCCCCAGGTAGCTTGACCTTCTTCTTCTTCTTGGCCTCGCGGCCCTGCTTGTCGCGTCCTTTACCCATGCGCACCAGTTTCCACGACTTGGGCCAGCTCGCGCAAGAAGGATTCCACGTCGGTGACCAAACCGATCGATTGCCAGCTGCCGCGGTCGGCGAGCTTGGTCACGACAGCGGGGTTGATGTCGACGCACACGGTCCGTACACCTGCCGGCAGCATGTTGCCGGTGGCGATCGAATGAAGCATCGTCGACAGCATCAACGCGACGCGCACCCCGCCGAGCACCGCCCGCATGCGCTTTTGCGCCTCCACCATGTCGGTGACGACGTCCGGCAGGGGGCCGTCGTCGCGGACCGACCCCGCCAGCACGATCTCGACACCGTGCTGGATCGCGGACTTCATCACGCCGGACGTGAGCTGGCCGCTCTCGACCATCTGGCGCAGGCCGCCCGCGGCCCGGACGCGGTTGATGGCGCGCATGTGGTGCTCGTGCCCATGCTCGATCGCCAGGCCGCTCTCCACGTTGATCCCAAGGGCCGTGCCGAACAGCGCCGACTCGACGTCGTGCACCGCGAGCGCGTTGCCGGCGAACAGCACCTGGACGAACCCGAGCTCGATCATGCGCGAGAGGTAGCGGCCCGCGCCGGTGTGGACCACGGCGGGACCGGCCACCACGAGGATGCGGCCCCCGGCGGCGCGCACCTGGCGCATCTCGTCGGCGATACCGCCGATCAGGACCTTCTTCGGCTTCTCCGCCGAGACCTCGCTGCCCATGAAGCTGAAGATCTCGGTGTGCCTGGACCTCTCCAGCGGAGTCACGCGCACGCCCTCGTATCCGACGACGACCTCCATCCCCGGCTTGGCGCCCTGGAAGACTATGCACCACGCGCGGCCCGCTTTCGCGTCGACGGCGATGGCGGCGTCCATCTCGATGTTCTCGACCTGCAGCCAGCGGCTGCCCACGAGCACCTCGGTTGGCAGGTTGCTCGTCGAGTAGAACCCTTCCGGAAAAACCCCCTCTCGCTCGACGCGCTGGACGGAGACCGGCTTTTCCGACTCAGCCGTCGCCCCGAGGGCGCGCGCCTGCCGAACGATGCGGTCGAGCAGCTCGGCCGACCCGGCGACCACCTCCATGCGGCAGATCGACGTGTCGGTCTTGTGCTGCCCCACCTTCAGCTCCTCGATGGTGAAGTTGCCGCCCAGGTCCATGACCATGTCCATCACCTGTGGCAGCGTCATCGAATCGATGATGTGGCCGGTCAGGACGAGCCTGGCCGTGTGCCTGGTTTCGGTCACAGGCGGACTCCGGCAGCCGCGTTGATCCGCGCCTTCAAGGCGGCCGCCTCCCGCGCCGGGCTGTCCGCGTAGAGGACGCTGCGGCTCGACGAGATGAGGCATGAGGCGGGGTCTCCGTTCGAGGCGCCTCGCACCGAAGCCTCGAGGTCACCGCCCTGCGCCCCGACACCCGGGATGAGAAACGGCAGCGCGGTCACCTGCCGCAGCTCCGCGACCTGCGCCGGCGCGGTGGCGCCGACCACCAGCGCGACGTTGCCCCTCGAGTTCATCCTTTCGGCGAGCTCCGCCACCCGGCGGTAGATCGGCCTCCCGTCCGCTTCGAGGTGCTGCAGGTCGGAGGCGCCCGGGTTGGAGGTCCGGCACACCACGTAGACACCGCGGTCCTCGTAGCGGACGAACTCCTCGAGCGAGTCCGAGCCGAGGTACGGGTTGACGGTCGCTGCGTCCATGGCGAGGGTCTCGAAGACCGCCCGAGCGTACGCCCGCATCGTGTTGCCCATGTCGCCGCGCTTGCCGTCGAAAAGGAAGGGAGTGTCGGGCGCCTCCTCCCGAAGCTCGATCAGCGCCGACCACCCGTCGGGGCCGTACTGCTCCCAGAAGGCGCTGTTCGGCTTGAAGCAGCAGGCGTGCTCCTCGGTCTGATGGATGACCTCTCGGCAGTGACGCAGCGCACCCGCGGCGCCGCCTCCGATCCGGTCGGGATCGGGGTCGAGGCCGACGCAGAGCATCGTGTTGCGGGAGATCGCGAGCGCGCGAAGCCGTTCGAAGTAAACCAAGCAATCCCAATGGTAAGGAGCGCCGGGAGCCAAAATTAGATCGTGAGGATTGCGCTGGCGCAGATCAACCCGGTGGTGGGCGATCTTGAGGGCAACCGCCGCCTGATCGTCGACTGGATCGGCCGTGCGCGAGACCTCGGCGCTGACATCGTGTGCTTCCCCGAGCTGGCCGTCACCGGCTACCCGCCGGAGGACCTGGTTCTCAAGCCGTCGTTCGTGCGCGACAACCTCGCTCAGCTCGACCTCATCGCGTCCGCGACCAAGGGCATCTCGGCGGTTGTCGGTTTCGTCGACCAGGAGGGCGAGATCTTTAACGCGGCGGCATTCGCGCACGACGGCGTCGTGAAAGCGATCTACCACAAGGTCTTCCTACCCAACTACGGGGTCTTCGACGAGAAGCGGTACTTCGAGCCGGGACGCCGCTGCCCCATCATCGAGCTCGACGGGGTCCGGATCGGGCTGTCGGTTTGCGAGGACTGCTGGTTCCCCTCTGGACCGATGGCGTGGGAGGCGCATCTTGGGGCCGAGTTGCTCATCAACATCAACGGGTCCACCTATCACGCCGGCAAGCGGGCGCCGCGCGAGGCGATGGTGGGCGACCGCGCGGCCGACTACGGCGCGTTCGTCGCGTGGGTCAACACGGTCGGGGGCCAGGACGAGCTCGTGTTCGACGGCAACAGCGTCGTCTTCGGGCCGCACGGCCAGGTGCTCGCGCATGCGGCGTCCTTCGTTGACGAGCTGCTCGTGTGCGACATCGAGCCGGACTCCGCCGGCCACCGCCCGACCGAGACGATCCGCCGCGAGGCGGAGGGGGCGGAGCGTCTCGAGCTGGAGTTGATAGAGGTGTCGATCCAGAGCGCAACGCCTGCCCGCGCGAAGCCGGCCGTGCCCACATCCATGAGCCAACCACTTGACGGCGCGGCCGAGATCTACGCCGCGGTCGTGCTGGGAACCCGTGACTACATCCGCAAGCAGGGATTCGAAAAGGTCGTGGTCGGGATGTCCGGCGGCGTCGACTCGGCGCTCACCGCGGCGATCGCTTGCGACGCCCTCGGGCCCGAGAACGTGATCGGGGTCCGCATGCCGTCGCGCTACACGTCGGCCGAGAGCCTGGAAGACGCCGGCCTGGTCGCCGAAACCCTCGGCATGCAGCTCCTGGACTTTCCCATCGAGCCGGCGCACAAGGGCTTCGAAGCGATCCTGTCCGGAGCGTTCAAGGGCACCAAGGCCGGCGTCGCCGAAGAGAACGTGCAGCCTCGCATCCGTTCGACCATCCTCCACGCTTTGTCGAACAAGTTCGGATACATCGTGCTGAGCACCGGCAACAAGTCGGAGCTGGCGACCGGTTACGGCACGCTGTATGGCGACATCGCGGGCGGCTATGCCGTGCTCAAGGACATCACCAAGACCACGGTGTACGAGCTGTGCCACTACCGGAATTCGCTCGGCCCGGCGATACCCGAGCGGGTCATCAACAAAGCGCCCTCCGCGGAGCTCAAGCCCGGCCAGAAGGACGTCGACAGCCTGCCGCCCTACGGGGAGCTCGACCCCATCCTGCGCGGGTACATCGAGGACGAGCTCAGCCCAGAGGAGCTGGTGGCCGCCGGGAACCGTCCCGAGACCGTGGCCCGTGTGATCCAGCTGGTCGACGGCAGCGAATACAAGCGCCGCCAGGCGCCTCCCGGGGTCAAGATCACGCCGCGAGCATTCGGGCGTGACCGCCGCATGCCCATCACCAACCGCTACCGCCCCAATGGGCTGAAGCCCGCCCCCGGCGACGATCACCGGGCATAAACATTCCCGATACCGTGTATAGATAAGAGCTATGGCCTCATATGACATCGTCGTGATCGGGGGCGGCCCCGGGGGCTACGTTGCCGCCCTGCGCGCCGCCCAGCTCGGCGCCACCACCGCGGTGGTCGAGAAGGACCGGCTGGGAGGCACGTGCCTGGTCCGCGGCTGCATCCCGACCAAGGCCCTGCTCCAGTCGTCCGAGCTGTACAGCCTCGCCAAGGCGGGCGCCCCGTTCGGGCTGGTGACCGACCACCTGGGTTTCGACTGGGGCATGGCCCTGAAGCGCAAGACTGGGGTCGTCGACCAGCTGGTCAAGGGCGTAGAGGGCCTCCTCAAAGCCGGTGGCGTTACCGTGGTGAAAGGCGATGCGAGGCTCGCCGGCGCCGGCGTCGTCGAGGTGTCCGCCGACCGCCTGCAGGCCAAGGACATCGTCATCGCCACCGGCTCTGCGATTGCGCGCATCCCGCTCAAGGGCGCGGAGCTGACCATCGACTCCGACCAGATCCTGGAGCTGCGCGAGGTGCCCAAGCGGCTCGCCGTGATCGGCGGCGGCGTGGTCGGGATGGAGTTCGCGGCCATGTTCGCAGCTCTCGGCACCAAGGTTACGGTCCTCGAGATGCTGCCCCAGGTGCTGCCGATGGTCGATGCAGACCTGGTCGCTGCCTACGCCAAACATCTCGCCTCGCTCGGAGGCGAGATCCACACCGACAGCAAGGTCGCGGAGGTGGTCAAGCACAAGGGCGCGCTACAGGTTCGCTTCTCGACCGGGGCCGAGGGCGGCGCGGTCGATGCCGACCAGGTCCTGCTGGCCGTCGGCCGGGTCCCCTACACGCAGGGACTGGACGCGGAGAAGGCCGGTGTGAAGCTCGAGCGCGGACGGGTGGTCGTTGACGCGCAACTGCGAACCACGGCGCAGGGCGTGTGGGCGATCGGGGACGTGATCGGCGGAATCATGCTCGCCCACATCGCCTCTTACGAGGGTGTCTGCGCGGTGGAGAACATCGCCGGCCATCGGGGGGGTGCGCCGGGATCCGGCTTCGCCGGGCCCGCCGCCTCAAGGGGGGCCCTCCCCCCTCAGACTTTCCGAACGCCCGACTACCACGCGGCTCCCAACTGCATCTACACCGAGCCCGAGATAGCCCACGTCGGCCTGGGCGAGAAGGAGGCCAAGGAGAAGGGCATCGAGGTCAAGATCGGGCGCTTCCCGTTCGCCGCCTCCGGTCGGGCGCTCACGCTCGGCCAGTCCGAGGGTTTCGTGAAGGTGGTCGCGGACGCCGGCTCCGGCAAGCTGCTCGGCGCCCACATCATCGGTCCGCGCGCGACAGACCTCATCGCCGAGGCCACGCTGGCCGTGCAGAACGGGCTCACGCTCGAACAGATCGACCTCACGATCCACGCGCACCCGACGCTGCCCGAGTCGCTGATGGAGGCGGCGCTGGCGGCGCAGGGCCGGGCGATCCACATCCCGAATAAGAGATCAGCTCTCCCCACCCGCCCTGCGGGCGACCTCCCCGCGCGAGGGGAGGTAACAGTGGCGGCGACCGCGAACGTTCAAAATCGAGAGCAGCAGATGGTCGCCCCGGTCAAGCCCCCAGCCACTCCCCCCTCCCCCACCGTCATCAGCTCGAAATCGCTTGACCTGAACAAGGGCAACCGCGACTTCCTGCTGGGCCTGCACCGCCGGATGCAGCTCATCCGCCGTTTCGAGGAGCGCGCGCAGGAGCAGTACACGAAAGCGAAGATCGGTGGCTACTGCCACCTCAACATCGGCGAGGAGGCGACCGTAGTCGGCGGCATCCTCGCCCTCAAGCCGAACGACTACATCTTCACGAGCTACCGCGAGCACGGCCACGCCATCGCGCGAGGCGTCGACCCCAAGGCGGTGATGGCGGAGCTCTTCGGCAAGGAGACGGGCACGTCTCACGGACGCGGCGGGTCGATGCACATGTTCGACCAGAGCCTTCGCTTCATGGGCGGTTACGGGATCGTCGGCGGCCACCTGCCGCTTGCGGTCGGTGGCGCGTGGGCCATCAAGTACCGCAAGGAAAAAGATGTTGTGTTCTGCATGTTCGGCGACGGCGCCACCAACATCGGCGCGTTCCACGAGTCGCTCAACATGTCCAAGGTCTTCGACCTGCCGGTGGTCTGGTTCTGCGTCAACAACCGCTATGGCATGGGTACTCCGGTCGAGGCGGCTTCGGCGGTCGCGGACATCTACAAGAAGGCGTGCGCCTACGACATGGAAGCGATCCAGGTCGACGGCATGAACCTTCGTGATGTGATGCTCCGAACCAGCGAGGTGGTCGAGAAGACGCGCGCCGACTCGCAGCCCAGGTTCGTCGAGGCTCTGTGCTACCGGTTCAAGGGCCACTCGGTGGTCGACCCGGACAAGTACCGCTCCAACGAGGACAAGGAGAAATTCCGCAAGGCCGACCCGATCGTCGCGTTCGAGCACGAGCTCGAGCAGAGTGGCCTCGCCGACGAGGAGTTCTTCAAGAGCGTGCGCCAGGAGGTCGACGCCCAGGTCCGTGACATCGTCCAGTACGCGGACGACAGCCCCGACCCCAAGCCGGAGGACCTCTACAAGTTCTCTTACGCGGGCGAATGGGACGACCGTCCCGAGCTGCGGGCGTCAGGGGTCCCCACGAACTCAAGCGAAGCTTCGAGTTCGTGGGGTCAAGAGCCCCTCTGATGACCGCTAATGCGCCGGTCGCTGGCGCCGAGGAGAAGCTGTACCGCGTCGCGCTACGCGAAGCGCTGGCCGAGGAGATGGAGCGCGACGACTCGATTTTCCTCATCGGCGAGGACATCGGGAAGTTCGGCGGCGCCTACCGCGTGACCGAGGGATTGTTGGACCGCTTTGGGCCGCAGCGCGTGGTCGACGCTCCGATCGCCGAGGAGGTCATCGTCGGCACCGCGATCGGGGCCGCCATGCTCGGTCTGCGCCCGGTCGTCGAGCTGATGACGATCAACTTCTCGCTGGTCGCGTACGACCAGATCGTGAACAACGCGGCCAAGATTCGGTACATGTTCGGCGGCGAGTCGAGCGTGCCGATGGTGATCCGCATGCCCGGCGGCGCCGGTCACCAGCTGTCGGCGCAGCACTCGCACAGCCTCGAGGTGCTCTACGGCCTGATCCCAGGCTTGCTGGTGGTCGCACCCACGACGCCCGAAGACGCCAAAGGGCTTCTCAAGTCGGCGATCCGCTCCGACAACCCGGTCATGTTCCTCGAGTCGATGAGCCTCTACAACGTCCGAGGCATGGTGCCGAGCGGTGACTACACGGTGCCGCTCGGCAAAGCGGCCGTGCGCCGCACAGGTTCCGACGTGACCATCGTGGGGGTCTCGAGGATGGCGGTGCTCGCCAACGAGGCGGCCAAGCAGCTCGAGGAGGAGGACGTCGACGCCGAGGTCATCGACCTGCGCTCCATCCGCCCCATCGACTGGCCCCCCATCGTCGAGTCGGTGCGCAAGACCAGCCGCTGCGTCGTGGTGGAGGAAGGCTGGTCGACCTACGGCGTCACGGCCGAGATCGCGGCCGGAGTGCAGGAGCGCTGCTTCGACTACCTCGACGCACCGGTGCGCCGCCTCGGCGGGGCGCAGGTCCCCATGCCCTACAGCCTGCCTCTGGAGAAAGCGTCGATCCCGACCAGCGAGGACATCAAGCGCCTGGTCCGCAGCGTGATCGACAGGAAGGTCGAAGCCTAGATGCCTGATGTAAACATGCCCAAGCTCTCGGACACGATGGAGGAGGGCACCATCGTCGAATGGAAGAAGAAGAGCGGTGACGAGGTGAAGACCGGCGACGTGCTGGCCGAGGTGGAGTCGGACAAGGCCACGTTCGACCTCGAGGCGGAATCCGACGGCACGCTCGCGATCCTGGTCGAGCAGGGCGTCCCCGCCAAGATCGGCGCTCCGATCGCCCGGATCGGCGAGGCATCGGCCGCGCCTGCAAGGGCGGCGGCGCCGGCCAAACCCACGGCCCAGTCGAAGCAGAAAGAGCCAGAACCCCCGCCCCAGGTCGTGAAGGAGCCCGAGCCTGTCGCCGCGAGCGCTCCGCCCGCGCAGGCGCCCGCCGAGGTGAGCCCCCAGGGGCGCGAAGACGGCCAGCAGCTCAAGGCCTCCCCACTGGCGAAGCGGCTGGCGGCCGAGATGGGCGTCGATCTCGCCGCGATCAAGGGCAGCGGCCCCGACGGCCGGATCGTAAAAGAGGACGTGCTGGCCGCATCGAGCGCCCAACCCAAGACCGAGCGGCGCCGGCCGCCTGCGGTCCCCGGCAAGCCCGCCGGTCCGGACGTCGAGACCGTCGAGCCAACGCGGATGCAGGCGACCATCGCACGCCGGATGAGCGAGGCCAAATCGACGGTGCCGGAGTTCCAGGTCACCGTCGAGGCCCGCGTCGACCTCGCCGTGAGCATGCGTCAGCAGCTGAAGGATTCGGTGCCGGGCGCCGACAAGGTGACCATCACGGACTTTCTGGTCCGGGCCTGTGCTCTCGCGCTGCGCAAGTTCCCCGAGGTCAACAGCTCGTGGGCCGATGGACGGTTCCAGCGCAAGCGCTCGATCAACATCGGGCTGGCCGTCGCGCCGAGCCAGGGCATGGGCCTCTTGGTCCCGGTGGTGCACGACGCGGACCTCAAAGATCTGGTGCAAATCTCGATCGAGTCGCGCCAGGTGATCGAGCGCGCGCGTTCCGGGCGGCCCAACGAGGGCGACCTGAGCGGGGCCACCTTCTCGATCTCCAACCTCGGCATGTACGGGGTCGACGAGTTCACAGCGATCATCAACCCTCCCGAGTCGGCGATCCTCGCAGTCGGCGCGATCAAAGACGTACCGGTCGTCGAGGACGGCAGGATCGTCCCCGGCAAGGTCATGCGGATGACCATGTCGGTCGACCACCGCGTCTTCTACGGCGCCACCGCAGCGCAATTCATGGCGGAGGTCAGGCGGCTGCTCGAGAACCCGGTGACGCTAGTGGTTCCGCCGGCGCAGTAGTCGATTCATACTGGCGCCATGCGCAAAATCTCAAAGCGAGATGCGGCCATAGGAGGAGCGACGATTGGTGTGGCCATCGCCGTCTTGACCCAGGTGGTCGGTCCCCGCTACATCGACCCACTTCCGGTGTGGTCGAAGGGTGCGATCGCCCTGGTCTGCTTCGCGTTCATCGGCGCCGTGGCCGTTTACGGCCGCCGCCGCTCGCGCCGCGTCTAGCTTGCTTTAGGCACCGCCTCCACTGGCGGTGACGATGCGACTCGAGCCTCCCCGGCGTGGCGCGCCGCCGGGAGCGTCAGGTGGACGCGCAAATTGCCGGTGTCGTCGAAGTCGGCCCACAACCGCCCGCCCATCGCGGCTGCCAGCTCGCGCGAGATGGCAAGGCCCAATCCCACCCCGCCCGCCGCCGCCGACCGTGACGGGTCGGCGCGGTAGAAGCGGTCGAACATCCGATCCGGATCCGGCCGATGTGCACCCGCCGGGTTGGACACCACGGTTTCGACCGCCCCGCCGCTGAGCTTGGCGATGGCGTGGACGGTCGAGCCGTCGGGGGCGTACTTGACTGCATTGTCCAGGAGGTTGTCGAGCACCTGTTGCAGGCGCTCGGGATCCGCGGCGACCGGAGGGATGTCGGGAGGCACGGCCAGGTTCAACGACAGCCGGCGGGCGTCCGCGCGGGGCCTGACCATCTCGAGCTCCTGCTGGAGCTGCCCGCCCAGGTCGACGGCGGTGATGTGCATGGAGATCGAGCCGGCCTCGACTCGGGCCAGGTCGAGCAGCTCCTGGGCCATCCGCAGCACCCGTTCGGACTCCTCGTGGACGATGGTGGCGGCTCGCGTCCGCTCGGCGTCGTTCAGCAGGCTGCCGTCGACCAGCGCCTGGCTGAACCCGATCAGGCTCGTCAGCGGTGTCTTCAGCTCGTGCGAGACGTTGGCGAGGAAGTCGCGCTGCACCTTGCGGGCGCGCTCGACCGCCTCGGCCATGCGGTTGAACGCCGAGCCGAGCATCCCGATCTCGTCCTGACCTTTGATGCTCACCCGCCGCGAGTAGTTGCCGGCGGCGATGTCCTCGGCCGCGGCTGCCAGCTGCGTGAGCGGGTCGGTGAGCGAGCGACTCACGAGCAGGATCAACAGCATGGCGACCACCAGCGCCACCCCGCCGGCTTCCAGCAGGCGCCCGGCGAGGTCGCCGGCGGCTGTCGACGCGACCAGCGATTGCGGTTGCGCGACCACCACGAAAGACGCGCTCAGCGGGTCACGCGCGGGCGCGATCCTGACCGCCGCCGCGAAGTAGCTTTGCCCACCCAGCGTCGTGCGCGCCTCCGCCACGTTGGCCACGCGGGTCGATGCCGTGACCGGGATGACCAGCCCGAGCGTGTCCGGCGCACCGCTGTCATAGACGACGCTGCGCTGCGCGTCGAGCAGGATCAGCCGGTTGCCGCTGAGGGTGGGGATCACGAACGAGTTCAGCCGGTCCTGGAAATCGGCCGGGGTCGCCTGGCGGCAGCCCGCCGCCCCGGGCTGCGCCACGGCGACGGGACGGACCAGGCATTCCTCGTGCTTGACGAACAGAGTCGTCGCCACGACGCTGCGGTCCAGCTGGTCCTGGACGGTCTGGAACTCGAGATCGCGCACCAGCACCCAGGTCAGGCCGCCTGCGAGCAGCAGGCTCACGGCGATGATGCCGGCGGCGGCCGCGAACAGGCGGAGTCGAAGGCTCAGGTGGCGGCCAGCTCCAGCCGGTACCCGACGCCCCAGACGGTCTGGATGCTCGGGTCGGTGATCCCCGCGGTCGCCAGCTTCTCACGCAGCTGCTGCACGTGCACGTCGACGGTCCGCGTATAGCCGGGGAAGTCATAGCCCCACACCAGGTCGAGCAGCTCGCTGCGCTGGAAGACGCGTCCCGGGTGGCGAGCCAGCAGCGTGAGCAGGTCGAACTCCTTGGGCCGCAGCTGCACTCGGGCTTTGCCGTGCCGAACCTCGTGGCGCTCGAGGTCTATTTCCAGCTTGCCCGCGCGGATCAGCTTCGGCTGGTCCGGCTCGATCTTCGATCGACGCAGCAGCGCTTTGGCCCGCGCGACCAGCTCTTGCGGGTGGAAAGGCTTGGTCAAATAGTCGTCCGCCCCCACCTCTAAGCCGACCACTTTGTCGGTGACGTCGTCGCGGGCGGTGAGCATGATGATCGGCACCTGGCTCTGCTTGCGGATCTCCTTGCAGATGGTCAGCCCGTCGGCGCCCGGCAGCATGATGTCGAGGATCACCAGGTCGGGCTTGATCTGGCCGAACCGGGTGACGGCCTGTGCCCCATCCCCCACTCCCTCGACTTCATAGCCCTCGCGGGTCAGATAAAGGCGGGCCAGCTCCACGATGTGGTTCTCGTCATCGACCACCAGGATCTTGGAGCTCATCGAGGCGCCCATAGCGTCAATAGATCACGCGGGCGTCAGACAGATGTCGCCTGGACATGAGGGAAATGTAAACGTCACTTCGCGGCTTTGGCTGCCCGCGCCCCCGA
>DATKSS010000106.1:0-64722 GCA_035531515.1 Candidatus Dormiibacterota bacterium | reverse complement strand
CCGATGGGAGTACCCGTTTGGTCTCATGACGGAATCGTGTGCATAGGAGATGCGCTCAAGAACGCGGTAAGGCTGACCTTCCCCAAAGGCGCCTCGATGAAGGATTCGAAGGATCTCTTCAACACGCGACTTGACAGCAACTCAGTTCGCGCCATCGACTTCCACGAAGGTGACGCTGTCGATGACGCTGCGTTGAAGGCGCTGATTCTCGAAGGTGTGCGGCTGAACACGCTCAAAGTGCGCAAGCGATAGCCGACTGAGATCGCCGGCCGGGCGCCTGCAACAGCCGCGTGCTCCATCGTTGAGCCACTCAGGAACGGCGCCCGCTGGTTCTAGGCGGTGACCCGGTTCACACGCCAGCCAAGCGTATCCGCGGGACTTCCGTGGAGACTGGTGGACGAATCGCTTGAAATCACTTTCAGTTTCAGACCCTCGGGTCCACCAACTTTTCGAGTTCAGACTTCGCGCCCGAGCTGAAGTAGTGAGAACCGAGGTAGGGGCCGGACGGGCCGGCCCCTACCGAAAAGTCAGCGGCTACGACGCGTTGATCGCGCCGATCCAGGTGCTCCAGTTGCGCCCGAACTGCGGTGCGGACGTAAGGCCCGCATAGAGGTTGGCGTACTGGCTCGCGAACCAGATGTGGCCCGCGCCGTCGAACGAGGCGGCCTCGAAGTCACCCCAGCGGCAGACCGGGAGTGAAGCCGTGCCGCAGAGCTGCGGCCGGTAAGACGACTCGCCAGCCTTGAGCAACATTCCGGGGCCCGTGAAGTTGGTAGCGCCGGCCGCCTTGGTGATGTAGCGGATCTCAGGGAACGTCGTGCTGCTCATGTGGTCGAACACCATCGTCACGTTGCCGTGCGCGTCCGGCATCAAGGTGCCGAACGTGGCCGAGTCGTCGCCCTGGAAGTTGTAGTAGCCGCTGGTCGCCTCGCCAGCGCTCAGGTTGACCTGAGCCCACTCAATGCCGGGAACGATCTGCGTGTTGTTGTGAATCGCGGTGTCCCACGTGGCGTAGAGGACTCCGTTGCGGATCACCGGAGTCCCGGTGATCCGGAGGTCGAGCGAGTCGACACACTGGGCGCAGCTCGGCTGCGTCTGTGGAGGTGCGAGGAGAAACGGGCTGGTCGCCACGTACGATCCGGTCAGCGTGGGCGCAGGCCCACCGCTGTCGTGAGCAATCGGGTTGGACATCTGCCACACGACCAGCCCGCTGCAGGCCTGGTTCATGCCGCCGCCGGCGAACCCACAGAGGTGACCGTTGTTGAGGTCCGGGCCGTCAACCGTGTCGACGAAGGTTTCAGCGGCGCCGGCGCCCGAGTCGATGTTGAGGGTCGGCTGGACCGTATCGGCGATAAAGGGGCTGCCGAACTTGCGGGTGCCGGGCCCAAAGCCAAGCATGTTGTAGAACGCGTCGGGCGTGAAGTTGGACGCGCCCTGCTCCATCTGAGCCTTGTTCGCCTCGAACAGCTCGGCGTAGAAGCCGCCGTTTAGCCCGGTGCTCGGGCCGAACATGTTCGCCGAGACGTAGAAGGCCTGGCCGTTGACGCCGATCTGCGTGTAGTCGTTGGCGAACTGGCCATCCAGCGACGTGTTGAACTCGTACACGTTCCATTTGCCGTTGGGGTCACCGGTCTGGCTCACCGCGACCCAGAAGACCGACTTGAAGGGACAGCCGGTCGCGACGCCCAGCGCGTTCTCGACCTGCAGCATGGCCGCCCAGTAGCGACCGTCCACCGAGTCGTAGAGGGCGCGCGGGTCACTCAGGAACGGCTGGTTCTCTTGGGCAGCGTCGCAGTTGCCGGGCTCGTTTGGAACGCCGAAGAAGTTCTGAGCGCTGACCGGCCAGCCGGGCTGGATGTTGCCCGCCGTGTCGTACACCGCCCACTGCGTGTTGACGCCCTGCAGGACGAAGCTCGGTCCCGCGGCAAGCGCCATATCCGGCGGGTTGCAGCCGACCAGGAAGTAGTGACATGTGGTCGCCGAAGAGACCTGGCCGGCGAAGCTCGAGCTCGTCGCCGGGGTGCCCGAGTTGGTTTGAGATGCCGAAGCGGCGCCGCTCCCCTGGACGCCACCGGACGCGTGGTTCGCGTTGCGGCCGCGGTCGCCCTTGGGCGAGAGCGTGGACATGCCGGCCTTCCCGCCGTCGCTCGCCGAATCGCCCTCGTTGGCGGAACCACCGGACGCGGCGCCACCGGCCGATGATGTGCCGCTGCCGGCCGGCGTGGTCGCGTAGCTGGTGACGATTGAAAGGGTTGACGACTGGGATGTGAACGTGACCGACGAACGACTCGACGCGGTGGACGCCGTGGCACCGGCGGTGGACACCGCCACGGCAAGCGCGGTGACCAACGAAGCGGCAGAAGTGACCGCGAGCAAGCGTCTGAACACGCCCATACCCCCTAATCCATGACGTCTGCTGGAGCATCGGGATGTTAGTCCGATCACGGCGCGCGAAGCAAGTTCCCCGATCGATACCCTGTCGCCTCGAATACCTGCCCGCGACTGACTCACCGGGGCCTGGATCGGCTGGCTCTACCTGCCTTCAAGGAACGGAAGCACGGCCCGCGCGAGCTCCGGGCGGACGTTGATGTCGTAGTGCGTCGCCCCAGGCAGGATCGCCAGGCGGTGCTGCGTCACGCCTGAGCGATCCCAGCTCGCGTCTCGCTTGCCGCCGCCGAGCAGCTCGAAGCACTCGACCGCGTGGGATGGGGGCATGCCGTCGGCGTCGCCGATCACGAGCATGACGGGCATCGAGAGTTTCGCCACCTCCGCCGACCAGTCGTAATCCGACTTCATCAGGGTCGTGACCTGCGTCACGAGCAGCGGCCAGTCCTCTATGCGCGGTGCGATTCGCACGTAGTCCTCGTACATCGGGCTGTGCTTCAACGGCTCAGCGGTCTCGGGACCCATTGAGTCCATGCCGGCGGTCATCTCCGGGTACCAACCGCTGCGCTTGAATGGCGCTGACACGAGGACCAGCCTCTCGACGACCTCAGGATGCTGAATCGCGGTTCGCAGGGCGACTCCCCCGCCGAACGAAAAGCCCATGATGGCCGTTCGCTCCAGGCGAAGCTGTCCGATCAGTGCGGCGATGTCGTCGGCCATGCTCTCGAAGCGCATCGGCCGGCTCGCCGCGGGCGAGCGACCGTGTGACTGCAGGTCAACCCCGATGACCCGGTGCTTGGCGGCGAGGAGCTCGCGGTTCGGGCCGAACATCTCGACCGAGCCGAATCCGCCGTGAAGGAGGATCAGTGGTGGACCGGAGCCGAACTCCTGATATGCGATGTCGATGCCGCCGACGTGCGCAAGTCTGGCTGCCATCTCACAAACCAATCTACCCGGCTGGGGGCCGGCCCGGAGGCCCGCCGGTCACGGATTCCAGGCGAGGCAGGTCTGCCGCCAACCGAAGTCGGTTGGTCCGCATACTTCGCAAAGTCATGAGAGCTCGCATTACGCCTGCCGAGATGGACGCCGAAGCCGAATGTTCGCTTCGCGCGCCATTGGCGATGCTCTACGTTGGTACGCAGTTAAGCCGCTGCGGCTCGGCATAGGAGCCAATAGGGAAAACGCCAACGCGGCCTCTCCTTATCCCGTGCCCGAACACGAGACTCGGCCGATGCGAAGGAGGTGAGGGGTCGATTGTCCAGGGTGAGCGATGTAAGAGCACTCACGTTTGACGTCTTCGGCACAACGGTGGATTGGCGCAGCGGCATAAGCGTCGAGGCGCGCCGCCTGGGTGCGCAAGCCGGCGTTCATGCCGATTGGGAAAGGCTGGCCGATGCGTGGCGTGAGCTCTACATGCCCTCCATGAACAAGGTGCGAAGCGGTGAGCTGCCATGGACCAACTTCGACCGCCTCCATCGACTGTCGCTGGACCAGGTCCTGCACGAGGTCGGCGCTGAAGGCTTCGATGAGGCGGCGCGCGAGGAGCTGACCTCTGCCTGGCAGAGGCTGCCGCCCTGGCCGGATGCAGTGCAGGGCCTGCAGCGCCTGGGCAGGCGGTTCACGGTCGCGACGCTCTCAAACGGCAATCGATCCCAGCAGGCTGCGCTGGTCAGGTTCGGAAACCTGCCTTTTCAACGGCTGCTGTCGGCGGAAGACTTCGGCCATTACAAACCCGACCCCGAGGTGTACCTGGGTGCTGCGTCGGCGCTGGGCCTCGAGCCTTCCCAGGTGATGATGGTGGCGGCGCACAAAGGCGACCTGCGGGCCGCCCAGGCCGTGGGTTTGCTGGCGGCCTTCGTCGAGAGGCCGCTGGAGAAGGGACCATCAGGGGGAGCGGACCTCCTGCCAGATCCACAAGCGGAAGTGCAGGCCACAGGCTTCCTGGACCTCGCCGACAGGCTCGGCTGCTGACCGGAGACCCGGTGCCCGTTAGCCGACAGCCAGACCGCCTTGAGGGATTGGGCCGGATCGTCCAGAGCGGACTTGCTCTGCGATTCGTTCGCGTGCGATCAGAGCCCAAAGTTCTCGTAGACTCGCCCATGGGCAATTGCAACGCCGGGATCTCCGAGCTCGTTGGCCTTCCCACGCCCCTGATCGCCAAGATGAAAGCCAAACCCACCGAGATGACTCTGCCCCGGCCGGCCCGGGATCTCATGGATTTCCTTGTGGGCGGAGATTCCGAGCAGGAGCTGGTCTGGTTGCGCCGCCTGAGCTTGAGGCCGCCGGCCGGCGCTCTCAAGATGGGGAGGTCTTAGCCGGATGGCAGCGATCGAGGAGCCTCGACAAGAAGTAGCGCCGGTGAAGGCGGTCGCTCCATCGCTTATGTCGCTGGCCCCGAGGGCAAAGTTGGCGATCCTCGGCGCCATCCTCCTGACGATGTTCCTCGCCTCTCTCGATCAAACGGTCGTGGGCACCGCCCTCCCGCGAATCGTCACCGATCTCAACGGAGCCAGCCTTTATGCGTGGGTAGTCAGCGCATACCTGCTGTCGTCGACTGTCACGGTCCCCATCTACGGAAAGTTCTCAGACGTTTTCGGCCGCAAGGTCATGCTGATGATCGGGGTCTGCCTGTTCCTGCTCGGATCCTGGCTTTCGGGCGCGTCGCAAAACATGAACGAGCTCGTCGCGTTCAGGGCGGTGCAAGGGCTTGGCGCTGGAGCTCTGTTCCCGATCGTGATGGCGATCATCGGGGACCTGTACAGCCCGCGCGAGCGGGGCCGATTCCAGGGCCTGTTCGGTGCTGTCTTCGCGCTCAGCTTCATCGTTGGGCCTTTTATCGGCGGTTGGATCACCGACCACGTGAGCTGGCACTGGGTCTTCTACGTCAACGTGCCGTTTGGAATCGCGTCGCTCGTCGTGCTCGCCATGGTTCTGCCGAATGCGGCGCATCGCCGGGCCTCGCTCCGCGACCTCGATTACCTGGGCATCGTTCTTTTCACCGCAGGCGTTGTCCCGTTCATGCTCGGTCTGACCAACAAGGGAAACGTGAGCAGCACCGGCCAGCTCGCGAACTGGAGTGATCTCAACGTGAGTGGGCTGATCGCGCTCGGCGTGGTGATTCTCGTCGGTTTCCTGTTCGTCGAGTCAAGGGCCAAGGAGCCGATCATCCCGCTGGATCTCTTCAGACGGCGTGACTATGCGGTCAGCATGGCGGCCGTTTTCGTCTTTGGTATCGCGATGTTCGCAGCGGTGATCTTCATGCCGCGCTTCTACCAGACTGTTCGAGGCATCAGCGCCACCGCCTCCGGCTACTACATCTGGCCACTCCTGGTCGGACTCATGGGTGGCAGCATCGGCACCGGGCTGTTGATCAGCAAGCTTGGACGCTACAAGTGGCTCATGGCCGGGGGGGCCGCGGTGATGGTGGTAGGGGGCTTCCTGCTGACGCATTTGACGGCTGGAATATCCGATTGGGAGCTCTGGGGGTGGATGCTCGTGCTTGGCCTGGGCCTCGGCCCCGCCATGGCGGGATTCACCGTGGTGGTCCAGAACTCGGTGCCGATGGACCGGCTTGGCGTAGCCACCAGCACACTTACTTTCCTTCGTCAGATAGGCGCCTCGGTTGGCTTGGCCGCCGCGGGCACGGTTTTCTCGTCTTCCTTTGCCAGCCGGCTGCCCGTCGATCTGGCATCTGAGGGTGTGCCCCAGCCGCTCGTCGCACAGCTCGTGAAACTCTCTGGCGCTCTGCAGAACGTGGGCAACGGCCGTGCCCTGCTCGAGCAACTGCTGCCCGGTCCGCTCCAGTCCTTGATTCCCAAGGTGATAGCGGGCTCCAACGACGCGCTCGCGCTGGCGATCGGTGATCTGTTCTGGATCACCGTGGTGGCAGGAATCTTTGGGCTGGGATTCACTTTGATCCTGCGGGACCTGCCCCTGCGAACAGCCCGTGAGCTGCGGGCCGATGCGCTTGGGTCCACAGGCGACGTAACTGCTCCTCCTGGACGGGGACCTTCAGAGGCTTCGTCCTAACGATCTATACGTGCAGGTCGGCGCGTCGGCCGGGCGCGTAGCGGCCCAGTTCAACTGCGTGGCCCGAGGGAGGAGTGCCGAACGGCCCTATCAGGGGACACCTCAAAGGGCCATAACGCATTGCAGAGAGATGGATCTGCTGTGAGGCGAGTGATCCGGCTCCTGGAGCAATGCCTTCCCGCCTTGGCCTGTATGTCCGGTGCGCTGGTACCGGTCGAGGCAATGGTGGCTGACGACCTCAGGTGGGGCGACGAAACAGTGCCCGACCTGGATGCACAGATGCGGGAGATAGTCGATTTTGTCGCGGGGCAGGAGCAGGCCTGGCGGCGCGAGCGGCGCACCGCAAATCCTTTTGCTCGTCAGTCCCGCAAGCCGCGCCCAAGCTAAAAGCAAGACTCGACTTCAGCCAGAACGCAGCAGGCTGAAATCTTCTGCGTTGGCCGGTCATCGCGAGCCCCGGGCTCAGGAGTCGAATCATGCCTTGCGCCAGAATTCAATCTTGATGGGCGACGACCCAGGCGGGACCACGGTTCACTCCCGGCACGGTGATCTGACACTCGAACAGATCGCCGACGGCTTGCCGGGAACCGGTGAGGTCATGGCGGCGGTGAGCCATTGCTTCGGAACGACCTGGCATGCAGCCCGGGCCGAGAAGTGGGAGCTGGCCGCCTATTACACGCGGCGCGTGCGTGGACTGATGCGCACGCTGGCCGTGCGGCGACCTCAATATGCGGGCCAGCTGGATGACTTCTTGCGCGACGGCCTGGAGCCACTCCTGCGTGCCATCGCCGAAAGGGACGAGTCCGAGTTTCGACTCCGGTACGCGGAATGCGTCGAAATGGCCAACCGCTACCACGTCGACACCGGCCATGCCTACATCGAGTGGGCTCCCCCACCAGCAAGTCCCGAGACAGGCCTTGGGTTGCCGTGAAATGCCCGGCGGCATGGAATCTCCGCTCAGACGGGGACGACTGACGGCCGCGGCGATCTCGCACTCCGGGTGTCGCAAACCGATTTAACGTAGACCGAGATGAGCGAGCGGACGACCTCGGTTTCAACGTGGGCCCCCCTGCGCATCGGGGTCTTCCGCGCCATGTGGATCGCAGTCCTGGTCAGCAACGTCGGCACGTGGATGCAGACCGTCGGGGCGCAGTGGCTGCTCGTCCACCTGCCGCACGCGGCCATCCTGGTCGCATTGGTGCAAACCGCGGACTATCTGCCGGACATCCTCTTCGGGCTGGTTGGCGGTGCGCTGGCGGACGTCTTCGACCGCCGCCGCCTGCTGATGGCGGTGCAGCTGAGCATGGCCTGCATAGGCGTCGCCCTGACCGTCCTCACGTTCACCGGCCAGATGCCCCCGGCGCTCCTGCTCGCGTTCACCTTCGCCCTGGGCTGCTCGTCGGTTTTTACCAACCCCGCATACCAGTCCCTGGTGCCGGAGCTGGTGCCACGGCAGCAGCTCCGGTCGGCGTCTGCCCTTGGTTCGATCAGCATCAACCTCGCACGGCTGGTCGGCCCGGCTCTGGCCGGACTTCTCATCGCGAGGATCGGCGTGGCGGCGGTTTTCGCCCTTAACGCGCTCTCATACGTGTTCTTCGCAATTGTGATCGCCACCTGGCGCCCACCCGCGAGCACAACGCCTGCGCTGCCGGAGCGGTTCATCTCGGCGATGCGGGCGGGTGGCAGATACATCGCGAACGCGCCCGTCGTGCAGCGAATCCTGCTCCGAGCCGCCATCTTCCTGGTTCCGGCGAGCGTGCTCTGGGCTCTCCTGCCCCTGGTCGCGACGCAGCAGCTTCGGCTGGGCGCGGACGGCTATGGATTGCTGCTCGGCGCACTCGGAGCAGGCGCTGTCGCAGGTGCCCTTTTGCTGCCGCGCTTGCGGGCGCGCCTTGCGGGCAACGCGCAGCTCGCGGCCGCCAGCGCGGTCTACGCGCTGGTGTTGGTGCTCATCGTATTCGTGCCGAACACGCCCCTCGCGATGATCGTGTTGGTGCCCGCAGGAGCTGCGTGGATTGCTGTCCTCGCCGACGTCAACGCGGAGCTACAGCTTTTCCTTCCGGCGTGGGTGCGCGCCCGCGGTCTCTCCATCTACCAGATGGTCCTGTTCGGCGCCCAGGCTTTCGGCGCCCTGGCCTTTGGAGCCCTCGCCGAGCCTTTGGGGGTCCATTTCGCTTTCCTGCTCGCCGCCGCGACCATGGTCGTCGGTCTGGTGACGATCCGTTTCTGGCCGCTCATCGAGACGTCCGGGATGGACAGGAGCGCTGCTGTGTATTGGCCCGAGCCTGCGCTGGTGGTCGACGCGAAACCGGAAAGCGGGCCGGTCGTGGTCACCAACGTCTACACGGTCACCACTGAAAAAGAGCAGCCCTTCCTCGAGGCGATGACAAGAGTGCGTCTCTCGCGACTGCGGACCGGCGCATCGCAGTGGGGACTCTTCAGAGACGGCGAGGTGCCGCACCGCTTCGTCGAGCTGTACGTCGTGCCATCCTGGGACGAGCACCTGCGCCAGCACCGCTATCGAATCACCGGCACCGACCACGACTTCGAGGAGCAGGCCGGCGTCTTCTCAGAGCCACCGCCGGAGGTGTCGCACCTGATCTCGGTCGACGACGAACTCTGACTCCGATCAGGGCCCGTTCGATTAATGTCGTGGCGCGCCTTGATCAACCTGGCGACACCCAGTGGAGGCAGCGATTCGAATGGGAATGCAGCCGGCTGACACCCGAGGGCAGTGGGATGTCTGGGTCAAATCGAACGTCGCAGCGCCCTTTCGCAAGCGCGCGCTCAAAGCCGCTCCGCAGGCGCTGTCGTCAGGAGGCACCCCCGACCAGGCGGTCGCTGCCGCCAAGAACGCCGAGAGGAACCGGGCCAACTACATGGCCACGTCGGCTCTGGTGCTCGGCGCCATCAGCGCTGCAGTGGGCCTGTTCCTCGGAGGCGTTTCCATCCTGGCCACGCTGTTCGCGGTCGCGTCGGCGATGCAAGGCAGGAACTCTGTCGATCGCGCGTGGCAGGCGTGGACGGGACTGGGCCTGGCGGCGCTTGGGTTGGTCTTCTTCGTCTTGCAACTTGTGATTCGCTGACACCCGAGCCTGCGTCGTCAGGTGCCGCTGTCCCGGATCTCGAAACTGGGGTGGCGTCCGGCGGCCGCAGCCGGGTCTTTGAGCACATCGCGCTTTCGCCTGTTGCTCTTGCGCGACGATGGTGGAGTGACACGGAATGGAATCTGGGCCGCTCGCGCCGGGATCGCGCTCGAGGTGCTGCTGCTCAGGCTGCCGACCCTCACCGAGCCAGCGTGGTACTCGGACGACGGGTTCTTCATGTCCGTCGCATGGCTGACCACGCAGGGTCTGCGGCTCTATTCGGGCGTCTACGACAACAGCCCGCCGGCCATCTACTGGTTGTACCGGCTGATGCTGGCGTTGGGAGCCGCCCAGCACCACGTCGTGGTGCAGGCGTTCGCCGCCGCAGCCGTCATGGCCTCGAGCCTGCTCACGTTCGAGGTGGCGAGAAGGATCGCTCCTTGGTGGCCGGCAGCCCTGGCAGGCGGCCTCACGGGGCTGGCGCTCTCCCTGCCGGTGCTGGACGGCGACCTCCTCAACGTCGAGCTGGCCGGACTCCCCTTTTTCCTCGCCGGCCTGCTGCTCGCGTTCCATCGCGCCCCGGTTGCGGCCGCCGCATCGGGAGCCCTGCTCTGCGTGGCAGTCGCCTTCCGACCTTCCTATGCGCTCGACGGGCTCGCGATCCTGATGTTGCTGGTCACCACGGGCCGGCCGGTGGCTCGTGTCGCCTCGGCGGTAGCGGGTGGCGCCGGAGTTGCAGCGGCGGTTGCGTCGGCCCTGTGGGCCGAGGGCTCGCTTGCCGCTTATGTCAACACCGTCCTGCCCTCTGACCATGCCTACCTGGTCTGGGCGAACGGCGGCAACCTGTCGCCGCTTTACCTGCGACTGGCTGTGCTCGGAGCAGCCTCGATGGCGGGGCTGGCCAGGTCGAGCTCGCTACAGGGTCGCGTCCTGTCCGTCTGGATCCCCGCGGCAATCGCGGGCGCCGGACTCGCCCCTCGCGAGCTCACGCACTACGTTCACGAGGCGATACCGTCCCTTGCTGTCGGCATCTCGCTGCTGGCCGTGAAAATTCGCCGTCGACCGCTGGCCGCATCTGTCGCGGCGCTGGGGCTGCTGGCGGCGGCGGAGGCGGTGCTCGTGCTGCCCGCGCAGGAGACCGCGCGGGTTCAGGGCGTGGGCGCGCCGGCCCCCTTCCTGCACAACTACACGTACGCCGCCCTTCCCGCCTATTACGCGAACTGGTTCGAATTCCTGTCCGGCCAGAAAAGCCGATCCGCATACGACGCCTGGTTTCCAGGCCAAGCCGGAAAGGATGTGGCCGAGATCGCTCGGCTTCAGCAGGCCGCTGACCCTGGACCGATTGACATCGTCGTCGTGGGCGACCGGCCATGGCTGTACGTGAAAGGCGGGATTCGGCCGGCCACGCCTTTCATCGCCACCAACTCGTCGTTCTGGAGGGTGCCGTGGGCACCCGGCGAGCTCACCCGCGCCATCGCCGGGGGCTGCGCCGAGTTCGTGATCGACATCGACGTGCAGGCGGATTGGACTCGTGCATTGGAGACCTCCGCGTACATCCCGGTCCAGGGCGCTCCGTGGCCGACGTTCAAGTCGGTCGAGCGCTCGCCGGAATGCTGACGGTCCTCCATTCGACGCCCCCCGGGACTAGCTCGTCGCTTCGGCCGTCTCCTTCACGCCTTGCAGCACAGGTCCCCAGTTGTCCTCGGCCATCTGGTCGGCCTCTTCCTGGGTGGCGTTGTTGTCCTGGGTAAGAGTCAGCCTCGTCGTGCCGCCTTCAACGCTGAGCTCATACGTGACCGTGCGGTAGTTCTCGGGCTTGTCCTCGCTGCCTCCCATCGGGCTCCAGTGGGTGTATTTCAGGAACTGCTGCGGCTTGACGGCGAGAACGGTGCCCTTGTCCTCGTATGAGTTGCCCTTCCATTCACCCTTCCAGCTGATCGGGCTGCCCTCTTTCCAGTCCGTCAAAAGGTTCGTGCCGTGCATGTACTGCCTGACCATCTCGGGCTCGGTCAGGGCATCCCAAACCGTGGCACGAGGAGCGTTGATGGTCACTGTTCTCTTCGCTTCGAATCCCCTGGACATTCAATTCCTCCGTTTGGCTTCGACGGCGGGAGCCGCAACTGCGTACCACGTCCCACCCTTGACCAATCTAAGCGGGCCGATGCCACGCTGATCACCCAAGAAGCGTCCACCACGCAGAAAGTACCGCGATAGCCTGACGCGCGGAGGGTTCGACGTTGAAACCTGATGACGCGGCAACCCGACCCCAGGCGTCCGTGCTGGTCGTCGGTGCGAGTGCGGCTTCGAGGTGCGGGGCGGCGAAGACGATGTTGTTGCGGGCATCCAGAGTCACGCGCGGGACAACCACAACATGCAGACCACGCGTGAGCAGGTGCTGGCCCGGGTTAGACCGGCTTGAGCTCGGCCGCCGATCTTCCCTTCTGGGGGGTCGAGGCCCGGTCCAGGCGGACAGCTCGCTCACGAGAAGCCCGGAGCTACCGAGTGGCCGGCGTTCCAGCGCAGTCATCTTCCGCGCCGGAGTCTAGATGCCCCGGCCGAACGACCTTTCGAACATATATAATGTTGCCGTTACGGCAACTAATATTCCGGACGGCGGCACCGCCCTCCTTCGCGCGTACCTGGACGCGGTGACCCTCAGCGAAGCACTCCAGACCCGCATCTGGCACGCGGCCGAGCTGACGCTGACCCAGGTCCGCGCCCTGCGACGCCTGGCGAAGGAGCCGAAGTCGCTGGGCCAGCTGGGAGAGGAGCTCGGCCTGACGCCCCCCTCGGTCACCCACCTGGTCGACCGTCTCGAGAAACGGGGCCTGATCGAGCGCAGCCGGCTCGATCCCGACCGCCGAAAGATCACTGCGGTCTTGACCGCCTCGGGGCGGAAGCTAGCCAACGCCGTGCCGGTGCTGGAAGGAACCGCGATTCGCGTGGCGGTCGACCGCATCAGCGCCGCCGACCGCAAGCGCATCACCACTGCTTTTCACGACTTCACAGCCGCAGTGAGGCAAGTGGAAGAGGAGTCGCTGCTGGTAGGGGTCGAAGGATGAAGCTCGAGTACAAGTGGGTCGTCCTGATCAACACCACGATCGGGATGCTGATGGCGTCGATCAACCAGACGATCGTCATGATCTCTCTGCCGGCGATCTTCTCCGGGCTCCACGTCGACCCGCTCGCAGCGGGTCAGTCGAGCCTGCTGCTCTGGATGATGATGGGCTACTCCGCGGTCACCACCGTCTTGCTGGTGACGTTCGGGCGCATCGCCGACATGTTCGGCCGCGTGCGCATCTACAACATCGGCTTCGTCGTGTTCACGCTCGGGTCGCTTCTCTGTGCTGTAACCCCTTCGGGAGGTACCACAGGTGCGATCGAGCTGATCGCG
This sequence comes from Candidatus Dormiibacterota bacterium, assembly GCA_035531515.1. Lineage (GTDB taxonomy): Bacteria > Chloroflexota > Dormibacteria > Dormibacterales > Dormibacteraceae > DATKSS01. The sequence continues at coordinate 51,828 of DATKSS010000106.1, read as the reverse complement.
TTTCGAATGGTGCAGGGCGTGGGGGGCGCGTGCCTGTTCGCCAACAGCATTGCGATCCTCACTGACGCCTTTCCTGCCCAGCAGCGCGGGTTCTCGCTCGGCATCAACCAGATCGCATTCATCGCGGGGAACGTCGTCGGGGTCGTGCTTGGCGGCATCCTCGCCGCCATCAACTGGCGCCTGGACTTCCTGATCAGCGTTCCGGTGGGCGTGGTGGGCTCCATCTGGGCATTCACCTCGCTCCACGAAATCGGCAAGAGGCAGGCCCATTCGCTCGACTGGGTCGGCAACACGACCTTCGCGGTCGGCCTACTCGCCTTGATGTTCGGCACCACCGAAGCGCTGAGCCCCTACGGCAACCAGTCCATGGGCTGGTCGAACCCCGTGGTCATGTTCTCCATCGCCGCAGGCGTGATCCTGCTCATCGCCTTCGGCTTCGCCGAGACCCGCGTGCGGCACCCGATGTTCGAGCTCAGCCTGTTCCGGGTGCGAGGCTTCCTGTTCGGCAACATAGCCGCGTTTCTTTTCTCCCTCGCGCGCGGCGGCCTGATGTTTATGTTCATCATCTGGCTGCAGGGGATCTGGCTGCCGCTCCATGGCGTCGCCTATGCAGACACGCCCCTGCACGCCGGCCTCGACACGATGCCGTTGATGATCGGTTTCGTCATCTGCGGTCCGTTGGGCGGATGGCTGAGCGATCGCTACGGATCGCGCGCGCTCGCAACAGGCGGCATCCTGCTGGCAGGCGCCGCCGCCGCGTTGCTGATGACGCTGCCGGCGGACTTCAATCTCGTCCAGTTCGCGGCCTACCTCGCGCTCATGGGCGCCGGTTGGGGTTTCTTCAGCGCGCCGAACACGTCGCAGATCATGGGATCGGTTCCCGCGGAGCACAGGGGCTCGGCGGCCGGCATGCGGGCGACCGTCTTGAACGCCGGGATGACCGCGAGCCAGGCGATCTTCTTCACGATCGTGATCGGCAGCCTTTCGCGCACCCTCGGCCCGGCGCTGCAAACGGGCGCCACCCAAGCGGGGCTGCCCTCGTCGGTAGCCGCGGGGATCTCTTCGGTCCCGCCTGGGGCGGCGATCTTTGCCGCCATGCTCGGCTACGACCCCGTGTCGCACCTGATCCCGCCATCGGTCCTTGCGGCGCTCCCGCCAGGTGTCGCCGCGCGCGTCGTCGATCCCCACTTCTTCGCCGGCCTGCTCGCGCAACCGTTCGTGGCCGCGATCGGAGTTGCTCTGATGGTATGCGTGGTCATGAGCGTTCTCGCGGGCGTGGCGTCAGCGCTGCGCGGCTCCGACCGCCGGACCTCGGTCGAAGCCTCGAACCCCGTGGCCGACGTTGCCGTGGTCAACGCGCCGATGGCGCAGGCAAGGTGAGCTCCTGATGCAGGTGCGATGGTATGGACAGTCGGCGTTCGCGCTGACGGACGGGGCGGATAGGGTGTTCGTAGACCCGTTCGGCGACATGTCTGCCGCCCGCGGGCGGGGCATGACCTGGAGCTATCCGGCGATCGCCGGCGCCGCGGCCGACCTCCTGCTCGTGACTCACGAACACGGCGACCACAACGCCGTCGACGTGATCGCCGAGGTCAAGCACACGGTGCGCTCGTCCGCCGGAACCTTCGAGACCCCGGTCGGTCGCGTGATCGGGATCGCTTCCGAGCATGACGATGTAGCCGGCACCAAGCGCGGCGCGAACGTGATCTACGTTTTCCAGCTCGACGGCATGCGAGTGTGCCACATGGGCGATTTCGGCCAGGCGGAGCTGCGGCCCGCGCAGCGAGAGGCCATCGGCGAAATCGACTTTCTGTTCGTGCCGGTGGGCGGAACGGCGACCATCGACGGACCCGCCGCGGCGAGGCTGGTCGCGGAGCTCAATCCCTCGTGGGTCGTGCCGATGCACTACCGGACGCCGGCGATCTCTTTCCTGGAGACGGCCGAGACTTTTCTCGACAAGGTGGCGGGGGAGATCGTGACTCTCAGCGCGTCCGATTTCGACACCGACGGCATGAACCCTGACGGCGATCGGCTCATCGTGGTGCCGGCGCCGCCCCTGCCCTGACGGCACAGGCCGATACGGCCAGCACTGCGACCTGTCCGCCAAGCCCGGGCACCCGTCGCTCTGCCACCACCTTCAAGCCGGTGACCCGGAGCATCGGGTCGAGGTCGGCGCGCGCGGGGAACTGATGCATCCGCAACGCGCGTCGGACATATCTCATCCACCCCGAGGCGACGAAGTCGGCGAGCAGCCAACGCCCGTCTTGGGTCAACACCCGGCGAACCTCAGCGATGCCTCGCGCTTTGTCCTGCCAATGGTGAAACGTCATCGTGCTGAAGACCAGGTCGAACTGCGCATCCGGAAACGGCAGCGTCTCGGCGGTGGCGTGCTGGAAGCGGATGGCCCCGGTCGGATCCGAGGCCCGCGCCGTCTTCACCATCTCGATCGCCGCGTCCACCCCGAACAGCGTTGCGCTGGGAAACGCGGCGCCTGCCGAGCGCAGCAGCTTGCCGGTGCCACATCCCACGTCGAGGATCGCGCCGGGGCGGCCTACCTGTTGAGCAGCCAGCTGTAGCACCGTTCGCTGGATCGGTCCGAACAGGACGCGTTGCGTCCAGTGGCGGTCGTATGTGGTGGCCCAACGGTTGAAGCGATCGACATCCTCCCGATGAGCCATCGTCTTCAGGCGCCTGTCTTGGCACCCGCGCCCAGGAGCTCACGCGCCGTCTCGTGGTAGCCGGCAAGACCCGGGCGGGCGAGTCGCACCACCAGGTGATTCGCTCCGGCGGCACGGTAGGCCGCGAACCATTCCGCCGCCGACTCCAGGGTCCCGGCATGGCAGGCTTGCGACCTGGCCATCACCTCGGCCGGGACTCCGTAATACGCGCGCATGTAGGCGTCGAGCTCGCCGGCGGCTTCGCGCGGTGAGTCGGCCACGGCGACCGTGAGGTAGGCGCCCATCGCCAGGCTGTCCGGGTCTCGGCCTGTACGCTCGGCCGCTTCGCGGACGGAGCGCAGCCCGGTCGCATAGTCGCCGGGCGTGGGGCTGAACGGGAGCCAGCCGTCGAACGCTTCGCCGGCCAGCCGCAGCATGCGAGGGCCGCTGCCGCCCAGCCAGAGCGGAGGGCCGCCGGCACGAAATGGCCGGGGTTCCAGCTCGAGGCCCGCTTCTTCGTGCCGCCAGATCCGCCGCACGCGCTCGACCGAGCTGAGCATGGCGCCCACCCGGCGATCGCTGAGAACGCCAAGTGCCGCCAGCTCCGCATGCGTTCCGGGGAGCTCGGCGCCCGGTCCGATCCCCACGATCAGACGCCCTTGTGCGATGCGGTCGAGGGTGGCCAGGGTGTGGGCCAACGAGAGGGGGTTTCGAAGCAGGGGCAGCAGGACCGCGGTACCGAGCTTGACCCGAGTCGTGGCGCCGGCCGCGGCGGCCAGGAGGGTCAGCGGCTCGCCGCGCGGCCGGGCCAGCAGAGAGTCGCCGGCCCACACCGAGTCATAGCCGGCCTGCTCTGCCCGGCGGGCGGCCTCGATGACGAAGGCCAGGTCGCTTTGCGCCCAAAGCAGGGCTTCTCGAGATGGGAGAAGAAGGCCGGTTTCGTTCGCTGGTTTCGACACGGCTGCTTCCTCTTATATGTGGAGCAGAGGGGTGGTGGCGCCGCTCATCGTAAATTGCGCGCGGTCGCACCCCGCACTAGGTCTTGGCCGCCCGGTGGATGTTTCGCTTCGGGCGAACGAAGCTCTTACCCGCGTGGGCCGGCCGCGCCGCCCGTCCATCCGCATGGTCGTTGGGCACCGCGATGCTGGCATGAGGCGCGCGTCCCCGAATCTGGGTCTTGTTCAAGGCCGCCTCGACCGCCGCGGCGCTCGCGGCCGGCACCTCGACGAAGGCGAAGGTGTCGTACAGGTCGATGTCGCCGATCGAGTCGCCGCTCAAACCCGCCTCGTTCGCGATCGCGCCGACGACGTCGGCGGGCCGGACTCCATGCTTCTTGCCGACTCGCAAGAACAGCCGGGTCATCTCCGAGTCGGGCGCTCGCCGCTCGACGGTGCTGCCGCCGCGTCGCGGCGCCGAGCGCGCGGGCGACCCGGCCACCGGCGTCGCATGGCCCGACACCTTCGCGCGGGCCGGGGGCTGGACTTTGTGTGACGCCATCTTCAAGGCCGCCGCCGCCACCTCGGCGATGTCGCGCGAGGCGGCGAGGTCTTCGACCAGCTCGATGAAGGGGTCGAGCTCGCCCGCGTCGAGGATCTTCAACACCTCATCGCGAAAGGCGGTGCGCCGCCGCTCCGCGATCTGCGCGTCGGTCGGCAAACGCAGTGGCTGGATCTTCCGGTGGATGCCGTGCTCGATCATGCTGAGAATTCGCCGCTCGCCTGGCGTGACCAGCGTGAGGGCCTCTCCTGTCTGGCCCGCCCTACCGGTCCGGCCGATGCGGTGAACATATGACTCGGCGTCCGGCGGCAGGTCGTAGTTGATGACGTGCGTGACATCGGGGATGTCGAGGCCGCGAGCTGCCACGTCGGTGCCGACCAGCAGCTGCGTGTGGCCCGCTCGGAAACGCTCGAGCACTCTCTCGCGCTGCTGCTGGTTGATGTCGCCGTGGATCGCCTGCGCGATGTAGCCGGCAGCGTTCAGCTGCTCGGCGACCACGTCGGCGTCGCGTTTGGTCCTCACGAAGACGATGGCCGACTCGGGCTTCTCGTAGTCGAGCACTCTCGCGAGCGCATCGGACTTGTCGCGCCAGTGGACCTCGTAGTACACCTGCCTCACCAGCGGGGCTACTGCCTCGCGCGCCGATACGCTCACACGCTCCGGGTTGCGCAGGTACTGGCCTGCAAGCTTGAGGATCCGCGCCGGCAACGTGGCCGAGAACAAGGCCGTCTGGTGCTCTTGCGGGACCGCGGAAAGAATCTTCTCGATGTCCTCGACGAAACCCATGTTGAGCATCTCGTCGGCTTCGTCCAGGATGACCGTCCCGATCGTTTGGAGCGCAATGGTCTTGCGCTCGAGGTGGTCGAGCAGCCGGCCGGGCGTCGCCACCACCACCTGGACTCCCCGCTTGAGGGCGCGGAACTGCCTGTCGTACGGCTGACCTCCGTAGATAGGCAACGTGACCATCTGCCGGTGCTGTCCCATCCCGTGCAGCGCCTCGGCGACCTGCATGGCGAGCTCACGTGTGGGGACGATGACGAGCGCCTGCGGCACCAGCCGTGACTCGTCGAGGCGTTCGACGATGGGCAGCCCATAAGCAGCGGTCTTGCCGGTCCCGGTGGGTGCCTGGGCGATCACGTCACGACCGGCGAGGAGCGCGGGTATGGTCCTCTCCTGCACCGGCGTGGGAACCTCGAAGCCCTGGTCGGCTATCACGGCGAGAGTTTCGGCCGACAATCCGAGGCCGGCGAAGGTGGTCATCACCCAGAGGCTACGGGAAGTGCAGGTCGGACCCGCTCGCTTGCCCACAGGGAAGTGGACAATTCGCCTGCAGGGCGATGGACGAAGAAGACGCGAATTCGCGTCGATGCGAGGACCGGCGGGGCACGTACGAAGCCTGGTTCGTCACGGTCAACGATCCGGCGAGCCGGCGCGGCTTCTGGATTCGTTACACGACTTTCTCACCCGCTGCCGGCGGCACACGAGCCGAAGCGCACACCGCGCTGTGGGCTTTTGCATTCGACCACGACGACCCAGGCCTGAACTGGGGCGGCAAGCAGACATTTACGCTGGACGCCCTCCAGTGTGTCTCGCGGCCCTTTCATCTCCGCCTCGGCGACGCGACCATGGACGCGGGCGGCTGCAGCGGTGAGCTGAAGAGCGACCAGGGCTCGGCGCGCTGGCGGCTGAGGTGGGAATCGCGCGAACGGCCTTTCCCATTTCTGGATCCGCGATTCCAGGGCGTCTCGTCGGTGGCCAACGTCGGCGCCCGCCCGGCGATCGCCGTGACCGGAACGATCGACGTCGCCGGCCGCACATTCAACCTCGATCGGGCGCCTGGTGGGCAGCAGCACACGTGGGGCACGGCCCACGCGCTGGACTGGAACTGGGGCTTTGCCTCCGGCCCGGATTTCTGGATTGACGGCGCGACCTCGCGAATCCGTTCCCGCTTCGGGAGCATCCTCACCGGCACGGCGCTCGGCGCACACGCCGGCTCGGAGTCGTTCAGGTCCAACGGCCTGCTGCAGGTGTTGCGCAACAGGGGTCCGATCTCGGCCGACGGCTGGGTCGCCGGCGCACGCCTTGACGGTTGCCGCCTCGATGTCAGCATCAGGCCGCGCAGGCAAGACCTGATCGGGGTCACCTATGCGGACCCCCGGGGCGGTGTGCGCTACTGCTACCACACCGAGGTGGCGGACCTGACCCTCAAGCTGTCCAGGCGCGGCCAGCCCGTGGTCGACATCAACCGGCCCGCGGCCGCGGCGTTCGAGTACGCGTCCGAAACCTCTCTCGCCGGCGTGCCCCTGGTGATGTGACCGGCGTGTCATCGTGTCAGGCATGTCATCGGTGAGTCGGGCGCTCGTGCTCGGAGGTGGCGGCATAACAGGCATCGCCTGGGAGCTCGGCTTGCTCGCGGGGCTGGCCGAGAAGGGCATCGACATCATGTCGCCAGACCTCGTCGTCGGCACGTCGGCCGGCTCGGTGGTCGGGGCGCAGATCCTGAGCGGAGAGTCGATCGAGGACCTCTACGCCCGGCAGCTGATCGACCCGACCGGCGAAGCGGCTGCGAGGATGGGTGCTGGAGCCCTGGCCCGATTCGTGATCGCCTCGGCGTGGCCCGGCGATGCGGGTCGGGGTCGAGCCTACCTCGGTCGCGCCGCCCTCCGAGCAAGCACCAATCCGGAGTCCGACAGCCGCGCCGCGTTCGAATCACTGGTGCCTCGCAGCTCCTGGCCGGAGCGGCGACTGCTGGTTACTGCAGTCGACGCGGAGACCGGCGAGCCCCGGGTCTTCGACCGGGACGGCGGGGTGGAGCTCCGGGATGCCGTGGCTGCCAGCTGCGCGGTCCCGATCGTTTGGCCGCCGATCACGATCCAGGGACACCGGTACGTCGACGGCGGCGTCCGTTCGATCGCCAACGCCGACCTGGCCACCGGTTGCGACCGCGTGGTCGTGCTGGCGCCGGCGACGTTCGCATTGCGGCGAAGCGGCCGGATCTCCCGCCAGCTCTCTGCTCTCGGAAGCGACGTGAGGTCGGTGGTGGTGACCCCGGATGCCCAGGCCCGGTCCGCCATTGGGAGAAACGTGCTCGACCCCGCTCAGCGTGCGGCCGCTGCTCGCGCCGGCCGCCAGCAGGCGGGCATCGTCGCGCAGGCGGTCGAGGCGGTCTGGTCGGGGCGCTAGCTGCGCGCTGGCGTCAGCGGTACTTGAGCTCCGGCCCCCAGTCCTTGCCGCGGCCGTCGGGCGTGCTGTCGAAGATGCTCCACATGGGCCACATGAAATCGGCAGGTAACGCCGGCCTTACGGCCGCTACGGTCATGAGGGAGGATTCGTGAGCGGCCGGCATGCGCTGATGTGGTCGGGCGGCAAGGACAGCGCGCTGGCGCTGGCCCGCGCGAGCACCGCCGGAATCGACGTGGCGCGACTGCTCAACTTCTACGACTCCGAAACCGGACGCGTCCGTTTTCACGCCACCCGGGTGGCGATGCTCGAGGCCCAGGCCACCCAGCTCGGGATCGAGCTGCGGGCCGTCCCCACCACCTGGAGCGCGATGGGGGACCTGCTCGCGCTCGAGCTCAAGGGGCTCCGGGCGGACGGGTTCGAAGGCGTGGTGTTCGGCGACATCCACCTCGCGGACGTGCGGGCCTGGTACGAGGAGCGGGTCACGGCAGCCGGGCTGAAGCACGTCGAGCCGATCTGGGGCGAGCCTCCAGCAGACCTGCTGAGCGAGTTCGTCGACAGTGGCGGCCGGGCGGTCGTCACGTGCGTGGACCTCACGCGGCTGCAGCCCGACTGGTTGGGACGCATCATCGACAAACAGTTTGTCGATGAGATTCGCTCGACCGGAATTGATCCTTGTGGTGAGAACGGGGAGTACCACTCATTTGCGTTCGAAGGACCGACGTTCCGCGGGCCGGTCAAGTGGCACGTGGGGGAGGTGAGAACCGAAACACGGTTCAGCCAGCTCGATGTGCTCCCGGGTCGGGCAGAGTAGTTTGGGCGCATGGAAGCGGACGACGGGAACCAGAACTTCCGCGACGACGTGGTCCGGTCGCTGCGCGTCGACCCGAGACCCACGCTGGAGAACCTGGCGAAGAGCACCGGTTTGACCTACGAGGCGGTCGCGCACCACGCGCTGGTCCGCTACGCGAGCTCCGGCGCGGAAGCCCTCCTCGCCATCGAGCCGGTGGCGCTCCGCCAGCTGATCGAGGCCGCCCGGGCGGAGGAGTGGTCGAAAGTCGCAGCGATCATCGGATGGCTCGAAGCGGGCCTCACGGATCGAGACTGGCATTGATCCGCGCGCCGGACGGCGCATTCCCTAGACGCCGACCGGCTCGCGCACCAGAACCACGGTGATCGTGCCTTCGACCCACTCGCGGCGGATGATCAAGATCTTGCCGACGAAGGTGTGGATCTTCATGCGCTCGAACACCAGTGCATCCTCATAGGCGGGCCGCTCTGTCATCAAGTCTTCCTATGCGCCGCATCAGAACAATTGATTGGCTCTATCGCCGCAACCGGCCTACTCTGGCGTTACAGGTAGTGATGGACAACGCCAACGAAGCGGTGCTGTACGGATCGGACGAGTCCTCGGAGTCGAGCGCGATGGCGGAGCTGCTGAACGAGCTCGGCGTCCAGTTCGAGTACCGAATGGTCAACCGCGACCCCGCTGCCATGCGCGAATGGGAGCAGCTCGACGGCGAGCGCGTGCCGCTGCTCCGGATGGGCAAGAACTCGATCGTCCGCGGGCTTGACCGCATCAAGCTCCAGCAGATGTTCGGCTGGGTGGGCTGCTAGGCGCTCTTCGACTCGACCCGGTTCCGGGTGGACCTGGTCAGCACACGCCATGCCGGCGGCGCCGACAGCCCGATGAGCACGATTCCGCTGCCCAGGATGACCCACGTCATGACCATGGTCTGGTTCATGAAGACCAGCTCACCCGCGATCCAGCCGACCAGCACGCATCCCATGACCAGGGAGACGACGGCCCCGGCTCGGCGTGACAGCGCGTTGACCACGGCGGTCGCGAGGCAGCCGCCCCCGACCACCACCATCAGCAGGAAGCCTGCGACCGCGTAGTCGCTGAACGGCCAGTAAGTGGTCAGCCACGTCGTCGGCAGCTTGAATCCGTAGACCGATCCGTCGGTCATGATCTGCCAGCCCGGGATGATCGCGTTGAGGCCCACCAGGGCGGCCACCACGCTCAGGGCGATCCGATCGAACCTTTGAAGCATTTCATCGACCTCCACCCCAGAGCGTGACGGCCGGCTTGCCGCGTACCCAGGGCCGATCGACCACCAGGCTCGAGGACTATCGCCGACCGGGCGCGCGGGTCAGCTCTTGGTCGTGTCCGGTGCGGTGTTACGACGCGCGCGCCCGGCGACCATGCGCAGCTGCAGGATGCGCGCCGCTCCGAACGCGACCACGATCAGCGCGCCCAGGATCATCGCGAATAGAAGCGCGACCGCAAGCGGCAGGTGACCCGAAAGGAACAGGAAGGAGACCCGCACAGACTGCTGGTTCTGAAGGATGAACACGAGGATCACGACCAGGATCACGAGGCCTATTACGACCGCGGTCCAGGCGCCGCTGAGGCGCGTGCGCCGCTCGCCCGGAAGGGGTTTTGGCTCGAGGGTCGCGTCAGGAGGCGTGCCGGCCATCGGTTCTTCTTCCATGTTCTATCAGGTTGCCGCCGTAAGGGCTAGCGGCTGCCGATGAGCGTCCCACCCGCCATGCTCACCGCCGCGGCGATGCCGACGAACCAGATGCTGACCTTGACCAATCCCGCGAGGCGCGATGCCCTGCGCCGCGTGCGGATCGCGCGCAAACGCATCTCCAGAGTCGCCGGCAGAACCACGCTACTCAAGCTCTTGCACCCTCGCAGTCCAGAAGCCGAGTCTCTGGCGGAACCTCTCGGCCTGCGCCGCGACCACGGGAACGTTGGTCAGCTCGACCTCCCGCCTCGCCTGTGGGGACTGCTTGGACATGAGGTCCTGGATGCCGTCCATCACCTTCTCTTCCATGGCGAGGATCTCGACGTAGATCTGCTTCCAGAACAGCGCCTGCTCGAGCGTGGCGATCTTGGGATCGGCCTCGCCGTCCATGCCAAACCTGGAATCGCCGCCGCGGGCGGCGGCGACCATGTCGGGACGGCGATGGTTCAGTTGGCGCTTCACAACACAGTATCGCGCCTGCCGCCGTAAGAAGGTCAGTAACAACTCCCCGCGGCCTGCGCTGCGAGGGAGGGAACGAGGCAGGAAGGGCCTTGGAAGCCCTTCCGCCTCGTGTTCGCGCAGGTTAGGTTTCTACTTCGCGCCCTGGCGGCCAGGGTCCCCTGGTGTGCCGCCGTTCTCGTCGTTCGAGGAGTTCTTGTTGTTCGAGTTACCGGGGTCGCAGCCCTCGGGGCCGTTTCCGACTCCCTGGTTGCAATGCTGCTTCGCGACAGTGCCGCTACCGCTGCAGCCGAACACGTTGCTGCCCGTCATGGTCACTGCTCCGGTCGCCAGCGCGCGGCCGGCAAGGCTCGTCCCGGTCATCGTGATGTCGCCCCCTCCAAGGATGGTGCCCTGGAAAGCTGAGGTCGTCAGTGTCGTGTCAGCCTGGACCCACCAGTACGCGTTGCACGGGTTGTCGCTGACCACCGTGAAGTTGGTGGCTGTAAGAGCCCCGACGGCCGTGGCCCCGATTTCAAAGATCCACGGACCTGTGCCGGTCAGAGTGAGAGTTCCGGTCAACGCTGCCGCGGCGTCGAAGCAGTAGGTGCCCGGCCCGAGGGTCACGCTGGCGAGGGTGCCAGTGAGGTTGTTGGCAGGCAAGCATCCGAGATCTTCAGCGATGTTGGTGTATGCGGTGCGAAAGTCCTGGTAAGCGCCCGGCGCGTATTGAACCTGCATCTTGCACCTGGTCGAAGCGAACGCGGTAGTGAAGTCAACGCCCACCGTTCCGGCGACGTTGGAATCAGTACACGTCAGCGCTTTGCCGGCCAGAACCGCGAAGTTCGCCGCCGTACCCAGGTCCGGCGCGGCCGTGATCGAGGCCAATGCCGGTGTGGCGGAAAAAAGCGCTATGAACGGAATGACGGCGAGTCCGGCGGTGAGTCTCAGAAATTTCAATCCCCGAGCCATATGGTTCCTCCCGGGTCATGACTTGACCCTTGGTGACGCAGGCCGCGATCGCCCCATCGTCGGCCTAGTTCGGAAACAAACGCCATAACCGCCCTTGACGGGCGGCTCGCGCTATTCGTCGGGGTGGAAGACCAGTGAGTAACCGCGGCCTGGCTTGTTCACCAGCTGGCAGGGGATCTCGAGGTCGGCCAGGATCTTGCGGATCCTGCGCACGTAGTTGCGCACCTCTTCTGGAAACAGGGCGGGGTCGGCCCAAGCCCTCGAGAGCAGCTGAGGGACCGTATAGAAGCGGTGGGGATGGTCGATGAGGAACTGGAGGAGCTGATATTCCCGTTTCGTCAGGTGGGCCTCACGGCCGTGGTGGCGGATCATCGAACCCTCAGGGTCGAGCTGCAGGCCCTGGAGCTCCCACAGCCGCTGGTACCACAGGTCCAGGCGGGTCTCGTACCCGCGCATCTGGCCCTCGATGATCTCGAGGTCGATCGAGGCCGCCGTCCTGGCCACCGGCTGCAGCTTGGGGAGCTCGACGCGAACCCGGTCGAGGAGGCCGACCTTGAAGCGAAGCAGGTCGGCATACACGCCGATCCAGTGGCGTGCGTCCTGCCAATGCTTCGACCCGAGGTCCTCACCCTCCAGCCCCCGGGAGTCGTCGGCGGTTGCGGCAGCCACCCAAGGGATATGCTACCGGCAGTCAACAGCCTTGCTACGGCCGGGTGGCCCCGGGACCGGTTACAGATTTTGTTATGACTTTTAACGGAGGATTCCGATCATGAATAGAAAGCGGCGACTGTTGTTCCCGTTGTTCCTCGCGGCTCTCGTGGCCGCAATCACTCCCCTGACAGCGCTTGCGGCCACCGACCCGCTACTTGGAACCGCAGGCAATTTCGCGGTCCTCTCCGGAGCAGGCATGACCAACACGGGGCCCAGCTGGGTCACCGGTGCGATCGGGGCTTCAGGCGCGGGTATCACCGGATTTCCCCCCGGAACCGCAGGACCTCAGCACGCGGGTGATAGTGCGTACACGACGGCCGAGACGGACTTGGTAGGCGCGTTTACCCGCGCTGCAGCCGAACCGACCACCACCGATTACTCCAACGTTAATCTCGGCGGCCTGACGCTGGGCCCAGGGGTCTACAACCAGAGCACTGCACCGACCCTGACCGGAACGCTCACCCTGAACGGCCCAGGCGTCTACATCTTCAAGATCGGCAGCACGCTGGTTACGGCGACCGGGGCGAAGGTCGTCCTCATCGCTGGCGCTGAGCCATGCGACATCTTCTGGGTAGTCAACAGTTCGGCCACGATTGCCCCGTCGACCACTTTTATCGGCAACATCATGGCTCTAGACCAAATTGCAATGCAGACCGGAGCCACACTCAACGGCCGAGCCCTAGCCCGGACAGCCGCTGTGACGCTGGACACCAACCGCATCATCCAGCCCAGCTGCCCCGGAAGCTCTACGACTTACTATCCCCCGCCGACGTACGTCCCACCGCCCGTTGGGAACATCTTGCCGGCCACGCTTGGGGTCCCCTCGGAGCTGCTGGCGGAGATCCCCTGGCTGCTCGTGATCGGAATCGGCACGGGCGGGGCGGCGCTGGCGCTGGTGGTCAGCAGCCGGAGGCGCCGCCGCAGCAGCGTCTGACGGTCCGCGTAATGGCGATCACCTGGCCGCGGCTGGGCCGGCGACTGCGTGCGCCGGCCCACCTCGCGGGCGAAGCGGCGGTGCTGGTCGGCGTGATCGGGATCACCCTGGCGTTCTCGTCGAGCGACGGTAGCCCCAACAACGGTGTCGTCGATCCCGTGGCGCCCGTCGCCCGCTTCGTCCCCGCGCCGCTGGTTCACTTCGGCTGGATGGGCGCGGCACTGGGGAAGCCCGTCAACGTGACGTACGTGCCGCCGGTAGTGGTGCCGACTTCGCCGCCGGCCACGATCCTCATAACGTCGATCAACGTGCATCGCCCCGTCGAGCCAGTCGGGGTCACCAGCTCGGGGCAGATGTATCAGCCCAAGAACCTCTGGGACGCGGGCTGGTACAAGTACGGCCCGACCCCTGGCGCTCCTGGCGACGCGGTGATCGAGGGGCACGCCGGGTACCCCAACGCGCCGCTCCTCTTCGCCAGGATTGGGCAGCTCAAGTCGGGGGACCAGATCGTCATCGTGCTGGCCGACGGCACACATCAGACCTTCCTGGTCCAATCCAACGCGGTCTGGCGGGCCGGCACGAGTCCCCCAGGGCTGGGTGAGCCATATGGACCGCCCATGCTGACTCTCATCACGTGCACCGGGCCGTTCGACGCCCAGTTCAAGACCTATGCCGATCGATTGGTGGTGGAGGCCACCTACGCCGGCCAGAGCTGAGTGTTGCTGCGATTGTTCTGTCCTCTGCGCCATCTTGACGGCAAGAGGTGAGTAAATAAATGGCAGTTCAGCAACCGGCTCCCGTACCGGCTCCCGTTCCCGCACCCGCACCCGTTACGATCTCTGAAGAGGGCCGCTACAACTTTCGCGCCGCGGCCGTCGTCGGCTTCATCGTCGGGGTCGTCGACATCGTCATCGCGGCGCGCTTTCTCGGCAAGCTCCTCGGAGCATCCGCGCAGTCGTCGTTCGTCAACTTCATATATGGGCTCAGCGCCCCGCTGGTGGCCCCGTTCCAGGGCATCTTCGGGGACGGCGGTTCCAAGACGAACAGCTTTGAGACGTCGGACCTGGTGGCGATCGTCGCCTACGCCGTGATCGGATGGGGCCTCGTGATGCTCATCAGAATCATCACCGCTCCACACGGCACCAAGCCGGCCACCTCGTGACCGCCCCACGCACGCTTCTCAACCGCTGGAGCGATGCCGGTCTCCGTTGGGGCGACTCATCGCTCAAGCAGATCGCGAGCATGGCGCCGAGACCTTCGCAGTCACGCTGGCCGCTCGTCGGTATGTTCACCGCCGGTTTCCTGGTGGGCGCCATCGGCGTTTATGCGCTGGTCCGCCGCTCAAACACGAGGGAAGCCATCGGCGATGGCTACGAGACCCTCGACGCGTTCGTCGAAGTCGACGCATCACAGCCGGCGTCGTTCAAGTCGCACCGTCCCAACCGGTCGAATAACCGCCGCAAGGCGGAAGTGGAGGTCAGCTAGCTATGAGTGGTTTCATCGTCTGGATCATCGTCGGTGGCATCGCCGGCTTTCTCGCCAGCAAAGTGCTCAGCGGCAAGGGCATGGGCCTCCTGTGGGACATCGTGGTCGGCATCCTGGGCGGCTTCCTGGGCGGCTGGCTCGCCGGCCTGGCGGGCATCGCGGTGAGCAACCTGCTGATGGACATCGTGGTCGCCTTTGTGGGCGCCGCCATCCTCCTGGTCGTCTTCCGAGCCCTGACCCACCGCGGACTCATTCACGCTTAGGAAACCGGTTTCGTACGGCCTCGCGCACCCTCCGCGAGGCCGTTTTCATTTTGAGTCGTACCCTTTGGGCCAGATGCCCGAGCTCGAGGCCATCCCCGACCAGGACTGCGTCCAGCTGTTGCGCTCGCACCAGGTGGGGCGCATCGCCCTCCTCGACGCGGAGCGCCATCCACTGATCTTCCCGGTCAACTACTTCTTTGACGAGGGCGTGGTGGTGTTTCGCACCGACCCCGGGACCAAGCTGGACCTCGCGCCCGGAGCGCACGTGTCTTTCGAGATCGATGGCTGGGAACCTGAGCGTGGCGCGGGATGGAGCGTGGTGGTCAACGGGATCTGCCACGACATCACCGCTCCGGACGACGCCCGCTCCCGGCGGATGCACTACTGGCCGGTCGAGCCGGTCGCACCGGGGGCCAAGGAGCACTGGATCGGAATCTGGGCCAACCACATCTCTGGGCGGAGGTTTGGACCGCCCGCCATCTGAACGCCGATCGTGACCAGCGCGAGCGGGTCCGGCCAGGGCGTAGGCTTGGCGCAGGTTGAGCACAAGCATGTCCGGCCTTCGTCTCGAGGTCAAAGTGGCGGATCGCCGCGTGGCCGCGGACGAGAGGGAGCGCATGCTCGCCGACCCGGGCTTCGGCCGCATCTTCAGCGAGCACATGGTCCAGGCCACCTGGGACTCGAGGCACGGCTGGCACGACGGCATCCTCAAACCGTACGAACAGCTGAGGCTCGACCCCGGCACGTCGATCCTCCACTACGCACAGGGCGTGTTCGAAGGGCTCAAGGCGTTTCGCCAGGCGGACGGCGGGATCGCGATCTTCAGGCCTGACGCCCACGCGGCGAGGTTCCGGCGCTCGGCCCAGCGCCTCGCCCTGCCCGAGCTGCCCGAGAGCGCGTTCATCGAATCGATCGAGCGCCTTCTCGAGGTCGACGGCGAGTGGGTGCCCTCCGAGCCGGAGCACAGCCTTTACCTGCGACCCTTCATGTTCGCGAGCGAGGTCAGTCTCTCGGTCCACCCGGCCAGCGAGGTCACCTTCGTGCTGATCGCGTCGCCCTCCGGATCTTACTTTCCGAGCGGGGTCAAGCCTGTCACGGTGTGGCTCTCGGAGGACTTCAGCCGCGCCGCGCCCGGCGGTACCGGGGCGGCCAAGACCGGTGGCAACTACGCGGGCGGGCTTTTGGCCCAGGCCCAGGCGGCGGAGCAGGGCTGCGACCAGGTCGTCTGGCTCGACTCGCGCGAGCACAGCTGGGTCGAGGAGATGGGCGGGATGAACCTGTGCTTCGTGTTCGGCCGGGGCTCTAAGGCACGGCTGATGACGCCGGCCCTGACCGGCACGCTTCTGGCGGGCATCACCAGGGACGCCCTCCTCGCGCTCGGTCGGGACCTCGGCTACGCGACCGAGGAGGGCCGCATCAGCACCGACGAATGGCGGTCGGGGTGTGCCGACGGAACTCTGACGGAGGTGTTCGCGTGTGGGACCGCCGCGGTGATCACCCCGGTAGGCGCCGTCAAGTCGGCGCATGGGGCGTGGACCGTGGGCGACGGCAAGCCGGGGGAGCTGACGATGAGCCTGCGCCAGAAGCTGGTCGACATCCAGCGTGGTGCCGCGCCAGACCCGCACGGCTGGATGCACCGCCCGACCCCACACGCCGTCTGACTCGATAGAGGTGCCGAGGAGGTAGATCGCGTGGCCGGAAAGCGGGTGGTCATCGTCGGCGGCGGAGGCGTCGGGGACGCTGCCGCCTTCGCGCTGCGCAAGCGTGGCTTCGACGGCGAGGTGGTTGTCGTGAGCGCCGAGGCCGACCGGCCTTACGACCGCCCCTATCTCTCCAAGGAGTTTCTCCGAGGCGAGGTCGAGCTGTCCAAGGTCTTCCTGCACGACGAGGCCGAGTACGCGAGCCAGAAGATCGAGCTTCGCCTGGGGCAGCGCGTCACCGGCGGATCCACGGCCCAGCGCCGGCTCACCCTGGCCGACGGATCCGAGCTCGCCTATGACGTCCTGGTGCTCGGCCTGGGCGGGACGCCTCGCCGGCTGCCCGATCTCCCGACCGCGGAGAACGTCTTTGCGCTGCGATCTCTGCGGGACAGCCAGGCGATCAAGCAGGCGCTCGACTCCAGCCGGCGCATGCTCCTGGTCGGGGCCGGGTTCATCGGCGCCGAGGCGGCGGCATCGGCTCGCCAGCTGGGCAAGGACGTCCTCATGATCGAGGCGTCGCCGGTCCCTCTGTCACGCGCCCTCGGCCACGACGTCGGCGAGATCTACGCCTCCATCCACCGCTCGAAGGGGGTCGACGTACGCACGGGCACGACCGTGCTGAGGTGGCACTCGGCCGGTGGCCGGATCGATGGGGTGACTCTTTCCGACGGCCGCAGCGAAGACGTGGACATGGTCCTGGTCGGGATCGGCATCGACCCGAACCTGGAGCTGCCGAAAGCGCTCGGCCTTTCGGTCGAAGGCGGAGGCGTCCCAGTGGACGAGGGACTGCGGGCCTCCGAGCACGTGTACGTGGGCGGTGACATCGCCCTCCACCGCCATCCGGTCCTCAGGCGTGCCATCCGAGTCGAGCACTGGGAGGTCGGCAAGGGCCACGGGCGGGGCATCGGGGCATCGGTGGCCGGCGGCCACGCGCCCTACACGAAGCTGCCCTACTTCTGGTCGGACCAGTACGACGTCAATCTTGAATATCGCGGCCAGGCGTCGGGAGACGACAGGGCGGTCTGGCGTGGCGACCGCGAAGCGAGGTCGTTCTCGGTCTTCTACATCCGCAACGGGCTCGTCGAGGGTGTGCTGTCGATGAACGACGCGAAAACGAACGAGGCGGGGGGAAAGATCATCGAGAGCCGGCGGCTGGTCGACGAGTCAAGGCTGGCCGATGAGGCCGTGGACCTCGCCGAACTGTCCTCATAGCTCCCTGGCCCCTGGCCCCTGGCCTCGGGTTACTCGGGCTGCGATCCTTCGGGCAACAGCCACGGGAGAGCCTCGGACAGTGGCCGCACGAGCGTCGCCGCCTGTGCCTTGGTGATGAGGTTGCCGGCCACCAGGCCGAGGGCGGCCATGAAAGCGGCGTTCTCCGCCTTGTGTCCGACGTCCCCGTGCTCAGCCTTCCACGAAACCAGCGCCGCGCCGGATTCGGTGAGGCCGAAGAGGTTCTTGCGTACCTCGTCCCAGGCCGGTCCTCG
The DNA here is from genome assembly GCA_035531515.1 of Candidatus Dormiibacterota bacterium. Classification (GTDB taxonomy): domain Bacteria; phylum Chloroflexota; class Dormibacteria; order Dormibacterales; family Dormibacteraceae; genus DATKSS01. The sequence goes on along the minus strand of DATKSS010000106.1, from coordinate 33,973 downwards.
ATCGGCCTTCTCGATGGCCTGGATCGCCGCCTTCTCGGCGTCGTGCATCGCCTGCTGCCCTCGCAGGCTAACGTGGCGGTCCCAACCCTGCGCGACGCGCTCGACGCCGGCGGGCGAGAGCACGCGTACGTCTTCCATCAGCCGGCCGAGCGTCCGCTGGTGTTCCGGGAATCCGTAGCCCTCAGCATCAATGCTCACCCGTCTAGCCTATCTGGATCGAGTCGACGGGATGGATCTCTCGCCATCCGTGGTCGGTGTCGAGCACCCATGGCCCGTCCATGGAGACGTGCTCGCCGATCACCGGAATCGGCAGAGCGGACGCCGGACACCGGGCTGCGGCCTGGGCGTCCGCGGGGTGGCCGGTGAGAGGACAGTCGGGGGTGATCTCCGCCAGCATCGCGGGCCGCGCCTGGAAGTGGTTCTCGGAGTTGATCAGGTACGCATAGGCGGGATCGGGCGTGAACCATACGTGGTAGTCGCCGTCGTCTTCGTGGGCGACGTCAACGACCAGTCCGGCCGCGTGGACGCACGGGTTGAGCACCTGCAGGCGATCCGGGTTGTGCACTCCGCCCTCCGGCGGCCCCGTGCGGCATCCGTTCTCGAGTGACGGTGACGGTGCGGCCGCCGTCGGTCCGGCGCACGCAAACAGAAGCGCGGTGAGCGCCGCCGCGCTCAGCGCAGGAAGGCGGGAACCCAACCGAATCGCGAAAGGGCGAATGGACCAGGGCCCGAGACGATGACCTGGGCGTTGACCAAAACGGCCAGGTAGTAGAGCCACCGGAAGCCGTCGTCGTTGAGGGCGAACGCCACCGTCAGAGCCAGGTTAGCCGCCAGCATCAGGCCGAGGATGCCGGCCCAGCGCGAGGCGAGGCCAAGGATCAGGAGCACGGCGACCACGGTTTCGCCCACCGCCTGGGCGATCGCGAAGGGCAGCCAGTTGGGAGCGACCACCGAGGTCAGGAACTCGTGCAAGCCCGGGATGGGGTTGGATTTGGCGGTGGCGACCATGAGCGACCGCATCCAGCCGACCCCCTGCCACTTTTGGCTCGCGAAGTAGAGCCAGTAGAGGCCCACAGCCACCCGGAGGAGGCTTGTCCAGGCATCTTGTAGGGGCCCCCGCGGAGTCACCGCGAGGTCTCTGACTTCGTGGGGATGTCACTCATGGGCATTGACCACCACTGCGAGCAGACCCAGCGCCGGGTCGGGAGCAAGGCCGACGGCGGCCGCGCCCGGCGCCCAAACGTTGGTGCTGCCCCCGTTGATGGCCAGGACCTCGCGATCTCCGTGGGCCGCCACCAGCACCGTGGAACCGGTCTGCACGACCTGGTCGGGATCACGCGGGCGGGCCAGCGTCTCGAAGGTGTTGCTCACGGCGTCGTAGGAGAACACGCCCCCGGGATCCGTGTCTTCGGTCGGTCCCTCGGCGGCGATCAAGAGGGTGCCGTTCGAGCCCGGAGCGAGCCAGAACGGGAAAACGGGAATCGGTAGCCCGACCCGCCGGCCTTCCGGCACGGGCACCAGTTCCGCCCGCTCGTAATCCGCCGTCCAAAGCATCCCGCCTGCGAGCGCGATCCCGAAGCCGTTTCCGGCCGGCAGCCACGTGCCGTCCATCCAGTCGACCCTGCCGCGGGTTCCGGCGACCGCCACCCGGCCCTCGGCGTCGATCGACATCTCGGCGGGTCCCTGGGGCAGCGGATGCGCCTCCAGCCGCACCCCGGTGGCGGGGTCCAGCACGTCCACGGCGGCGCCGTCGAACAGGCTGACGTACAGCCGGCCGCCCTGCAGCAGGAGCCCGAAGGGCGCCCCTCCGACGTGCTGCTTCCAGGCCACGGACAGGCCCGGAAGGCGCACGGCGTACACGTCGCCCGGGGAGCTGTCCGCGACGTAAGCCGTCATCCCGTCGTCGGAGACGATCACGGCCACCGGGTCGGATCCGACCGCGGCCGACGCCACCCGAGCGCCGTCCTTGAGCGAAAGGAGGACGATCCCGGTGGCCGGGTAGGGATGAGCCGCCGCGGGCGTGGACGTGCCTCCGCCGCAGGCGGCCAGCGCCACCGCGGCGCCCAGGCCGGCCGCTATCGCAGCGCGCGTAGCACGGGGTCGGTGGCGAGCTGGAAAGCTCTGGCCGCGGGCCGCATGTGCATCCGGTTGAGCCGGTGCTGGATGGCGCCCTTGAGAATCGCCGCCCGCAGCTTGTGCTCGGAGAAGTCGGTGTTGAACAGCAGCCGGTTGTGCCGGACCTTGTGCCACTCGCCGAGCTGCCGGCGCTCGCGCACGCGCTCGTAGAACCCGGTGCCCGGCAGCGGGTAGGCGATCGTGTAGCTGACGTAATCGAGAGGAAGGCTGCTGGAGAAGTTGATGCTCCTGATCAACGACTCGGTGGTCTCGCCCAGGTAACCGACCATGAAGAAGCCGGCGGCCTTGATGCCTGCCGCGACGCAAGCCTCCACCGCGGCGCGGGCCTGGCCGGGCGTGATTCCTTTCTTCATCTCTTTCAGCACGCTCTCGTCGCCGGACTCGATGCCGAAGAAGATGCGTTTGCACCCGGCGCGCTGCATCTGCTCGAAAAGGGCCTGGTCGACGTGGGTCACACGGCTCAGGCATTCCCAGGTGAGCGGCAGGTGCGCTTCCTCGATCGCCTTCGCGAGCTCGAAAGTGCGCTTGTAGTTGAGCGTGAACAGGTCGTCTGACATCCATATGTGGTCGTATCCGAGCTCGGCGATCTCGCGCATCTCGGCCACCACCGATTCGACCGGGCGCGCGCTGAAGAGGTCTCCGAAAACAGACTTGTGGCAGAAGTCGCATCGGAAGGGGCAGCCGCGCGTAGACATCAGCGGGGTCGTGGCGTCCTTCCAGTGCTTGCGCCAGTAGCTGATGTACTGATCGTTGGGCACGTCGCCGCGATACGGCAACGGCAGATGCGACATGTCCTTGGTGCGGATCCTGGCCTGGCCGCGGACGATCTCGCCGTCTCGCTTGAAGACAAGTCCCGCGATGTCCTCGAAGCGGCGATCGTCCAGGTGCTGCATGATCGAGACGATCGTCTCCTCGCCTTCGCCGACCGCTACGAGGTCGAAATCCTCGACAAAGGTCTCGGGCTCGCCCGACGGATATGGACCTCCGACGACCGTCAGCGCTTTTCCGCGCACCTGCGCCGCCAGCGACAGCGCCTCGTCCTGCATCGTGATCATGCAATAGACGCCGATGACGGAAGGACGCAGTCGCTCGATCTGGTCGAGCACCTCGCGCCGCTCCATGAACGTGTGGTCGATGTGCCGCACCGAGTAGCCCGCGCGGCGAAGCGAGGCGCTGAGGTACATCAGGCCGAGCGACGGCATGATCCAGTGACGCCCGTGCTCGGGCGCGCGCTGCGGGTAGACCAGCACGACGTCGACGCGCTCGGTTGTCATCTCGCCTCCATCACCTCGATGCGATAGCTCGCGCCGGCGAAGCTCGCGGGAAAGATGTAGTCGAGGCCCGCCCAGTCGAAGCCGGGCGACGCCAGCTCGCGTCCACCGTAAAGCGCCGCGCCGGGGATGGGCGCCACGGACCACTGCACGCCGAGGTCCTTCGACTGCAGTCGCGCCCATGACCCGCTGACCGGCACCCAGCTGCCGAAGCTGGGCCCGACCAGGGTGGGTTGACCGGCGGCCGCGAAGTCGTCGAAGGCCGCCGATTCCTCGTTGAGAATGCCGACCTCCGAGAAACCTGGAGCCAGCGACAGCGGCCTGACCTGGATCGAGATGCCGGCCTGGTCCACGGTATAGGTGACCTCGATCTCACCGCGTGAGGCGATCGGCACGAACTGATAGCGGTGCGCCGCGTCGCCGCCGATCTCATCGAGCTGGAACGTGCGCGTCCAGGTCGCCTGGCTTGCTGTGGACGTATCGACGGTCGTGCTGGTGCGCGAGTACACCCAGCCGTCGGGGTACCGGACGATCGGCACACCGAAGCCCATGCCTTCACCGGCTGCCGCCTGGCTCCCGACACGAAGGGTGATCCCCTTGGCCAGGGGTGCGGTCTTGCCTTCAGCCGGTGGCGTCGCGACGGAAGCGTCGACGCCCGGGAGGATCGACTGCAGCGCCAGGGCGGGGCCGAACCGGTAGGCGTAGACCGCCTTGCCGCCCGCGTCGTTGTACTGGCTCTGCCGGCCGAGGGATTCGAAAGGTGGGCCGTCGCGGCCGGCGGCGAGGTCGGGGAACACCGTGGTCGCGCGGTAGTAGCTGATGTCCTCGAGGACCAGCTCGGTCACGCCGTTCGAGCGCAGCCACTCGATGGCCTGCGCGCGCTCGAGCGGCAGCGCCTGCGAACCCGTGATCTGGCCCGGCGGCTTCCCGCTGTAAAAGGCCACCACCGGCGAATCCGTGACCAGCATGCCGGGCGCCCCGGAGGCGGCTTTCCCGGCCGCGACCAGGCCGGCGTTCTCTGCCGCGAAGCCTGCGAAGACCGGCATGAACGCGACCGCGAGCAGACTGGCCGCGGCCACGGCAAGCACGCGGACCGCGGCCGCCTGGCGGTCCAGCGCCGCCGCCGCCAGCAGGGCCAGGGCGGGCAGGGCGGGGTAAAGGTAGCGGTGGCTTCCCGTGTAGGCGCCGACGGCGACTAGCCCGAACACCGCTGCGAGGTACACGATCGCCGGCACGTAGACGAAGCGCACCAGGGGCGACCCCTTCTGGCGGACGACCGAGACCAGGCCGACGAGGCCGAATGCGAAGAGCGGCAGCGCGGCGAGTCCGTACGTCCCCGTGAGCTCGAGGAGGCGCGCCATCGCCCCGGCCGGCACGCTCCCTCGGCCGGTCGCGGAGACCAGCTCGAGCGATCCGCGAGCGACCGAGTGGGAGGCGGGGGCGAACCCCAGCTGCAAGAAGACCAGCAGCGCGACCCCAGGGACGGCCCACGCCAGAGCCGGGATGCGTCGGCGAACCGGGGCGTACGACCGCAGCGCCGCGACCAGGGCGACGGCGGCGACGGCCCCGACCCAGATCCATGCTTTGGTCGAGGTCAGGCATGCCGCGGTCGCCAGGAGCGTCGCGACCTTCATCCTGCCCCGCGTCGCCGCGAGGGCGGCGCCGGCGAGCAGCGACGTCATCAGTGGTTCGACCACGGCGGAGCCCGAGGTGAAGAGAAACACGGGGTTGAGCAGCAGCATCACCGACGCGATGCGGCCCTGTCGCACGTTGGGCGCGAGCCCGTAAACGCAGGCGACTGTCGCCAGGCCGAGCATCGCGCCCATCGCCTTGAGGGCGCCGAGCTGCCACAGGCCGAAGACCCGCAGCACCACCGCCGCCAGGACGTGATAGCCGGGAAGCCACGTGTCCTCCATGCCGAAGATCGGGTCGTGCAGTTGCCCGGTCGCCGCGAGGTTGGCCGCGATCAGCCAGTGCGCGTAACCGTCCTCGAAAGGCTCGGGCATCTGCGCCGCGATCAGCAGCAGGCCCCCGGCCAGGGTGGCCAGCGCCAGCGCAGGCGCGATCGCGTGCAATCGTTTCATGGCGCGCCGCCCGAGGCTGCGAAGCGTGAGCACCTGGAAGAGATCCGCGGCGCTCAGCGCGGCGATGGTCAGGAAGCCGAGCGCGAACATCGCGGCGTAGAGGGCCAGGAGGGGCTCGCTCAACGCGATGGCGACCGGCACCATGGAAAGCGCTGCCAGGCCGAACGCCGCCTCGACGACGGCCAGCGGATCCCCGACTCGCACGTAGGCCTGGTCCCGCCATTCCTGTCCACGCTCGACGATGTTGTGCTTGGGCGTCCGCACGAACGCCCCGCCCCGCCGAGTGGCGCGGAAGAGCGAGATCATCGCGTTGACCGACATGCCGGCGCCGATCACCTGGCATAGGAAAGACGGCAATCCCGACCACCACCTGCGTCCGCGCCGGGTCTGCGCCACCACGAACCCGATCCACGGCGAGATGCCGACGAAGATCGCCGCCGCCGACGCGTCCACCAGGTACCGCGGGAGCCGCAACCCATGGTGGGCGAATGCAGCCAGCAGCACCGGGTAGCACGCGAGCTGCACGAGCATGACCGGCCCGACGCCGTAAGCCAGCAGGTGGGCGGTGGCCTGCAGCTTCACGGCGGCCCGGTTGTGGCTTCTAAGGACGGGTCCGATCAATGTGAAAGCGGACTGGAAGCTGCCGGTCGCCCACCGAGACTGCTGACGGCGGTACGCGTCGATCGACACCGGGAGCTCCTCCGGCACGACCAGGTCCTCCAGGTACGCGGCCTTCCATCCGCGCAGCTGCGCGCGGTAGCTGAGGTCGAGGTCCTCGGTCAGGGTCGCATCGCTCCAGCCGCCCGCATCGTCGATCGCGGCGCGCCGCCAGACCCCGGCCGTCCCTGTGAAGTTGGTGAAGTAGCCGCTCGCTGACCTCACGGCCTGCTCGACCAGGAAATGGAAATCGATCGCCAGCGCCTGCAGCCGCGTGAACCACGAGTAGCCCTCGTCCAGATGCCCCCAGCGCGCCTGCGCGAAAGCCACATTGGGGTCTTTGAAGACGCCCATGATCCGCCGCAGGAAGTCCGGGGGCGGGACGAAGTCGGCGTCGAAGATCGCGATGAAAGGCGCATCGGTGACGGTCAGGCCGTAGGCCAGCGCCCCGGCTTTGAAACCCGACCGTGTGCCGCGTCGCACGTGGTCGATGCGCAGTCCCCGCGCCCGCCAGCGTTGGGCAACTCGGCCGACGATCGCGGTGGTGTCGTCGTCGGAGTCGTCGAGGAGCTGGACCCGCAGGCGCTCCTTGGGCCATTCCATGCCGCACACCGCGTCGATGACCCGTTCCGCGACGTAGCGCTCGTTGTAGATCGGCACCTGCACGCAGACGAGCGGTTCCTCGCCCCGAGGCAACGCCGGCCTGGACGCCGGGCGCAGCCTGGTGGCGCGCCAGGCCAGGAACAGCAGGTTCAGCCCGAACAGGAACAGCAGCACGCTGCTCACGAGCACGACGCCGGCGCCGGCGGCGAAGATCAATCGCTGCCTGGGTGGTCGAACAATGCGTACGGACGCATGGTCGAGCGAACGTACGCGACCCGGGCCAGTGCTTCGGGACTGCGGCGGCGCGTCCACTGCATGTAGTTCCACGCGCCCTCGCCGAGCGCGCGCGCAGCGCCGTCGAGCACGCGTGGGAACATCGCGGCGGGAAGGCGCCAGGCGGGCTGGTCGATGAGCAGCGGCGCCGGCCTGGCCGCCAGCTGCGGGAAGTGCTCGAGCAGCGGCTCGTTGGAGTCGATGACCTCGGTCAGCGCTTCGATCCCGAACACCGGCTCGGCGACCAAGAGCTCGAATGCCATGTCTTCGTCCTGTCTGTGCAGCGGCAAGCACTGCGATCGCTCGAGGATCAGGTTGGCGGTCATGAGGCGGGGCGCAACCGGCCGCCTGGTGTGGTGGTCGACCGGTTTGTCGCGATGACTCATGGCGTGCAAAATGCCCAGCGTGTTGACCGCCACGTAAGCGAGGTGGCGGTGCCCGTCGTCGACGATCACGTTCAGGTCGACGTCGTCTGAGGCGCGGAAGCCGCCGCTGGCGAGAGAGCCCGCGATCGACACGCTTCGAATGAACGGGGCGACCACGACCAGCCGGCGGATGAAGGCGACGGTCATCTCGAGGTACTCCCCGGCATCGGTCATGTGGGCCACCGCTCGGCGGCTGATGTCGGGCGCGCGGTCCAGGTCCGAGCGATCGACGACCAGGTTGCCGGCCAGGGCCAGGCCGTCTGCGGCCGCGACTGCCCACCGCACGTCAGCCTCGGCAACCGGGCCACCGAGGCACAGCTCGCCGACGCGGCGGGGGGGAAGGGCATAGCCACGACGGCGCAGGAGGGCGACCGTCTGGCGAACTCGCTCCGAAGCCGCCATGCTGCAGGCGGTCGAGTACCGCAGGACCATCTCACGGGATACGGCCTCGGGTTACGTCGCGTTCCCGGATGCGCGATCATCCACTCAGGCGCCGGACGCAATCCAGGGGAGGAGGCCAGATGACCGCCGACGGACATTTCGAGGTTCCCAGGCCGACCAACGAGCCGGTGCGGGCCTATGCCCCCGGCGACGTTCACCGGATCAGCCTCAAGTCGCGCCTAGCCGAGCTCACCGACGCGAGGACCGAGGTGCCCATGCAGATCGGAGGCGAGAAGCGCTGGGGCGGTTCCCGCGGTGATCTGCGGTCGCCTCACCGTCACGAGCTCACCATCGCCGAGTACGCGGTCGGCGAGGCCAAGGACGTGGACGATGCGATCGAAGCCGCGCTCGCCGCTCGCAAGATGTGGGCCGCCACGACCTATGCCGAGCGAGCCGCCGTCATGCTGCGGGCGGCCTCGTTGCTCGCGGGGTCGTGGCGTGACACGATCAACGCCGCGACCATGCTCGGCCAGTCCAAGACCGTGCACCAGGCCGAGATCGATGCAGCTTGCGAGACGGTGGACTTCTGGAGGTACAACGCGTACTTCGGAGACCAGCTCCTGCGCCAACAGCCGTATAACGACGCGACCGCATGGAACCGCCTCGAATACCGGCCGCTCGAGGGATTCGTCTTCGCCGTCAGCCCTTTCAACTTCACGTCCATCGCGGGCAACCTGCCCACCGCGCCGATGCTCATGGGCAACACCGTGGTGTTCAAGCCCGCCACGCAGACCCTTCTGGTCTGCCACTTCCTCATGGAGCTGCTGCTCGAGGCCGGCATGCCGCCGGGCGTGATCAACCTGGTGAGCGGCAGCGCGTCGCAGATCTCCGAGCGGGTGCTCAACCACCGCGACCTGGCGGGCATCCATTTCACAGGCTCGACCGAGGTGTTCCATGGCATGTGGCGCGAGGTCGGGCAGAACGTCGACCGCTACCGCACGTATCCGAGGTTGGTGGGCGAGACCGGCGGCAAGGATTTCATCGTGGCGCACAAGTCGGCCGACCCGGAGGCTCTTCGCACCGCGCTGGTGCGGGGCGCATTCGAGTACCAGGGCCAGAAATGCTCAGCGGCGTCGCGCGCGTACATCCCCCAGTCGATCTGGAAAGCGATGAAGGCGGACCTTGCGGACCAGGTCGACTCCATCCCGCAAGGAGATGTTTCCGACTTCCGCAACTTCATGGGCGCGGTGATCGACGGCAAGGCGTATGCGAACCACATGAAGGCGATCGACTATGCCAAGAAGGCCGAGGGCGCGAAGGTCATCGCCGGGGGCAAGGGAGACGACCGGATCGGCTGGTTCATCCGGCCGACGGTCATCGAAACCAACGATCCCGATTTCAAGTTGATGCGCGAGGAGCTTTTTGGGCCGATCCTGACCGTCTACCCGTACGCCGACGCCAAGTTCGAGGAGACGCTCGAGCTGTGCGACCGCACGAGCCCATACGGCCTGACGGGTGCGATCTTCGCGCGTGACCGCCAGGCGATCCGCCAGGCTTCGGAGACGCTGGTCAACGCGGCCGGCAACTTCTACATCAACGACAAGCCGACCGGCGCTGTGGTGGGCTTGCAGCCGTTCGGTGGGGCGCGCGCATCCGGGACGAACGACAAGGCCGGGTCCATCCTCAACCTGATCCGCTGGGTCAGCCCGCGCGTCATCAAAGAGACCTATGCGCCGGCGACCGACCACCGGTACCCCTTCATGGACGCGGAGTAGACGGGCCTGGGACTGTGAGTGTCAGCTACCAGGTCGATGGGCAGGTGGTCACCGTCACGATCGACCGCCCGAACGTGCGCAACGCGGTGGACGCGGAAACCGCGGTGGCCCTCGCGGGAGCCTTCTACCGGTTCGATTCGGACGACAAGCTCTCCGTGGCCGTGCTCACGGGCGCGGGCGGAAATTTCTGCGCCGGCTTCGACCTGAAGGCGCTGGCCCGGGGATCGGGCAACCAAGCCGACCCGGCGGGCGATGGCCCGATGGGACCGACGCGCATGAATCTCGACAAGCCGGTGATCGCCGCGATCGAGGGATACGCGGTGGCGGGAGGACTCGAGCTGGCCCTGTGGTGCGACCTCCGGGTCGCCGCGCGCGATGCCACGCTCGGCGTGTTCAACCGCCGCTTCGGCGTACCGCTCGTCGACCTCGGCACGGTCCGCCTGCCGCGCTTGATCGGGCAGGGCCGGGCGCTCGACCTCATCCTGACCGGGCGCCCCGTCGAGGCGGAGGAGGCGCTGCGAATCGGGCTGATCGAGAGGCTGGTCGAGCCCGGAGGGGCGCTCGCAGCGGCCGTGAACCTGGCCCACGAGATCGCGCGCTTCCCGCAGGGCTCGCTGAGGGTCGACCGCCGCAGCGTGCTCAACCAGTGGGGGCTCAACCTCGACGAGGCGACGAGAGAGGAGTACGGCGGCGCTGCAGTCGTTCTGTCGTCGGGGGAGTCGAAGGCGGGGGCGAGACGTTTTGTCGAGGGCGCGGGACGCCATGGGGACGGGACCCTGAAGGAGGACAAGCCGGGGCCGGGTAAAGGCGGATAGCGGCCGTCAGTCAGCCGACGCGCTGAGAAGTCCCGGACGAGCTTGCGGTCTCACCGCCGCGACAGACATCAGCAGCATGCCTGCGAGCTCCGCTACGAGGACCGGGAGAGACCCCCAGAAAGGCTCGCCCTCGACCGCGATCACGACCGCCAGCGCATACGCCCAGGTCCACGACGGGTTTGGCGTGCGCAGGTAGAGCCAGCCGGCGAGGCCGAGCATTGCGAAATCGTCGAGGTGCAGGTATGGGCTCGCCAGCAATCCGCCGACCAGGACGGGGACGAACGTCCACTCCGGCCCGCGGCCACGCATGAGATAGACGAGCGCGAGCGCCCACGCCGCGATGGCCGCCTGCACGGCCCGGGTGACTGTGAGGTCGCCCAGCCACGGGGCGAGCGTGAGGGCGCGGTTGATCGGCACACCCGCGGCGAAGTTGAGCCTCGACTCGTAGGTGGCGATCCCGCCCGGCCCCAGAGCGGCCGCCGACACCGCCACCAGCAGGCCGAGCGCCAGCACGCTAGACAGGAACGCTCGGTCCCTACGGGCTGCCAGCAGGGCCAGCGGGACCAGGAACGCGAGCTGTGGCTTCAGAGCGAGCGGGGCCAGGGCGATGCCGGCCCATCCAGGGTGGCCGCTGCGCAGCAGCGAGTAACAAGCGGCCACGCCGAGCGCCACGAACAACCCGGGCTGGCCCAGCTGCAGGCCGTAGATCACCGGCAACCAGGCCACGGCCGCGGCCAGTTGGATCAGGCGCACGCGCCCTACGCCTGGCGCCGCCATGCGCCACGTGAGCACCAGCGCCGCCAGGAGCAGCGCGCTCCACGTCCAGTAAGCGATGGGGAACGGCAGTGCGGTGAGCGGGACGGCCAGCCAGGCCACTGGTGGCGGGCTGATGAAGCGGGCCAGCTGCGCGACGGTGATGCCCGACCCCATCGCGTTCAACTCCACCTGCTGCAGGTGCAGGTCGTAGATCGACGCCCAACCGTGGCCCAGCCCGATACGCGCCCCCGCGTAATAAAAGGTGAGGTCGTTGTGGAAATGGTCCGAGGCGTAGGCGGCCAGCCACTGGTACAGGTCGAACAGCGCATAGATCGAGGCCGTGAGTGCGCCGGCGGCCGTGCCGAGGTTGCGCCAGCGCCTCGAGGCACTCATCAATCGCGGAGGTTACCTTGTATGCGTGCCGTCGCCCAACTTCGAGCCACGCACAGTCGAGCTCCGCGAGGGAACCAAGGTCCATGTGCGCCCGATCGTTCCCGAGGACGAACCGTTGCTCCATGAAGCCGTCTCGGCGATGTCTGAGCGCACCGTCTATTTCAGATTCTTCTCACCCATCAAGCGACTTTCCGACGCTATGGCTCACCGGCTCGCGGTCGTGGATTACAAAGACCGTTTTGCGGTGGTAGCCACCTCCGACCGGCCCCGCACCAGGGAGCGGATAGTGGGCGTCGCGCGCTACGACCGCGCAGCGGGCACGGACATCGCGGAGGCCGCGCTGGCGGTGATCGACGAGTTCCAGAGACGCGGACTGGGCGGTGCGCTGCTTGCCATCCTCGCCCATGTTGCGCGCGAGCACGGCATCAAGAGCTTCTCTTTGATCGTCCTGCCCGAGAACCAGCAGATGCTCGGGCTCCTGCGCAAGATGGGCTGGATCCACCAGGCGCGCCTTTCCGGAGGCGTTTACGAGATATCGTTTGACATTCCGGAGGTCCAGGAGCCTTGATGGATTTCGAGATGACTGGCGCCCCTATCGGCGACATCGGGACCGACGAGTTTCGCGCCGCGGCCCACCGCGCGGTCGAATGGATCGGCGATTACCTCGATACGATTCGCGAGCGGCCGGTGGTTCCCCCGGTGGCGCCGGGCGACATCCGGCGCTCGCTGCCGTCGGTGCCGCCCGAGCAGGGCGAGAGGCTGGAGGCGATCTTCCAGGACTTCGAGAGCCTGATCCTGCCCGGAATCACCCACTGGAACCATCCGCGCTTCTTCGGGTACTTCGGCATCACCGGTTCGACGCCCGGCATTCTCGCCGAGCTTCTGATTGCAGCGCTGAACGTCAATGCGATGCTCTGGCGCACCTCACCCGCCGCCACCGAGCTGGAGGAGGTCGCGTGCGATTGGCTCCGCCAGGCGATCGGGCTTTCCAGGGACTTCTCGGGGGTGATCAACGACACCGCGTCATCGAGCACCCTCTACGCGCTGGCCGCCGCGCGCGAAGCGGTGCCGCACCTGGAGATCCGCAAGCACGGCATGTCGCGCCAGAGGCTGCGCATGTACATCTCGGAGGAGGCCCACTCGTCAGTCGAGAAGGCCGGGATCGTGCTCGGCGTCGGCCAGGACAACGTGGTCAAGATCCCCACCGACAACGTCTTCCGGATGGACGTCGATGCCCTGCAGAAGGCCATCCGGCGGGATCGCAAGGCCGGCCACCATCCATTTGCGGTGGTGGCGACGGTCGGCACCACCTCGGTGACGGCGGTCGACCCTGTGCCCGCGATCGCGGGCGTCTGCGCCGAGGAGAAGCTGTGGCTCCACGTCGACGCCGCATACGGCGGCGCGGCTGCAGTGCTGGAGAGTCATCGCTGGGTGCTTTCCGGTTGCGACTCGGCTGACTCGCTGGTCGTCAACCCGCACAAGTGGCTGTTCACGCCGATCGACTGCAGCGTCCTCTACTGCAGGCACGAGCACATGCTCAAGCGGGCGTTCAGCCTGACCCCCGCGTACCTCAAGACGGACGAGGCGGGCAGCGTCCGCAACCTCATGGACTATGGCACGTCGCTCGGCCGGCGCTTCCGGGGCCTGAAGCTGTGGTTCGTGCTACGCGCCTTCGGCATCGACGGAGCCCGCCGCCGGATTGCCGCGCACATCGACATGGCGCAGCAGCTGCGCGGCTGGATCGAATCGGATCCCGACTTCGAGGTGCTGGCCCCGACCACGTTCTCGACGGTCGTGTTTCGGCACCGGTCAAGCGATCAGGACAATGAGCGCATCCACGACGAGGTCAACCGGTCTGGTAGGGCGCTCATCTCACACACCGAGGTTCGCGGCGTCCACGCCCTTCGCATGGCGATCGGAAACCTGCGCACCACCCTCGAGGACGTGCGCGAGACCTGGGAGCTGATCAGGTCGACGGCAGCCGAAGCTCACGACCAGGCGAACTCCGTACACAAGTAGTCGAACTCCGCGCCCTCCGGCATGCCGCTGGGCGAGTTCTTGGTGTCGGCAGGATTGACGGCGAAAACGACCACGGTCACCCCGTTGCGGGTCGCCGCGATGACGGCGAACCTGACGTTGACCGCGGCCGAGCTCGCGCCGATGAGGTTCGCCGAGTAGAGGGCTCCCAGGCCGTCCTGGTCGCCTACGTGGGCGCCTTTCACGCTGGACACCAGCGTCACGTCCTGCCAGGTGCCGGTCGGCAGTGCGGAAACCGTCGACTGCAACGCTTGTGCGGCGGTGCCGCCCCTGGTCCCGGCGACCTGGACCGAGCCGATCCTGGTGCCGAGCGTGACCCCATCGGCGTCTTGGGCCCGCACCGTCCACTGCGAGTTGTAGTTGACCTGGAAGTTGAAGGCCGAGCTTCGGTAAGCGGCCGCCTCCGGGAGCGGCGTGACGAACTTCGGCGCGCAGTTGACCGTGCAGGCCGAGTGCGATCCACCTGCAAAATGCGAGACGGCGAAAGCGCTCACCAGGACGGTCACGATCGCAAGCAGGGCCAGGAGGCCCCCGGCGATGGTCGCCTGCGAGAGCTTGAACTGGCGTGCGGTGGGATAGGCCATCGGTCCGGCGGCCGGGTAGCTGTAGACGGGCCGCGGCGCCACCTGCAACGCCACCGGGGCGCCGCACCGCCCGCAGAACGGCGCGCCGGGCGCGACCTGGGCCCCGCAATGCCCGCAGAACCTCAGCGCCATGGCCATCAGGGCTGCGCCCCTGCCGGCAGCCGGCCCTGCTTGGACGCCGCCGCGCGCGCGGCGCCGCAGGCAGGGCAGAACGCCATCAACGGAACGACGCGATGGCATTCCGGGCACGGCCCATCGGGTCCGATCTCGTGCTCCGCGCCTTCGACCAGGAGGGCCTGGTGGATGACCAGCCGCACGTACAGCAAGAGCGCGAGCGTGGCCAGGCCGAGGATCGCGAAGTCGCTGACCAGGTCCTGCACCGCGAAGTCGATCATCCCCAGCGCGATCTGGACGCCGAAGGCCACGAGCAGCGCGGCCAGGATGCTCGATTGCCATTCGCGGTGGGCACGGCGCCGGTCGTAACGCTGCAGCCAGACGGCGGCGGCGACCAGGGCTGTCGTGCTCGCGTTGACCAGAGAGACGAGGAGTCCGGCGCGGGTCAGGCGCACGGCCCAGTCGAGCGGCGCGCCGTTGCTCACCAGCGGCCCATCGATCAGCGGCCAGAAGGCCGTCAGCGAGCTGGCCATCGTGAATCCGAGGGCCGAGGCGGCGCCGAAGGTCAGGCCGTCGAGCGGCTCGCGGAAGCGGGCTCGGAACACGTAAAGGAATAGAGGACCGGCCAGCATGAGCGCCTGGGCCACCACGGGTATCGTCAATCCAGACAACACGAACGCCGTGTCGCGGTCCGCGGTGAGGTTGGAGCGGATCAGGGCTTCACCGGCGAGCGCCGTGAACGCATAGCCGAGGATCGCGCCCGCGACCATGGTCGCCCCGATCACGAGCCATGGCTCGCTTTCGTAGATCTCGACCTCGTAGAGATAGATGAGGTAAAGGAGCGGAATCACGAACACCGCCGCGACGGTTGCCGGAGCGAAAAGGTGCAGCGTGGCCAGCACGACCACGGCCGCTCCGCCTGCGATCAGCGCCACGCGAAACGGCCTGCCACGCCGGTGAGGCAGGTGAGGGAACAGGGTCGTCACGATCGAGATGTGCGCGACCGGTTGAGAGGGAACCGCGGCGAACGCGTGCGTCCGCCTCGTGTTTCCCGACATGAGGTGGGCGCCGCAATGCCCGCAGAATTCGCCGGCGGGCACCGTCGATCCGCAGTGCGGGCAGGTGACGAGCGGCGGTCCCTCGAGCGGGCGCGCCCCGCTCTCACCGGCCCGGCGCCCGGGGCTTTGCCGGCGCTCTCCGCCGCTTTCCATCACGCGCCTCCGCTCTTGATGTAGAGGGTCCACGCGGCGTCCAGCGCGGCGCCGTCCATGCTGCCCCATCCGGTCGCAAAATCCCACCCGGGCCCGGCGTCGTAGCCAAGGTTGTTTCCGGTCGTGACGTCGTGAAACGGCTTGGCCGAAAACTTCGACTGGTTCTCGCCCATCCAGTAGATCCCGGGGTTGGCAAAGCCGACCTCGCGCAGCCCTTTCTTCTTCATGTCCTGGTTGATCAGCGCAACGGTCGCCGCCCACAACGGCGTCGCCGCGGACGTCCCACCCGCCTGGCCCTCGCGACCTCCGAACAAGATGTGGAAGCCGGTCGCCGGGTCGGCGTCGGCGGAGACGTCGGGGACCTGCCTTTGGCCGTGGCCGGCGGCCTGCGTCTGGTTCTTTTGATAGTCGGGCGCGGGGTAGAACTGGCTCGCCCCGCCGCCGGCTCCGCTCTCGTCGAGCGGGCTGCCCCAGGCCACCTCCTTGAAGTAGACGCCCTGGCTCGATTCGAAGATGCTGGTGCCGCCCACGGCGGTCACGGTCGGAAGGGTGGAGGGGAAGCTGCCCGCCGGGTCCTGGTCCTGGCCGCAGGTGTACGCGCCGTTGTCGCCGGTGGCCACGAAGTGCGACATCCCGAGCGCCACCGCACGATCTTCGATCGTCGCGTACGTGTTGCGATGGCCGCTGGGGGTATCCGGCTCGCAGGCGCCCAGGCTTTCGGAGATGATCGAGCCGAGGTGCTCAGTGACCATCTGGTCGAACGCGCGGTCACCGTGCCCGAAGTCGGGGGCGGACAGGTAGATCACCAGCTTGGCGGCGGGCGCGATCTCGTGGATGATCTCGAGGTCGAGGACTGTTTCGCCCTGAGGCTTCTCGGGGCTGCCCCAGCTCGGGTCGCGCCTCACGGTCAACAGGGGCTCGAACGGCGGGAGCCCGTACTTGGTGGCGAACCGGTCCAGGTCGCTGAAGTCCGGAAGGTCGTCGATCTCCGGTAGGAGGATGGTCTGGCCCGCGCCGTCCAGGCCGGCGTCGCGCAGCGGCTTCAGGTTGTAGAAGGCGATGACGTCCGAGGGCGTAAGTCCGCCCGGCCGGACCGCGAAGCTGCGGGTGCCCCGGTAGTCGTCAAGGCCGCTGACGCTGCCGGCGACGGCAGCCAGAGGCGGTGGCAGCCTGGGCTGGTCGACCGAGGCGTAGAACGTCGTCCCATCCTGGAGCCGATAGCTCTCGATCCCCACGTCGAGAAGCGAGGCGGCCGCGGGGGCGGGACCGTCCGCCCCGATCAAGCCCGATCCCGGCTGCCAGCTCGCGCGAAATCCCGCAGCATCCAGCGTAGACACCGCCTCCGCGACGGAGGCGGGGTCGGGGCCGAACTCGGCGGTGTACACGGCAGGCGATACGGTGCGTCCGGAGGCGATCAGCGCCGCGAGCTTCGCGGGCTGGCGCGTCTTGAGGCCGAAGCTGAGATACACCGTGGTGTCCGACCGGGCGGGCCCGAGGTCGGCCGAACTCTGGATGGCCTGCGCCAGCGTCGGGGGCGGCGCCTGGGGGCTCGCCGCAGCCGGAGCGGGCGATGCGCTGGTCCGGGGCGTGCCGCAGGCCGCCATCGCCACACCAAGCAGAAGGGCTGCGGCGATGGCGGCGCGCGGCCGGGTGCTCACGGGAAGGTAGCTTCCCAGACCTCTGCCTGAAAAGCCAACTCAAAACCGAGCTTGTGATAGGCGTCGTGGGCGCGGGTCTCGTTCCAGCCGTCCACGTAGAGGGAGGCGTGGCGGGCGCCCGCGGCGCGAAGCCGGCCGAGCAACTCGGCGACCAGCCAGACGGCGAGCCGTGCATTTCGTCCGCGGCCATCAGGCAGAGTTGAGGCGGCTTCCCGGCGAGCAGCTCCTCTTCGGTGCGCGGCGAGAACCGCCAGTGGTCCGCGAACGACCGGTTGTGCATCGCGGCCCACGAACCCGGCTTGACCTTCGAGCCGTCGATCAGCGCATAGCCCCGCACCGGCCGCACCTCGGGGAGCTCGCCTGCAACGCTTCGGTCCATCCGCCACCATGGCCTGACCATCTCGAGGCCCAGCTCGCGAAGCCCCTCGCCATGACCTTGTGCGGGGCATCGCCCGTCATCGACCACGCGCGAGCGCGCCTCCCAATCGATTTTCGCGAGAAGGC
Source organism: Candidatus Dormiibacterota bacterium (assembly GCA_035531515.1). GTDB lineage: Bacteria > Chloroflexota > Dormibacteria > Dormibacterales > Dormibacteraceae > DATKSS01. Next base: position 16,296 of record DATKSS010000106.1, on the reverse strand, counting down.
CCCGCAGGTGCGACTCGCGCGGCACGCTGTCACGCCGCCCGGCCTTGACGTCGGCCGCCCAGAGCTACATGAGCGGCCCGAGGTCCGCCGCTCGCCCAGGTCTCATGCCGTGGCGCGCGCCACGACCTCGTGCACCTCGGGAAGAGCGCGGCGGATCTGTTCTTCGAGCTCGGTTTCGATGCGGTGAGCTTGCTCGAGGCTGATGTCGCCGGCGACCTCCGCGACAACATGCGCGTGGATCCTCTGGTGGCGGTCGCTCAGCTCGACGTCGACGCACCGGCGCACCTCGGGGTGCGAAGCCACCACCTCGCGCATGCGGGCGGCAAGCTGGGCGTGGCGAGCTGTCACGTCCTCGCCTCGCACCACGGTCGGCTCCAACGGTTCGAGGTGGATGTCCACCCTCGTCGCATCCGGCAGCTCGGTGCGCAGAGCCCGTTCCAGGGCGCTGCTGGCTCGCGAAGCCCTGGCCAGGCTCATGTCGCCGGGCATCTTGGCGTGCATGGTCAGATGAAGCGATCCGTCCGCCTCGCGCTCCACGGTCACGTTGTGCAGGTCGCGGACGCCACCATTGCGCGCCGCCGCAGCATGGATGCGTTCGACGAGGTCGGTCTGCTGCTCCTGCCCTTCGACGAGCACGGAGAGGTCAAGGGTTGGCAGGATCGATCGGGCCTTCGCCTTGACGTCTTCGACCAGCGCCCCGGCGGCTTCCAGCGACAGCATTCGACCCGTGGCGACGCTGGCGTCGCCGATGAGGTTGGGTCCTGAGCGGCGCACCCGGACGGAGCGTACCTCGCGCACGCCGCTCACGTCCCGGATCGCTTCCCGGAGCTCTTCCTCGGCGCCGGCCGGCGCGCGGTCGATCAGGATGTCGCCCGAATGCCACACGAGCATCGCTGCGGCGCGCGCGATGATCGCGGCCACGAACAGGGCGGCCAGCGAGTCTGCCCAGGCGAATCCCATGCGCACTCCGACCAGCCCCGCCAGCACCCCGACGGTCGCCAGGACGTCGGAGAGGCGGTTGGTCGCGTCCGCCAGGAGCGCCTCGCTGTTGGCCAGCCGGCCCACGCGGCGCAGGACTCCGGCGCGGCCTGCTTCGATCACGAGGGTGGCGATGAGGAGGACGAACGCATAGCCCGCCGGGTTGATCTCCGGCCCTCCGGTGAGCAGCCGCCGCACCGCTTCGAACGCGATCCCCACCGCCGTCACGATCAGCAGGACGCCTTCGGCGAACGCGGCCAGGTTCTCCGTGCGACCGTGGCCGTACGGGTGCTCGGTGTCGGCCGGCTTGCGCGAGGTGCGCACCGCGAGCAGGGTGAACGCGCTCGCGGCCAGGTCGAGGAACGAGTGCGCCGCCTCGCTCAGGATGCCGAGGCTCCCGGTGAGCAGCCCCACCACCAGCTTGCCCACGACAAGGGCCACCCCGATCGCCACCGAGCCCAGGGCGATGAGCTCTGGCCGGCGCTCCAACCTGAGCAGGGGTCCCCGCGAACTCACGGCTGGGCCTCGGAGTTCGCGCGGCTTGTCTGCGTCACTTTTGCAACTTTAAGGGGCAGGTTTGGGGAGCGCCGAAGGCGGCGCTCGCATCGACGAATCGGTTGGTCAGCCGCCTCCGCCTGGGCCCTCGAGCCCCGGCTTGGTCATCTTGCCGAGGTCCAGCACCTTGTTGAGCGCTGACTCACCGACTCCCTGAGCGCGGGCCAGCTGCCGGATCGACTTACCTGTGCGCATCGACTCCTTGGCCAGCTTCGCCGACTCGTCATATCCGATCAACGGGTTGAGCGCGGTGGCGAGCATGGGGCTGCGCTCCACCAGCTCAGGGCCCCGGTCCGTGGCCTGCAGGCCCTCGACGCACCGCTCCGAGAAGTTGCGCACCGATGCCGCGAGCAGGGTGATCGACTCCAGCATGGCCGCGGCGGCCACCGGCATCATCACGTTCAGCTCGAAGATGCTGCCCGACTGGCCGCTCACGACCACGGTCGCGTCGTTGCCGTACACCCTGGCGATCACCATGAGCAGCGACTCGACGATGACCGGGTTGACCTTGCCGGGCATGATGCTAGAGCCGGGCTGGGTCTCGGGCAGCTTGAGCTCGCCGAGACCCGCGATCGGGCCTGTTCCCATCAGCCGGATGTCCGATCCGATCTTCCACAGGCTCGTGGCGATGGTGCGCAAGCCACCATGTGCTGCCACGAGCGCGTCGAGAGTCGCTTGCGCATGAAAGTGATTCGCCGTCTCGCGGACGGACAGCTTGGTCGCTTTGGCCAGCCTCGCGCAAGCGATGCGCGCGTACTGCGGGTGCGAGTTGAGGCCTGTCCCGACGGCGGTACCGCCGAGCGGAACCCTCGACAGCTCGTCGACCGCGAGCCTCGCGCGGCGGACCGACTCCTCGATCTGTCCGGCGTATCCCTTGAACTCCTGCCCGAGCCGGATCGGCGTTGCGTCCTGCAGGTGGGTGCGGCCGGTCTTGACCACGGGCCAGAACTCCTTGCTCTTCCCGTCCAGGGTGCGCCGCAGCCGCTCCAGAGCAGGGATGAGCTCGTCCTGGATCGCCATGCCAGCCGCCAGCTGGATCGCGGTCGGGATGACGTCGTTGGAGGACTGGCACAGGTTCACGTGATCGTTGGGATGCACCATCTTCGAGCCCCGCTCTCCGCCCAGGATCTCGGTGGCGCGGTTGGCGATCACCTCGTTGGCGTTGGTGTTGGTCGACGTCCCTGAGCCCGTTTGGTAGATGTCGATCGGGAACTGGTCGTCGAGCTTCCCGTCGATCACCTCTTGCGCAGCCGCCGTGATCGCTCGTGCGCGCCGGCGAGCCAGAAGTCCCAGCTCGCGGTTGGTCTCCGCGGCGGCCTTCTTGACCATGCCGAGCGCGCGGATGAACCGGCGTGGGAACGGCTGGCCCGAGATCGGGAAATTCAGCACCGCGCGCTGGGTCGAAGCGCCGAAGTAGGCGTCGGCAGGGACCTCCATCTCGCCCATGGAGTCGCGCTCGATTCGCGTCTTCTTAGTCACAGCGGGATTCCTTGGCCACGGCCAGATTCTAGAGTGGTCGGCGAATGAGATTGGCCGCCGTCGACATCGGGAGCAACACCGTCCACGCCCTGGTGGCGGACGTGGTCCGCGGCCGCCTGCAGGAGGTCGCGCATTTTGTCGAGATGCCGGAGCTCGGTCCGCAGGTCGCCCGCACGGGCGCCATCGGCCCCCGCGCGAAAGCGGGCCTGAGGGCTCTTCGCAAGGTGGTCCGCGAGGCGCGGGCCCTCGGCTACGAGCACATGGTGGCTGCCGCCACCGAGGCGGTTCGCGAGGCTTCGGACGGCCGGGCGTTCGTCAAGGAGGCCTCGGCGGCGATCGGGGTCCCGGTCCATGTGATCTCCGCTCACAGGGAGGCTCAGCTGAGCTTTCTGGGGGTCTCCAGCCGGCATGCGGTACGCCGCGAGTGGGCGATGGTCGACCTCGGCGGCGCCTCCACCGAGGTGGTCATCGCCCGTGGAGGCGAGATGTTGAAATCGACGAGCCTCCCCATCGGTTCGGGCGTCCTCGCCAGCACTTACTTTTCTGACCCGCCCAGGCCGCAGGAGCGCGCGCGGATGCGCAAGGCCGCCCTGCGCGAGCTCACCCAGGCGCCCGACGGCGAGGTGGAGCGACTCGTGGCGACGGGAGGGACGGCCTCGAACCTACCCCTGGTCCTCACCCGCCGCAACCCGCCGCTGGTCATGACGACGGCCGACCTGCTGGCCTGCGAGGCGCGGCTGGACCGCGGCTGGGCGTCGAAGGTGGCGGCGGACCTCGGCCTGGAGGCCAACCGGGTGAAGGCCCTGAGGGCCGGGCTCGAGGCCCTGCTCCTGTTCCTCGACTGGTACGGGCTGTCTGTTCTCCACATCAGCCACGAGGGCCTCCGCCACGGCATGCTCCTCGCCTACCTGGCGCAAAGCGAGGATTGGTGGCGGTAGCGCTGGGTAAAGTAGCCTCATGGAGCATGTGAACCAGCGCGGGGCCACCCTTCGGATGGCGCTCGGGCTGACCGTTGTGATCCTGCTCGTCGAGCTTGCGGGTGGGCTCCTCTCACACTCGCTGGCCCTGCTTTCCGACGCCGGCCATGTGCTGACCGACGTGTTCGCCCTGGGCCTCGCCTGGTTCGCCGTTGAGCAGTCCAAGCGTCCCGCGGACCAGCGCCGGACATTCGGCTACCAGAGGGTCAGCATCCTTGCGGCGCTGCTCAACTCGGTGACGTTGATCGTGATCGTGATCGCCATCGCCTACGAGGCGGTGCGCCGGCTGGCCGCGCCTCAACCTGTCCATGGCCAGATCGTCATCGTGGCGGCCCTCGCCGGCATCGCCATCAACGTGTTCGTGATCCTCGCGCTGCGCGGCGACAGCCACAGCCTCAACCTGCGTGCCGCCATGCTCCATGTGACGGGGGACGTGGCGGCCTCGGTCGGAGTCGTGGTCGCCGGCCTGGTCATCCTTTTGACCGGATGGCTCTACATCGACCCGCTGCTCTCACTCGCCATCGCGGCCCTGATCGCATATGGCGCGCTTGGGATCGTGCGGGAGACCGTGAACATGCTGCTCGAGGGCACTCCCAGGGAGATCGACCTCGCAGCGGTCAAGGCCGAGATCGAAAGCACCAGCCTGGTCACAGGCGTGCACGACCTCCACGTGTGGGCGCTGTCGTCAGAGGAACTGGCGCTGAGCTGCCATGTGGTCATCGGCGAATGCCCGCTGGGCGACGCCGAGCACGTCGTGCGCGGACTTGAAGCGCGTCTGTGCGACCGCTTTGCGATCGGGCACACGACCATCCAGGTCGAGAGCTGCCATCCGTGCGGGGAGATCCACCACGGGGCGGGCAGCCACAACCACCCGCACGAGGAGATCGTCGTCAGCTCCCCGGCTGGAGCTGGAGAGCCTCCTCGCGCTGCAGAATCCTCCGCGCGACCGCGATAGCAGACGCGTAGGTCGAGTCCATCCCTCTGTAGCTGAGCCCTCGCGCCCCCAGCGTGCGGGTCTGCGTGTAAGGGGTGTCCGACGCGTAGTGGACGATGCCGAGGTCGAAGTGGATCTGTGCCATGTTGACGCTCTCGTTGAGCGGGAACCGATCCGGCTGGACGATCTCGTAGCAGGCATCCAGGTAAGGGCCGGCTTCCATCTCCACGACCGTGTACCGGCCCTGGTAGTAGAAGTCGAGATAGTCGCGGTTCTGCAAGAACGTCCCTCGCACGGCGACCGCCCGCTGGTTGTCGAGAGCCGACCCATAAACGAGGTTGGGCTGGACGTCGGCCGCCGTGAAACAGTTGTCGAGCCAGTACGTGTTGCCCGAGTGCTCGTTGTGGACGACGTTCGGGATCATCACGTCGCCGACGTCCGCATTGAGCGTGGCGGCCTTGCCGAGCACGTAAACGCCCGCCACCCACGACGCCTGCTCGGCGACCTGGCGGAGGATGTGGTACGCGGCCTCACCCAGGGGATAGTCGACGTTGACGATGCACGCGCCGGAAGCGCGCAGCTTGCCCTCGTCGACGGCGCCGACGCGCGGGTCGATGGCGCTGGCGTCGAGCTTCGACAGCATGAAGACCTGTGCGGCGGAGTCGACTCCAGTGCCCTTCGCCGCTATGTGGCGCACCCCGTTGGCGGCCTCGATCTCGGCCCGGGTGGCGCGCAGGCGCTCGCGCTCCGGGTGCACGTCGAAGACCTGGCGGGCGCCGTAGTAAAGCCAGTTGTGCCGGGAGGCGCGGCTGTGGCCGGCCTCGAGCTTGCGCCTCTCCGAATCGAGGTCGGGATCGTTCCGTCCGATCCAGTCGACGATCTCATCCTCGAACTGGCGCGCCACGCCGGTCAGCACGTTGACCAGGCTGTGCGCGTTCGACGACACGAAGTAGACCGGCGCGTCTCGTGCACCCATGTCGGCCATCGCGGCTGAGATGGGCTGCCACCAGCGGCTCGCATTCCGGTCGTACCCGAGATGGCTCCCGCCGATCAGCCGCAGGACCATGCGACATTCCTCGCGCTTGATCGCGGCCAGGTTGGCGTCGAACGTCCCGCCCCAGGCCTCGCGCAGCCGCCGCCAGTCGTCCTCGGAGGCGCCCGCCGCCTGGCGCGCCGATTCGTCGGACAGGTCCACGTCCTGCAGGGCCCGGTGCAGCTTGTTCCACTCGATCTGGTAGGCGACCACGGTCGGCACCAGGTCGTCGATGTCGGACACCGACGCGATCAGCACGGCCAGCATGTTCTTGCCGTCGTGGTACCAGCGTCGGCGGCGGGCGGGAGCTTTGACCGCCTGCCAGTCGAGGATCTCAGCGCGCAGCACCGCGCGGAAGCCTTGCGGGCTCTGGCCCATCACGATGTGGCGGCACCTGTTGATCGCCTCGGGCAGTCGCCTCGCCGCGTACAGGAGCGCCCCCATGTCGACCTGGGGCATGGCCGCCTGCGGATGCAGGACGGAGCCCATACCGATGTGGGCGTGGACCAAGGACTCGACCTTGATGTCGCCCGAGCTCTGGAGCATGGTCGTGTACGTGCGGACGTAGAGCTCGACGGCGTGCTTCCCGGACCAACCGGAGGCCGGGGGCGATTCCATCTGGCGAATATAGAACACCCCATTCATGGGGCCTTACAGAACGTTGACGTTCCTCGAAAGAACCCGGCTGCCGGGCCGTTGTGTAATAGACCGTGATGACACCACTTTCTCGGTTCCGCCACCTCAGGATCGCCGGCTTCGCCCTCGGGGCGGCCGCCGTGGCCGGCGCCGCCGTGCTGGTCACGGCCTCCGCCGCCGGCTTCACCCTCGGCTTCCGCCCGGCATCCGCCACCCAGCCCCAGGCGGCCGACACCGCAGTCAACCTCAGCCAGGCCTCGATCGCATCGACGGTCTGCAACGACTTCATCTCGCATCTCTCGAGCGACCTTGGCAAGAGCCAGAGCCAGGTCAACGCGGCGGTCCAGAAGGCGATCGGTGAAACGCTCGCCGACGAGGTCAAGAACAAGCATCTGACCCAGGCGCAGGCGGACGCCATCAAGCAGAAGCTGGCCTCCCAGCCGCCCTGCAACCTGGCGTCCGGCCTCGGAAGCAGGCCCGGCGCCGCGGCCGCCCCGCGGGCCGGCGCTTACCTCCAGCAGCTGCTGACCGCGGCCGCTTCCGCGCTCGGCATCAGCGCCGCGCAGCTGAGGACCGACATCGCCGGCGGAATGAGCCTGTCGCAGATCGCGGCGGCCCAGAAGCCCCCCGTGACCGAAGCGCAGTTCCGCACCAAGCTCATCGCTCAGCTCACCCCGCTGCTGGACGCGGCGGTCAAGAACCAGAAGCTGACCTCGGCCCAGGAGCAGGCGATCCTGCAACGGCTGCAGGCGGGACCGATCCCGTTCTGGACCACTCCGCCGCGCAGGCCGAAAGCGGCCGCGCCGAGCGCGCCCGCAACGACGACGACGACCTAGCGACCCTCGCTTTCGCTACCATCGACCGGCGGGGGCTCTCCCCGCGCACGGCGCGATGAGGCTCGCTCCTTGAACCGCCAGGGCTTGCAGCCTGGCTGATGGCCTCTACCAACACCCACGTCAACGGTTGGCAGAGCAAGGAGAAGCCATGAATCCGTACACGGTCGCGGCGATCTGGATGGCGCTCGCGTTGATCGCATCGGTGATCAGCATTCGCGCGGGCATTGCAGTCGCCCTCGCGGAGATCCTCGTCGGCGCGCTGGCCGGCAACGTGCCCGTCGTCTCGGGCCTCGTGCAGCAAACCGCCTTCACCACGTTTCTGGCCGGCCTCGGCTCGGTGACGCTCACCTTCCTCGCCGGGGCGGAGATCGATCCCGTCTCCCTGCGCCGCCACTGGAAGGCGAGCCTGGCGATCGGGTTCGTGTCGTTCATGCTGCCGTTCGCCGCGGCGCTGTCGATCTCGTACCTGGTGCTGCACTGGAACCTCCATGCCGCCGAGATAGCAGGGGTCGCGCTGAGCACGACCTCGGTGGCCGTCGTCTACGCGGTGATGGTGGAGACGGGCTTGAACCGCGAGGAGCTGGGCAAGCAGATCCTCGCCGCGTGCTTCGTAACCGACCTGGGGACGGTTTTGGCGCTGGGCGCGCTTTTCGCGGGCTTCAGCGTGCTGCTGGTCGTCTTCGCGGCTGTGACTGTCGTCGCATCGGTGGCCATCTCGCCGGCCCTGAGATTCGTGATGCGCAGCCTGGGCCATCGCGTGAGCGAGCCCGAGATCAAGTTTCTCTTCCTGGTCCTCCTCGGACTCGGTGGTCTCGCCACGGCGGCCGGCAGCGAGGCCGTCCTCCCGGCCTACCTGGTCGGACTGGCCACCGCCGGGGTGTTCCTGGGGGATCGCCTCTTGATGGACCGCATGCGCTCGACGGCGTTTGCCCTCCTCACGCCCTTCTTTTTTCTTCGAGCGGGACTGCTCATCTCGCTGCCGGCCCTCGTCGACGGCGCCGCGGTGATCGCCCTGCTCTTCATGGTCAAGATGGTCTCGAAGCTCGCCGGGGTGTGGCCCGTGGCGGCGGCGTTCGGCATCGCCCGGCGCGACCGCAACTACGTCACGCTCCTGATGGCGACCGGCCTGACGTTCGGTTCGATCTCAGCCCTGTACGGCCTCAACCACGGCCTGGTCAACCGGGCGCAGTACTCGCAGCTCCTGACGGTCGTGATTCTGTCCGCCATCATCCCGACGCTCATCGCGCAGCGCCTGTTCCAGCCGCGCACGGTCGACAGCGAAGAGGAGGAGGCGCTGGGCGCCGAGGACGCCTCGATCGTGCATCGGGGCGGTGGAGCGACCTAGGCCGGCGGCCGTCTCTCCTGGGCGGCGGCGATTCGCTCCACGGCTCGGGCGATGCGCACGAGCGACAGCACCCCCACGACGACCGCGACGATCGCTCCCACGATGACCGCCAGGTACAGCAGCCCGACGACGAGGAACAGCCCTCCGCCCACCACGCTCACTCGGCCAGCCTACCAGCCCAAAGCTAATTCGGCGGGTCGGGGGGACCGCCCAGTCGGCGCATCAATTCTTCGAGCAGCTGGCGGGTCTCGGGGTCGGCCATCAGCCTCTCCTGCATCTGCTCCGCCGAGCGCCGGATGTCCGGGTCTGACATGAGGCGCTCGGACATGGCCTGGAAGCGCGTCGCCATGTCCTTCATCGAGCTCTCCTGCGCCACCTGGAGCAGGATCGGCTGGCTCGCCGCCGCCACCACCGCTTCGGCCTGGGCCCGGACCATCTCGATCCCTTTGCAGCCGAGGCACTCGCCCTTGAGGCCGCAATGGCAGAGCTGCGGGCGCAGGCGGTCGAGCGCCGCGTGAAGGTCGGACATGTCGATCGGGCCGGACACGACCTGAAAATCTACGCGGGTCTGGATTTGCCCGTGTACATGGCCTCGATCCGGTCGCGGTAATGCTCGGCGATCACCTTGCGCTTGATGTCCAGCTTGAGAGAGAGCTCGCCAGACTCCTCGGTGAAATCCTGCGGAAGGAGGGCGAAATACTTGATGGTCTCCCAGCTTCCGAGCCCGGCGTTCAGGCGGTCGACGGTCTGCTTGATCGATGCCTCCAACGCCGCTTCGTCGAGGCCCTGCTTGCCGGCAGCATCGCGGTCGGGGACGATGAGAACGGTCACGTATGGCCTGCCGTCGCCGACGACCACCGCCCTGATCACCAACGGATTGCTCAAGAGGGCGTGCTCGAGCGGCAGCGGCGCGATGTACTTTCCGCCGGCGGTCTTGAACAGTGATTTCTTGCGGTCGGTGATCTTCAGGAAGCCGTCCTCGTCGATCTCTCCGATGTCGCCGGTGTGGATCCAACCGTCCCGGACCATCTCGGCGGTGGCTTCCGGTTTGTTGTGGTAGCCGATCATGTTCCCCAGGCCCTTGACGAGGATCTCTCCGTCCTCGGCGATCTTGATCTCGACGCCCGGGAACGGTTTCCCGACGGTGAGGAACCGGTGCTCGAGCAGGGTGTTCGAGCAGATGCCGGAAGACGTCTCGGTCATGCCCCAACCGTTGAGGATGGGGACGCCGATGGCCCAGAAGAACTCCTCGACCTCCCGCGACAGCGCAGCCCCGCCGCTGACGAAGAAGCGGAGCCGGCCGCCCGTGAGTCGCTTGCGAAGCGGGGCCAGCACAAGCCGGTCCGCCAGCCGGTGCTGAGCCGCGAGCAGCGGTCCAGGCGCGCTGGTGTGGAAGTGGCGGGTGCCGGTGCGGATCGCCCACCGGAACAGGGTGCGCCGCGCCGCGCTCGACTCGCGGACGCGCGCCGTCACAACCGCATACATCTTTTCGTACATGCGCGGGACGCTGCACATCACCGTCGGCTGCACCTCGCCGAGCTCCTGTTCGAGGTGGTCCGCCCCGCGCGAGATCCATATCTCGCCGCCGTACACGACGGCCAGGAAGATGTCGTTGATCCGCTCGAAGACGTGGGCGTACGGTAGAAACGAAAGCGTCGAGTCTGCGTCGGTGATCGGATGCACCTTCACCGTTGCGCGGCCCATGTCCACCAGGTTGCGATGGGCGAGCTCCACGCCCTTGGGGTCTCCGGTGGTTCCCGACGTGTAGACGATCGTGCACAGGTCGTCGGGCTTGATCCGCCTCAGGCGGGCATCGATGTCCGCGAGCCGGGCCGGGCCGCGGCCCACCCAGCCAGGAACCTCCACGTCGATCAGCGCGATCGTTTTCAACGCGCCGACGGCCCTGAGCTTGGTTGCCATCGCTGCGTCTGAAGCGATGGCGAAGCGCGCCCCGGAGTCCTCGACGATCTTCCGCGCGATGTCGGGTGGAGAGTTGGGATAGATCGGGACCGTGATCGCTCCGATCGACTGGATGCCGAAATCGCAATACAGCCATTCGAGCCTGTTCTCGGACAGAAGGACGACCCGGTCGCCGGGCTCGATGCCGGCGTCGAGCAGGGCCGATGCGACCGACAGGACGTCGTGTCTCATGTCGGCCCAGGTCTTCACGAGCCACGTTTCGCCCACCAGGTGGTGGACCATGGCGCGGTCGCCGTACTTGGCCGCCTGCCGGAAGAACACGCCGGCCGTGGTGCGGTCGTCGATCGCCTCCGGATCAAGGTCGCTTGTCGAGGCGGGCGAGGTCCTCAGGGACGTGGCGCTACTTGACCGCCTTGATCGTGAGCGTCAGGGTGCCGGAGGGCACGCTGACGGTGACCTTGTCGCCCTTCTTGCGGCCGACGAGCGCCCGTCCCACGGGCGAGTCGACCGAGATGCGTCCTGCCGACGGGTCGCTCTCGACGGCGCCGACCAGGTGATAGGTCTCGGCGGAGCCGTCGGTGTCGACCACCTCGATCGTGGAGCCCGGGCCGGCCACGCTCGAATGGGTGTCACGGATGATCTGGGCGCGCCCGATCATCTCCTGCAGCTCGTAGATGCGGCTGTCGAGGAGCCCGACCTCCTCTTTGGCCTGCTCGTACTCCGGGTTGTCCTCGATGTCGCCCGGCTGGAAGGCCTCCTTGAGGCGCTCGCCCGCCTCGGCGCGGCGCTTCAGCGCGACCTCCAGGTCGCGCTTGAGCTTCTCCAGCCCCTCGGGCGTCAGCAAGACAGGTTCGGTTAGATCCATCTCCCGGCGGTTTGAAATGATACCCGCGGATGGATCCGACAGATCTGAGAGCCGAGCTCGCCGAGCGGCTGGCCGGCGCCGAGCCGATCGACGCCCGGACCTTCAACGCCGCCTGCTTCATGCTCTCGAGGGCGCTCGAGTCGCTCGATCTGAGCGTCGACGAGGCTGCGCCGCTCGTCAAGCGGCTGCTCCGGGTGGCGGGCAGGGTCGTGATCGATACCGGCTTGCCTGAATCACCTGCTGAGGGCTGGCCGAACACCGTGGCGATGGCGCTCCAGTGGCTGGACGAGGCGCTGAAGCCGCTGGGCTATGAGGTGCGGGCGATGCCTGCGAGCGGCCGGCCGGAGCTCAGGCGCGCCGAAGAAGGCTGGGGCGAGCTGCCTAGTTGATCAGTCGTGCCGCGGGGGGCGCCGGCGAGTAGTTCGGGTTGAACAGGATGCCGGTGGTGTTGTTGCCGATCACGGTCGCGCTGTAGGTGATCAGCTGGCCGGCGAGTGGTGCAGTGTCGGTGCCGCTGAGCGTCCATTGAGCCGACGGTGAGTAGATGGTGCCGATGTACTGCGTGAAGGCGCTCCCGTTGATGGTGTTCTGGGAGCCCGACGCGCATGTTGTCGGGGTGCCAAGCACCTCATAGATGATGATCCAGTTGTACTGCTCGCCGCTGAACACGTGGGTGACGCCGTTGGCATTCTGGTCGAGGCACTGGTTCACGGGGAAGTAGAACTGCACAGCCCCCGGGGTCACCCTGGCGCTCTGGCATGGAGCGGCCGGGTCGCCGGGGTTCGGCGAGACCACGCAGTAGTTCTCGTTGGCCACGTCGCCGCCGGTGTAAGGCGGGTACTGGAGCTGCTGCGGGGCGTTCTCCTGCGGCAGACCGGATCCACAGGTGGTGATGCACTGGGGAGGGTACTCGTCGTCCGGCATCTGGCACAGCGTGGATCGCGTCTGCGCGAAGCACTGGACGGTCGGCGACAGGCTGCTGTAGTTCACGTTGCAGACTGTCACGGTGGCCACCCCGCAAGGCCATCCTCCGGTGCCCCCTAGCAGGGTCGTGCCGGAGCCGCCGTTGGGGTATGGCGCGCCCGGAGCGGGGAAGGTGTTGACGTAGGAGAAGTTGTTCTGCCCCCCGGGGTCGTTGCAGCCGTTGGGGTCGATGTACACGTTGTAGTACTGCGCGCCCGGCGAGTTCTGGGTGATGTTGACGTTGATGCCCTGCGGGCCTGTCACGTCATAGGTGGTCGACACTGGCCAGCAGGCCGAAGGCGCGCTCTCGCGCCGGCATCCGGTCGGCCCGGCGCAGAGTGCGGCGCTCCCACCCGTGATGGTCGTGTCGTTGAGGGGGTCGAAACGGACGGCGGTCAGCTCGATTCCCCAGGTGCCTCCACCGGAGCCGTGCTTCATGCCACTACCGCCTGGCACGCTGATCGCGGCCGCGGTGAAGGCGCCGGCACAACCGCTGGGCCAGAACATCGGGTTGGCCATCGCCGTCGTGCCCGGGCCCGTGAAGTCGGCCCTGACCAGCTCCTCGTTGGGCGACTTGAGCTCGTTGGAGACGAAGCCGCCGTGCGAGGTGTAGCCGCCGGTCCATTGGTAGACCCCGGCGTCCAAAAAGTAACAGCCGCTGCTGCTCAACGAGAAGCTGGGCCACACGCCAGGAGTCATCTCCGTGTACGTTCCGCGATTGATCGACGTGCCGGCTGCGGAGTAGAAGGGCACTGACGGCGCAAGATAGCCGGGGTCCGGCAGCGTGGGAGCAGGCACCACGGGCCCCCCCTGCGTATCACCGGGCAGGCATGTACCGCCCGTCGTGGCAGGGTCGTACGGCACCATGCCCGGGGTTGAGTTGTAGCAGTAATACACTGCCGAGCTGCACGACGAGCCCGTTCCGCCGTAGCAGTTGCCCGCCAGGTCCAGGCTGGAGCTGCCCGATTGGCATTCCGTTCCGTTGGTGTAGGCGTCTCCCAGCATGGTGAGGCTGCCGTTGCCCTGGAGCGACGTCGCGCAGGCCTGTGAGCTCAGGGTGAGGAGCGCCGGCGTCTGGCGCTGGTTGCCGACGATTGCGGTTGCCGTCGCGACGATGATCGACGAGGTTGGCCCCCCGAATATCTGCATGAACGACAGGGGCAGCGTGTGCGTGCTGGAGTATTGGAACTGGTAGCCGTTGAACTGGGTGTTCGTGGCTTGAACCACTAGCGTGTACCCGGCCGAGTACGTGTACGTCCAGGTGTCCTGCGGGAGGTTGTTGTTGGCGCCAACCATGGCGAAGGTATGCGTTGGCGCACCCGTGGGACCGCCGTACAGGCGGAGGTCGTTCTGATACAGGTTTACGGAGTTCGGGAGCGCACCGTTCGTGGCTCCGGTGAGGTCGCTGTAGTTCTCGTACCAGTCGCCGGCGGACAGCGCCGCCGCGTCGACGGCCGCCTGCTGGCCGCGCCTGTCGACGTACGCGCGGCCGGAATCGATCGCCAACCCAAGCATGGCGAAGAGCACGAGGATCAGGAGCGCAACCAAAACGATCGCCTGTCCCTCCTGCAGCTTTCGCTGGGGTGACTTAGTTCGAGTACTCAGCACGGTAGACCGCACATGCGGTGATGACGATTCGGTTGCCGACAACTTGCTGGATGATCGGCGTCAGTGGCTGGAAGTTGAACCACAGCGTCACCTTGATCGGTTCGTGCAGCGTGATGTAGAAGCACAGGCCTCGCCCGAAGTCGATGATCGAGCTCGCCGAGCGGCTGGCCGGCGCCGAGCCGATCGACGCCCGGACCTTCAACGCCGCCTGCTTCATGCTCTCGAGGGCGCTCGAGTCGCTCGATCTGAGCGTCGACGAGGCGGCGCCGCTCGTCAAGCGGCTGCTCCGGGTCGCGGGCAGGGTCGTGATCGATGCCGGCTTGCCTGAATCACCTGCTGAGGGCTGGCCGAGCACGGAGGAGATGGCGCTCCAGTGGCTGGACGAGGCGCTGAAGCCGCTGGGCTACGAGGTGCGTGCCTTGCCTGCGAGCAGCCGGCCGGAGCTCAGGCGCGCCGAAGAAGGCTGGGCCGAGCCGCCTAGTTGATCAGTCGCGCCGCGGGCGGCGCCGGCGAGAAGTTCGGGTTGAACAGGATGCCGGTGGTGTTGTTGCCGATGACGGTCGCGCTGTAAGTGATCACCTGGCCGGCGAGTGGCGCCGTGTCGTTGCCGCTCAAGGTCCAATCAGATGACGGGGAATAGATGGAGCCGATGTATTGCGTGAAGGCACCGCCGTTCAGCTTGTTGGCGCAGGTTACCGGCGTGCCCGTCGCCTGATAGAGGATGATCCAGTTGTACTGCTCACCACCGAACACGTGCGTGGAGCCGTTGCCGTTCTGGTCCAGGCACTGGCCGACCGGAAAGTAAAACTGCACTGCTCCGGGGGTCACCCTGGCGCTCTGGCACGGAGAGCTCGTTGGCCCGGGATTCGGCGAGACCACGCAGTAGTTCTCGTTGGCCACGTCGCCTCCGGTGTACGGCGGGTACTGAAGAGCCATCGGGGCGTTGTCCTGCGGGAGGCCGGCTACGCAGGTCGTGATGCACTGCGGCGGATATTCGTCGTCCGGAGGCTGGCACAGCGTGGAGCGAACCTGGGCGAAGCATTGGACCGTCGGCGTCAGCCCGTTGTAGGCGACGCTGCACATCGTGACCGTGGCCACTGCGCAGGGCCACCCGCCGGTGCCGGTGAGCAGAGTTTTGCCGGCACCCCCGTTCGGGTAGGGCGAGCCAGGCGCTGCGAAGGTATTCACAAAAGAGAAGTTGTTGGGCACACCGTCGCAGCCGTTGGGGTCGATGTACACGTTGTAGTACTGGGCTCCGGGCGAGTTGAGGGTGATGTTCACGTTGATGCCCTGCGGGCCCGTGGTGTCATCGGTCGTCGACACCAGCGTGCACGCAGAGGGTGCCGACTCGCGCCGGCAGCCGGTCGGGCCTGCGCACAATGAGGCGCTTCCGCCGGTGATCGAGGTGTCGTTGAAGGTGTCGTAGCGGACTGCCGTCAGCTCGATGCCCCAATTTCCGCCGCCGGCCCCGTGCTTCATGCCGCTGCCTCCGGGCACGCTTACGGAGGCCGCCGTGAAGGTGCCGGCGCACCCGCTGGGCCAGAACGTGGGGTTGGCCGGCGCCGTCGTGCCAGGGCCTGTGAAGTTGGTCCTGACCAGCTCCTCGTTGGGTGCCTTGAGCTCGTTGGAGACGAAGCCTCCGTGGGACGTGTAGCCGTTGCTCCACGTGTAGACGCCGGCGTCGAGGAAGTCACAGCCGGGACTGAAGCTAGGCCAGACACCCGGGGTGAGCTCCGTGTAGGAGCCCCGACTGATCGAGGTTCCGGCCCCAGAGTAATAGGGGACCGACGGCGCAAGATAGCCGGGGTCCGGCAGTGTCGGCGCAGGCACGACAGGTCCCCCCTGGGTGTCACCGGGCAGGCATGCGCCGCCGGTCGTGGCAGGGTCGTACGGCAGGGAGCCTGGCGTCGCGTTGTAGCAGTAGTAGACGGCCGAGCTGCACTGCGAGCCCGCCCCCCCGTAGCAGTTCCCGGCCAGGTCCAGGCTGGAGCTGCCCGATTCGCACTCCGTTCCGTTGGTGTAGGCGTCTCCCAGCATGGTGAGGCTGCCGTGGCCCTGGAGTTGCGTCGCGCAGGCCTGGGAGCTCAGGGTGAGGAGCGCCGGGGTCTGGCGCTGGTTGCCGACGATCGCGGTTGCCGTCGCGACGATGATCGACGACGTGGGGCCG
>DATKSS010000105.1:0-7842 GCA_035531515.1 Candidatus Dormiibacterota bacterium | reverse complement strand
CGGCCTCCAGTTCGGGTCGCTGATGGGTGGGGCGGTCATCACCGAGACCGTCTTCTCCTGGCCCGGTCTCGGCCAGCTGTCGGTGCAGGCCATATTCAGCCGAGATCTGCCAGTGGTCGAGGCCTGCGTGGTGGTTCTGGCTGTGGGCGTCCTTCTCGCCAACTTGGCCGTCGACGTCATCAACGCCCAGATCGATCCGCGGATCAGGTACCGCTGATGGCGACTCTCTCCGAATCCGACATCGTCGTCGGCCACCTGCTGGCGCCCCGAGTCGGCGGCCGGGTAACCGCCAAGCGCGGTCCCCTCGCGCGCCTCCGCAGCAACCCCCAGCTCTACGCGGGAGCCCTGCTGCTGGTCCTGATCGTGGTCGGCGCCCTCGGGGCGCCCCTAGTCACGCATTACGGGCCGACCACTCAGGACCTCGTGGACCGTCTAAAGCCACCTGCCTGGAGCCGGGGCGGCAGCACTGCCCACCTGCTCGGGACCGACACCTTCGGCCGCGACGTGTTCAGCCGGCTCCTCTACGGCGCCCGCTACTCGCTCCTGGTCGCCTGCGGCGCCGTGATCGGCTCGGGGGTGATCGGGATCGCCCTGGGCGCGATTGCCGGCTATGCGGGCGGCAGGACGGAGGCGGTGATCATGCGAGCGGTCGACGCCCAGCAGGCGCTATCCGCAATCCTGCTCGCCCTGATGGTGGCGGCGCTCTTTGGCAATAGCCTGCTCAATCTGCTGATCATCCTGGCCGTCACCGGTTGGTCCACTTACACGCGCATCCTGTTCGGCGTCGTCCGCTCAATCCGCGGGCAGGAGTACGTCATCGCTTCGGTGTGCCTCGGGGCACGGCCGTGGGAGGTTGTCGTCTACCACGTCCTGCCCAACATCGTCTCGCCGGTCATCGTCATCTCCACCCTTCAAGTCGGCCGGATGCTCCTGCTAGAGGCTGGGCTGAGCTTCCTCGGTCTGGGAGTTCCGGAGCCGCTACCGGCCTGGGGCACGATGCTGGCCGACGGCTACCGGAACATCTTCACAGATTCCTATCTGACGACGATCCCCGGAATCGCGATCACAATCACCGTCTTCGGCGTGAACCTGCTCGGCGACGGACTGCGCCGGGCCCTTGACCCGCACCTGCGCGGGACCTAGATGGAGGACACCGCCATGACCGCAACCGAGATCTCGACCGACCGTGCGCCGCAGTCGAAGTCACCGCTCTCTCAGGCCGTCCGCTTGGGGAACCTACTGTTCATCTCCGGCCAGGTGGCCGCCGACCCGGCCACGGGCCAGCCGATCTCAGGTGGCATCCGCGAGCAGACCGAGCGTGTGCTCCAGAACCTGCAGGCGGTGCTCGAAGCGGGCGGCAGCTCGCTGGCAGACGTCCTCAAGACAACCTGCTTCCTCACCGACCTTGCCGATTTCGGCACGTTCAACGAGGTGTACTCGCGGTACTTCACGGGCCGCCGGCCCGCCCGCTCGGCCATTGGAGTGGCAGGCCTAGCCGCACCCTATGTAGTCGAGGTCGAGGCGATAGCCGGGGTCCGGGAGTCGGACCGGTGAGCGCCCTCAATCTGGCCGCCTGCGTTCGTGCGCCGTACACCGACGTCGACCGCATTCGGAGAACGGTCGACGGCGGTCCCTACGAGGCCGTGCTGGCGCTGGCTCCAGAGAACGTCCCCTACTACAGCGGCTTCTACAATATCGACCTCCGGCTGCTCCCCGAACGCTTGCACATCTGCGTTTGGCCGCGCGGCGCCGAGCCAGCCTTCGTCGTCGTCGAGCGGAGGGCCGGGCTGCTGCGACCCGACGAGACCTATCTGACCGACATCCGCGGCTATAAGGGCGAGGGCCTCGACGCGATGCGGGTCGTGGCCGAGGTGCTGCAAGAACGAGGCATCCGAGAAGGCCTCATCGGCATCGAGGCGCGCAGCTTCCCCGCAGGCCAGCTGCTCGAGCTGATGCGGTTGATGCCGGGCCTCAAGTTCGACGATGCCTACCACTTCTTGGAGGGTCCCCGGGTCCTCAAGACGCCGGCCGAGGTCGAGGTCCTGACCCGCGTGAACCGGATGACGACCGCGGCGATCGACAGCGCGTTCCGCGCCGTCAGGGTCGGCGACACCGAGCGTTCGGTGATCGCCCGGATGCACGCCGACCTGATCAACAACGGCGCCGACGTGATCATCGCGCCGCTCCTTGCAGCCGGGCCCCGCTCGGGCATCTGGCACGGCACGGCGACCGACCTCCGCCTAGAGGAGGGGATGGTCCTGAAGACCGACTTCGGCGGCCTCCTCGATGGCTACTACTCGGACATCGCCCGCACCGCCGTCGTGGGACGTGCGAGTCAGCGCCAGAAGGACGTCCACGCCAAGATCACGGAGATCAAGCACCGCATCGTGGCAGGGATCCGGCCCGGCATGCCGGCGGGCGACGTCGCCAGGATCGGGATCAAGGCGTACAGCGACCTGGGCCTGGAGTTCAAGTGGCACATCCTGGGCCACTCCTTGGGTCTGGGCGTGCACGAGGCCCCCCAGATCTACCCCTGGGTCGAAGAGCCGATCCTGACCGGGATGACGATGATGATCGAGGTCGGCTACAGCGACTTCCCGAACGACAGCTTCCACGTCGAGGACCTGATCCACATCAACGAGCAGGGCGCCGAGTACGTGACGGATGCCCAGGCCCACGAGCACATCTGGGAGCTGGGACTGTGATCGAGACTAAGAGCGCAGTGATCGATCGTGAGAGCTCGCTCACCAAGGCGCGCGACGCGATCGGCAATGCGGGCCTGGACGCCCTGGTGGCAGCGTCCCCGGCGAACTTCTACTACCTGACCGGGACCAGCTTCCTCAGCCAACGCACCATCCCTGAGCGGCTGGGCGCCGTATCGGTAACGAGGTCCGGAGAGCCGGTTCTCGTCTACTGCACGATCGAGGAGGGCCACGCCCGCCAGGAGTCCTGGATCAGCGACATCCGCGGCTACACCGAGTTCAAGGACACGCCAGTCGACGTCCTGGCTGGCGTTCTGCGCGAGCAGGGCGTGGAACGCGGACAAATCGGGATCGAGATGCGCTTCATCTCGGCGCGCGATTACGAGCGGCTCCGGCACGACCTGCCGGAGGCCAAGATCGTGGCTGCCGACTCACTGTTCGACCGGATGCGCGCGATCAAGACGCTGGGTGAGATCGAGCTCCTGGGAGCGGCCGCACTCGCCACGGACGAGTCGATCCGGGCCGCGTTCGAAAGGTCGAGCGTCGGCGTGACCGAGCGCGAGATCGGCGACATCATGCAGGCGGAGTGCCGGAGCCGAGGCGGCGAGCAGTTGATCCACCTGGTGCTGGCGACCGGTGAGAACGGGTTCAAGGTCCACGCCGCGCCGGGGAACACGAAGCTTGAGCGGGGCGGCGTCCTGCGCACCGACTTCGGCATGTCGTGGGGCGGCCGCTACTTCTCCGACATCGCGCGGACGGCATTCGTCGGGCCGCTCCAGCCCTGGCAGGGAAACACCTACGGCAAGCTTGAGGCCGGGCACCAGGCCGTGATCACGGCCATGCGGCCGGGCGTAAAGGCATCGGAGCTCTTCCGGATCTGTGCGGCCGAGTACGAGCGCTCGGGGCTCGACTTCAAGATGCCCCACATCGGGCACTCAATCGGCGTCGTGATGCACGAGAACCCGATGCTGCAGCCCTACGACGACACGCCGCTCGAGGCGGGAATGGTCTTCATGGTTGAGCCCGGCGTCAGCGGGCGCGACGGCTTCTACCACACCGAGGACATGATCTTAATAACCGAGGACGGCCATCGGGTGCTCTCCCGCTCCGCCGACTGGAGCCAGCCGATGGTGCTCGCGTGAGCCCCGTCAGCGCGCTCGAGCAGGTGCGCCAGCTGATCAACGCCGACCGCCTCGGGCGTGAGCTGGACGAGGCGCACCTGGACGCCGTCGTCGCGGTCTCCCCTGAGAACACGTACTACCTCTCCGGCGCCTACATCCGGACCCAGGTCTCAATCCGTGACCGGCTGGCCTTGGTCGTTTGGCCGAGGAGCGGCGAGCCGACCCTCATCGTCTGCAACATCGAGGAGTCCCTCGTTGACCGGGAGTCCTGGATCAAGGACGTACGGACCTACGTCGAGTTCGCCCAGTCGCCGATCAACCTGCTGGCCGCGGTACTGAAGGAGCGCGGCCTGGAAGGCGGCCGGATCGGGATCGAACGGCGCTTCCTGACGGTCGAGTACCACGACGAACTCATCGAGGGCTTCCGAGCCGAGTTCCAGCCTGCCGACCAGCTGCTGGAACGGGTCCGGGCGATCAAGACCCCGGGCGAGGTCGAGCGCATCAAGCACGCGTTCATCGAGACCGAGGCCGCGATCCGGGCCGCCTGGTCGGAGACCCGGGCGGGAGATAGCGAGAAGCAGATCGCCGAGCGGATGGCGGCTGAGATCACCAGACGCGGCGCCGACGCTGTCCGCCATATTACGCTCGCCAGCGGCGAGAACACCATCCACGCCCACCGCCGGCCGAGCGACCGCAAGCTCGAGCCGGGCGACCTGCTGCTGACCGATTTCGGCGGTAACTGGGGCGGGTTCTGCTCGGACATGGCCCGCATGGGGGTCTGTGGCGAGCCGGCGGCAGAGGCGGCCGTCGAGTTCGCCAAGTACCGCGCCGCCTACGTCGACACCCTGCAATTCCTGCAGCCGGGCGTGAGCGCGGCGGACGTCTTCAACCACTGCGCCGAGGCCTTCCGCCGCCTTGGCATCGAGCTCACCAGTCCTCACATCGGTCACAGCCTGAGCCGGGGCGGCGGGCACGAGAACCCGATCTTGCACCCGTTCAACCAGCAGCCGCTGGAGGAGGGCATGCTGATCGCGCTGGAACCCACCTTCCGGTCCAACGACGTACGCCGCTACCACCTGGAGGACCTGATCTTGATCACGCGCGGCGGCCGCGAGATCATGACCGACTGGAAAAGCACCGCCGAGATGATCCGGATCGCCACCTAGCGTGCTGCTCGAAGTCCAGCATCTCCGCACCGAGTTCAGGACCGACCGCGGGGTGCTGACCGCGGTCGACGACGTTTCCTTCGACCTAGCCGAAGGCGAGGCGATCGGGGTGGTGGGCGAATCGGGCTCGGGGAAGAGCGTCACCGCTCTATCGATCATGCGGCTGGTGTCGAAGCCGGCCGGCCGGATAATGAGCGGACGCGTTCTCTTCGAAGGCCAGGACCTGCTGCAGCTCGACGAGGCCGAGATGCAAAAGATCCGCGGCGCTAAGATCGCGATGATCTTCCAAGACCCGATGTCGTCGCTGAACCCGATCCTCACGATCGAGCGGCAGATGACGGAGTCGCTCGAACTGCACATGGGGCTGAATCGCAAGCAGGCGCGCGTGAGAGCGGTCGAGATGCTTCAAGTCGTCGGGATCTCGGACGCCGACCGCCGGATCGACGACTACCCGCACCAGTTCTCAGGCGGCATGCGGCAGCGGGTCATGATCGCGATCGCGCTCAGCTGCTCACCGCGGCTCCTGATCGCGGACGAGCCGACCACCGCCCTCGACGTTACGATCCAGGCCCAGATCACGGACCTGGTCCGCCGGCTGCGGCGGGAGTTCGCGACCTCGATCATCTGGATCAGCCACGACCTCGGAGTGGTGGCCGGGCTCTGCGATCGGGTGATGGTGATGTACGCGGGCCAGATCGTCGAGGACGCGGGGATCGACCAGATCTTCGCCGAGCCCAGGCATCCCTACACCCTGGGGCTGCTGAACTCTATTCCCCGTCTGGACCGCCCGGTGACTGCCGAACTGATCCCGATCGAGGGCTCCCCGCCCGACCTCATCGACCGGCCTCCCGGCTGCCCCTTTCAGCCCCGCTGTCCCTTCGCGGTCGAGCGCTCTCACGAAGAGCGTCCGCCCCTTGAAGAGGTCCGGCCCGGCCACCGCGTGGCTTGCTGGGTGGATGTCACCAAGGTGCCGGACTGATGGCTGCCGCCGTGGGCGGCGCCCCGCTGGTCGAGGCGAGGCAGCTTGCGACCCACTTCACCGTCCGGCGCGGGCTTCCGTTCGCCCGCCGAACCGCGGTCATCCGCGCCGTGGACGGAATCGATCTCGAGATCGCCCGGGGGGAGACGCTGGGACTGGTCGGCGAGTCCGGCTGCGGAAAGTCGACACTCGGGCGGAGCCTTCTGCGCCTGTCCCAGCCCACCTCGGGCCAAGTCCTCTTCGACGGTACGGACGTGACGGCGGCGAGTCGGGACGGACTCCGCAGGCTGCGGCGGCGGATGCAGATGGTCTTCCAGGACCCTTACGGTAGTCTCGATCCCCGGATGACGGTCGAGCAGGCCATCGGCGAGCCGCTGAGGATCCACGGTCTGGCCTCGGGGGAGCGGCGCCGGCAGCGGATCCGGGACCTGCTCGGTCTCGTCGGCCTCGATCCGGCGGTAGCGAAGCGCTATCCGCACGAATTCTCGGGCGGCCAGATGCAGCGAATCGGGATCGCTCGCGCTCTCGCCGTCGAGCCCGACTTCATCGTCTGCGATGAGCCCGTATCGGCCCTCGACGTTTCGATCCAGGCCCAGGTGCTGAACCTTCTCGTCCGCCTCCGCGATCAGCTGAACCTGACCTACCTGTTCGTGGCCCACGACCTGAGCGTGGTGCGCCACATAAGC
Organism: Candidatus Dormiibacterota bacterium; assembly: GCA_035531515.1. GTDB lineage: Bacteria > Chloroflexota > Dormibacteria > Dormibacterales > Dormibacteraceae > DATKSS01. The sequence goes on along the minus strand of DATKSS010000105.1, from coordinate 1,188 downwards.
CATCGGGTTGCCGTGATGTATTTGGGCGTCGTCGTCGAGATCGCGCCGCGCGACCGGCTCTACGCGGAGCCACTGCATCCCTACACGCGGGCTCTGCTTTCGGCGGTCCCGGTGCCGAATCCGACGATCGAGAAGCAGATGCAGCGGATGATCCTGAAGGGCGACGTCGCCAGCCCGGTGCAGGTGCCCGCGGGCTGCCGCTTCCACACGCGGTGTCCGCTGGCGGTCGACAGATGCCGGGTGGAGGTGCCGGTTCTCGAGGAGAAGCGGCCCGGACACCGCGCCGCGTGCCACCTCGTCGACGTCGCGCGTCCGGTCTAGCTCGCGCGGAGAACAGGCTAAGGTTCGAGGTGCGGTCCAAGACGGGTGCGCGCACACTCGATCTTGACGTCCGGCATGTGTGGAACGGGGGCTGGGCAGGACGCGACCAAGCCGCCATCCGCGAGCACGTGGCCGAGCTGGCACGGCTCGGGGTGCCGGCGCCGACGGTCACGCCGATCTGGTTCCCGCTGTTGAACAATCTCGCGACGACCGCGGACCGCATCCAAGTGCTGGGCGAGGAGACGTCGGGCGAGGTGGAGTACGCGCTGCTCGTCAGCGACGGTGCGGTCTACGTGACGGTCGCCAGCGACCACACCGACCGCGGCTTCGAAAGCACGGGGTCCAGGCCTCGAAGCAGCTGTACCCGAATGTCCTGGCGCCCGAAGCCTGGCCACTTGAGGAGTGCCTGGACCACTGGGACTGGCGCTCTCCCATGGATACTCGGTGGAGGTGTTGGGAGCGGGCCACCAATAGCGGCCCTACCAGCCCCAGCAGACGCGGTCGCCGCGGTGGCTCGATCCACAACTTTCGGTTATATCCCTCAGCAACCCGCCGGCGATTGTGACCTCGTCGCACTCGACCATCTCGACGGCACCCGAGAGCATGGCCGTGGTGAAGCGGGGAGCGGGACCAAGGTACTCGAAACTGGCCATCGCGATCACCGTCTCGGCGACCAGCCCAGCGCCGATCAGAAGGTCGGCGTCGTAGCTCGACGTCGGGCAGGCATAGAGGTGGAGATCCGATACACCGGTGCGTACGAGCTCGCGCACGAAGGCCGACGGCTTGTTGTGGAGGAGGAAGCCGCCGATCGCGACCGAGCAGCCCTGGGTGACGGCGGTCACGGCCTCGCCGATCGAGACAACTTTC
>DATKSS010000104.1:0-21186 GCA_035531515.1 Candidatus Dormiibacterota bacterium | reverse complement strand
CGGCCCCATGGTTCGCTGCAAGTAACTGTCCCCGGTCGCGCTCCAGGTCCGACCTACCGGTTGGTCTCGGCCGCTGGCGCCGCGACCATTGGTTGTTTCGGCGTCCTGCGCATCCGGCTATCTCTTCATGGCTGGGCGTGGTTTACACGAAGTCGTGGCGTGCGCGAGATGGATGCGGCGTTAGAGCTCCTCGAGGAGCGCGTCGCCGATCACCTGGATCAGCGTGGGCTGACGTTCGCACGGCGGTCGCGCGTAAGAAGTCGGCGTCGGTTTGAGCACACAGGAGGTGATGCGTACGGAGTCATTGCTGCTGCGGGTCGGCGAGGTGGCACAGCTGCTGAATCTGGGTCGCACGCGGACGTTCGAGCTGATCGCTTCGGGTGAGCTGCCCGTCGTTCGGATCGGAAGGGCGGTGCGCGTGCCCAGGAACGAGCTCGATGCGATGGGTGCGGTCGCGAACGACCGGAGGCTTTACAGGCGAGATTGAAACTGGCGCGCCCGTGGATAGGGTCAGCGCGTAGGTTTACGGATGAGCAGACCAGAGTCAGGCGGCCTGCCGCCGGTTCGCGAGGTCGCTAGTTCACAGTCTTCTAGATGACTGGTCCAGAAGAGAGGTGCTGCTATTACTGCTGCCACCAGAACGGACTTCTGCGACACGCGGCGAAACTCGGCGGACAGGCGCCTGTCGGTTTCGAATACAGAATCGACCTTAAACGCCTCTGGCGGCACGCCACGGACGTCGTTTAGCCCAACTTTTAAACCGATGGTCCGGGGTTCGAATCCCCGCGCCGGCACCACCCAAGTTTGAATTGAGACGCGGGTGGGCGACGCTCCAGGGCTTGCTGTGACACGACGCAGAAAAGCGGTGGTGCTGCCATTTCTACGGCCAACCGGCTGGAAGGGACTTCCGCGAGCCAGCGGGCTTCGAGAATAGGCCTCGCTGAAGTTCCGATCACAAACTCGCAGGTAACTCGGCGCTCGTTCGTCGTAATCGCCAGATGGAACTCCGTTCCCGGCAGAAACGCGGATTTGGCGCGTTGAAGGGCAGGCTGTCACTGGCCTTCTCGACGGGCGCCCTGCTGGCTGTCGGCCTCGCGTCCCCGGTCCACGCCTCGACGGATGCCCTGGACCAGAGCGAAACGTCTTACACCACCTCGTACCAGTCCCTGGCCAACATGGCGGAAACCTTCACGCCGTCCAAGGATGGCCAGCTTGACCGGGTGTCCCTGTACGCCGGAACCGCCGGAACCGCGCCAACGACCTTCCACGTCGAGATCTGGACGGTGACCGCCGGTCACCCGGCTGCGGTCTACCAGCTCGATTCCACCACCCAGGCGTCGACCGCCGTCACCGCCGCCTTAGGCGTCTCGCTGCAGTGGCACGACTTCACGTTGAGCAAGCCGGTGCCCTTGAAGGGCGGCACCCAGTACGCGATCGTGGTCCGCGCCATCAACAGCGTCTTCCATTGGGCCTCTGAAAATGCGGAAACCTATAACGGCGGGAAGCTCTGGCTTTGCTGCTCCGCCGGTGCCTGGATGTCGGGCCCGAGCCTGGGAGACAGCTTCGACTTCAAAACGTGGATGAGCACGAACACCAACCAGGCGCCCACCGTCGCGGCTGACAATGCGGCGGTCACGGTCAACGAGGGCACCATCCCTGCCAACACAGGCACGTACTCCGATCCGGACGGTGACGCTGTGGCCGTCACGGCCTCGACAGGCTCGGTCACGACCTCGGGTGGCGCGGGCAGCGGCACCTGGTCGTGGTCGCAGCCGGCGTCCGATGAAAGCTCGAGCTCCGTGGTGACCATAACGGCCGACGACGGCAAGGGTCTCAACGCCACGGCCACGTTCAGCGTGACTGTCAACGGGGTCGCGCCCGTCGCGCACATTACCCCTGCCATCTCATCCAGACCCGAGGGTACGGCCGTGTCTTTGTCGGCTTCGGCGACGAGCCCCGCGACTGAAGACAACAGCGCGGGATTCACCTACAGCTGGACGGCGACCAAGAACGGAAATGCGTTGTCCAGCGGCTCTGGACCCTCGTTCAGCCTCACGCCCGATGACGAGGGAACCTTCGTCGTGACCCTGCAGGCTAAAGACGACGGTGGCCTGACCGGTACGACTTCGATGACCTTTGCCGGGGCAAACGTCGCTCCGACGGCCAGGATCACCAGCGTCACGCCGTCAGGCTCGCTGGTCCTGACCGCGCAAGAGTCGGTCGCCTTCGCCGGCAGCTTCACCGACCCAGGCGCCCTCGACTCGCACACTGCGACCTGGAACTTCGGTGACGGCACGACCAGCACCACCAGCTACGGGCCCGGGGGCTCCGCCGGCTTCTCGACCTCCCACGCGTATGGCGCTGCCGGCTCCTATACGGTCAGCCTGACCGTCAAAGACGACGATGGCGGTGTGGGGCAGGCGAGCGCCAAAGTGGTCGTGCAGACCCCGCAGGCGGCGCTCAGCTCGATCGCCGGCTACGTGCAGGGCCTCTCGACTCTCAACGCCGGCCAGAAGAACAGCCTGACGGCCAAGCTGAACGCCGCATCGGCGGCGGTTGGGCGGGGTGACACCACCGCGGCCAACAACGAGCTGAACGCCTTCCTCAACGAGCTGCAGGCCGACGTCAACACCGGCAAGGTAACCCCAGCGGCGGCGAGCGTCCTGCGGAACGCCATCCACGCCGTGGAGGCCGCGCTTGGCACCTACAACCGGTTCCTGGAATGGTGGCCCCTTTAGGCATGAACCTGGCCGGGGCTGGTAAGGCAACCTAAAATCGGCGCCATTTTGGTAAGGTGGCCCTTTTCCGGTTCCTGAGCGGTCTTCCAGACGTCATCGCTCCGAGCTCAGGCCTGAGCGTCGCCCCAGGGGTAGGGCGGGTCCAAGGAGGAGCGCAGGGTTTTGCTGCCACTGTTTCGAGCGGTTGCGGTGTGGGTCGTGGTCCTCGTGACGGTGATTGCGCCGCGTGTGGTGCCGCCCGCCCAGGCCTACTCGGCGGTCGCCGTGACCCAACTCAGCTCATATGACCGGCTGTCGGTGGTGGACCAGACCCGCACCGAGCGGGTCCATGCCGCCCAGGTCGCGCAGTCGCTTGCGTGGTCGCAGGAGCTCAAGCAGGGGCTGGCCGACTACGAGGCTCAGCAGCAGGCGCTCGCCGCCGCCCAGGCTCAGGCCGCAGTGATCGCCGCAAGGAGCAACCATCCGCCACCGCCGCCCGACATCGCCAAGGACATAACCGACGCGTTCAGCCCGCTGGGCCCGGCCGCGGTCCAGTGGGCCATGAACGTCGCCTACTGCGAGTCGCGCTATCACCCCAACTCGGTGAACACGTCGAGTGGGGCGTCAGGTCTCTTCCAGTTTCTCCCCAGTACATGGGGTGGAACGCCGTGGGCGAGCCAGTCGCCGTTCGACCCGGCCGCCAACGCTCTGGCCGCCGCTTGGCTTTACTCACACTACGGCCCGGGCCGCTGGGTCTGCCAGGGCTAGGTCGGAACAGCTTCCCCACGCGGGCGGAAGTGAGAGCTCTGTCTAGCCTTCGGCGATGACCACGATCTCGAGCTCGTAGATCGACTGCGGGCGGGGAGCGCCCTTCAAGAGCATCACCTCCAGGCCGGCCACCCCGGTACCGGACGGCAGCGCCTGGAGGGTGGCCTCGGACAGGAGAACCTTGGCCGGCCGCACCTTGGACAGGTACGCGGCGTTGTTCACCGTCCTGCCTATGACGGTGAACTCCAGCCGCCGCTTCGACCCGACGTGGCCCGCGACCGCCTCGCCGGTGTCCAGTCCGATGCCGACCGAGATCGCCGGCCTTCCGCTGGCGACCAGCTCGCGGTTGAAGCGGTCGATCTCCCCGACCATCCCCTGAGCGGCCTTGAGCGCCTGTTCCGCGTGGTCTTCCATGGGGTTGGGGGCGCCGAAGACGACGAGCATCCCGTCCCCCTGGAACTTGTCGATGTTGCCCCCGTGGGCCAGGACGACCTCGATCATGCGGCGGAAGTAGTCGTTGAGGAACTCGACCAGCTCCTCCGCGCCCATGCTCTGCGAAAGGCGCGAGAACTCGGCGATGTCGGAGTTGAGGATGGTCACCCTGCGCCGCTCGCCGGCCAGCATCATGGTGTCGCGGTCGGAGTGGGCGAGCACGTAATCGGTGACCTGCTTGTTGACGTGAAGCTCGAACAGCTGACGCAGGAACTCCGAGCGCTCGTACTGGCGCGCATTGTCGATGGCCATCGCGGCCAGGTCGGAGATCGCCTGCAAGAACTCCTTGTCCGTCTCTTCGAAGATCGCGGCTCGAAACGGGTTGTCGACGTAGACCGCGCCGATCACCTTGCCCTTGGTCACCAGGGGCACGGCGATGATCGAGCGCAGGTTCTGCAAGATGACCGACTGCTTGCCCTTGAACCGGTCGTCCAGGCTCGCATCCGTTGACACGACGGCCTGGCCGGTCACGACGACCTGCTCGATCACTGTCCGGGAGCCCAGAAACTGGCGGGCGTTCTCCGGGTCCGCCTCGCCACTGGACATCTGGACCGAGAGCTCGCCCGTGGCCGGGTCGACCAGCACGATGAATCCGCGGGCCGCCTTCATCAGGGTGATGACGCGGTCCATGACCTTACGCAGCACGACATCGAGCTCGAGCGACGAGCTGAGGTCGCGTGCGAGCTCATAGAGCAGGTGGTCGCGCATGCCGAGATCGACTTCGCGGGCCAAGGGCACGAGCAGTGTAACGAACGAGTGCCGCAAATCTGGCCACCGGTAAACTCGAACCCCTTGGTTTCCGCAGAGTCCTCCCAGCCGAACGTCGACGCCCTGCTCGCGAAGCTGAACCCGCCCCAGCAGGAAGCGGTCACGCACGGCGACGGGCCCCTTTTGATCTTCGCCGGGGCCGGCAGCGGCAAGACCCGCGTGCTCACCGCGCGCATCGCCTACCTGATCGCCACGCGCCGCGTCTGGCCCGACCGCCTGGTCGCCGTCACCTTCACCAACAAGGCCGCCCGCGAGATGCGGGGGAGGGTCGAGTCCCTGGTCGGCGAGGCGGCCCAGAAGATGTGGGTGGGGACATTTCATTCCACCGCGGTCAAGATCCTGCGCCGCGACTCGCAGCGCATCGGGATCGCGAACAGCTTCGTCATCTTCGACGAGGACGACACCCGCGCGGCGTTGAGACGCGTGCTGGACGAGCTGCGGCTCGACCCGAAGCGCTATCCGATAGGCGCGCTGAGCAACGCGATCTCGCAAGCGAAGAACGAGCTCAAGCGTCCGCAGGACTACCCCAACCGCAGCTATGCGGACGAGGTCGCGCGACGCGTCTACGAGTCGTACCAGGAGGTGTTGCGCCGCTCAGGCGGTCTCGACTTCGACGACCTGATCATGAAGCTGGTCGAGCTGCTGAGCACTGACGAGGAAGCGCTCGCGAAATGGCGGGACCGGTTCCGCCACGTGCTCGTCGACGAGTACCAGGACACCACCCGGGCGCAGTACGTGCTCGTGAACCTGCTTGCGCAGGAGCACCGCAACGTCGCGGTGGTGGGTGATGACGACCAGTCGATCTATCGCTTCCGCGGCGCGGACATCCGCAACATCCTGGATTTCCGCAAGGACTACCCCGATGCGCACGTCGTCCACCTCGAGCAGAACTACCGCTCGAGCCAGGCCATCCTCGACGCGGCCTACAGCGTCATCCGCAGCAACCCCGAGCGCGCGGAAAAGCGTCTGTGGACCGAGCGGGCTGGCGGCGAGAAGGTGATGGCGATGCAGGCTTACAACGAGATCGAGGAGGCGGAGTTCGTCGCCGACGAGATCGAGCGCCTGCGCCGCACCGAGAGCCGCGGCTACTCGGACTTTGCGATCCTCTACCGCACCAACGCGCAGTCGCGTTCGTTCGAAGACGTACTCGCGCGCCGCCGCATCCCCTACCGGCTCGTCGGCGGAATCCGCTTCTGGGAGCGCCGCGAGGTCAAAGACCTGGTCGCCTACCTTCGGTTCTGCTTCAACCCCAAGGACTCGCTGAGCTTCTCGCGCATCGTGTCGGTCCCGCCCCGCAAGATCGGCAACGTGACGGTCGACGCCTTGAACACGCGGGCTCGTGAGACCGAAGAGGACCTCCTGGCCATCCTCGCCGATCCGGCCCCCGTGGCCGGCGTGCCCAAAGCTGCGGTCGCCCCGCTGCAGACATTTCGCTCGCAGATCGAATCCGTGCGCGCGACCATGGGAGTCCTGCGGCCCAGCGAGCTGCTCGACCACATCGTCGAGGTGATGGACCTCCGCCGGCACTACCTGGATGGCACGCCCCAGGGCGAGGCGCGCATGGAGAACATCAACGAGCTGCGCGGCCTGGCGGAGAGCTTCGACGACCGCGAGCCGGTGCAGGGCGTCGAGGATTTTCTCGCCGAGGTCGCGCTGGTCTCCGACGTGGACGCCTACGACGAGAATGGCGAAGGCGTGACCCTGATCACGCTCCACATGGTCAAAGGTCTGGAGTTCCCTGTCGTCTTCATGGTCGGGATGGAGGAGGGCCTGCTGCCTCATCAACGAGCCCTGGACGAGCGTGAGGAGAACCCCTCGGCGGTCGGCGCGGCGACCGAGATGGCGGAGGAGCGGCGCCTGGCGTACGTCGGCATGACCCGGGCCAAGGACCGCCTGTACCTCAGCTGCGCCTTTCGCCGCCACCTGTACGGGCGCTCGCAGCCGGCCTTTCCGAGCCGTTTCCTGACCGACATTCCCCAGTCGCTTCTCGCAGCGCCCAAGGGCAGCGCCCCGGTCGCGCCGCCACGCCAGGGCTACAAGGAGCGATACCAGGAGCGCCAGGTCGAGGCGGCGCCCGCAGCGCCGCCCGTCCAGCGGTTCTGGAGCGGTGACCGGGTCAAGCACCCGGCGTTCGGCGCCGGCACGGTGGTCAAAAGCACGTTGACCCGCACCGATGAGGAGCTCGTGATCAAGTTCGACAAGGTCGGGCTGAAGATCCTCAGCGGCATGCTCGCCCCCCTCACCAAGTGAAGCGCAAGCGCGTCGCCGTCGACCCGGCCGTTCGTGTCGAAGAGGTGAGGCGGCTGATCCGCCGCTATGAGCACGCCTACTACGTGCTCGACCAGCCCGAGGTCTCTGACGCCGAGTACGACGCTCTGTTCCTCGAGCTGCGCCGCATCGAAGACGAACGGCCCGACCTGGTGACGGCTGACTCTCCCACGCAGCGGGTCGGCGGCGAGGCGGCGGACCAGTTCGCCAAGGTCCGCCACCGCTCGCCCATGCTCAGCCTTCAGAACGCCTTCGACGAGTCCGAGATCCGCGCCTTCGACAAGCGCGTGCGCGCTGCCGTCGGCGACAAGGTGAAGTACTGCTGCGAGCTGAAGATCGACGGGCTCGCGATGAGCATCACCTATTCGAAGGGCCGCTTCCAGCGCGCCGCGACGCGCGGCGACGGCGCGGTCGGCGAGGACGTCAGCGCCAACGTGCGCACCATCCGCAGCGTTCCCCTTTCGCTCACCCCGGTCGCGGGCCTGCCTGACCTCTTCGAGGTGCGGGGCGAGGTCTACTTCCCGATCGCAGCGTTCGAAAAGCTGAACCGCGAGATCGAGGCCCAGGGCCGCCCGCGTTTCGTCAACCCGCGCAACACGGCGGCCGGCAGCGTGAGGCAGATCGACCCCAACGTCACCGCGAGTCGAGACCTGCAGACGTTCATGTACACGCTCGACCCGGCCGGGCCCTGCCGCTCGCAGTGGGAGGTGCTCGACACTCTCGAAAAGATGGGCTTTCGCGTCAACAAGAACCGCCGCCGCCTCAACTCCATCGACGAGGTGATCGACTACCACGCGGAGTGGCAGCGCCGGCGCCGTGAGCTGGAGCACGAGATCGACGGCATCGTCGTCAAGGTCGACGATTTCGCCCAGCAGCAGGAGTTGGGCTTCGTCGCACGCTCGCCGCGCTGGGCGATCGCGTTCAAGTACGCGCCCGAGCAGGCGGAGACCGAGGTCGAGGAGATCGCGTGCTACGTCGGCCGCACCGGCGTGCTGACCCCCGTGGCGCACCTCAAGCCGGTGGTGGTGGGCGGCGTTACCGTCCGCAACGTGACGATGCACAACGAGGCGCAGGTCAACGAGAAGGGCGTCTACGTCGGAGCGCGCGTCGTGATCCATCGCGCGGGTGACGTCATCCCCGAGATCGTCAGCGTCAAGGAGCCGAAGACCGGCTGGAAGATGCCCGCCAAGTGCCCGGTGTGCGGGGGTGAGGTCGTGCGCGAGGAGCCGTACATCGCCCATCGGTGCGTCAACCCGTTCTGCGCGGCGCAACGACTGGAACGTGTGCGGCATTTCGCCAGCCGCGGCGCCCTGAACATCGAGGGACTGGGCTACGCGACGCTCGGCCAGGTCATCGACAAAGGATGGGTCGAGGATCCGAGCGACCTCTACCGCCTGACCAAAGAGCAGGTGATGGAGCTCGAGGGCTTCGCCGAGAAGTCCGCGCAGAACCTGGTCGAGCGGATCGCCGGCAGTAGGCGGCCTCCGCTGGGCCGATTCCTGTACGCGCTGGGCATCCCGCAGGTGGGCGAAGCGACCGCTGACCTGCTCGCGGCGGATTTTGGGACGGTCGATGGGCTGCGTGATGCCGGCGAGGAGGACCTGAAGAAAGTGGAGGGTGTCGGACCGAGCATGGCGCGAGAGGTCCACGTTTACTTCCACGGGCCCGGCGGGGAGCTGGTCGGCAAGCTGCTCGCCGCCGGGGTCGAGCCGCAGGCGATCGAAGCGGCCGCCGACGGTCCCCTCACGGGCAAGACGTTCGTCTTCACCGGGACGCTCGAGACCATGAGCCGCCCGGATGCCGAGACCCTGGTGCGCAGCCTTGGCGGCAAGGCCGCCTCGAGCGTCAGCGCCAAGACGGACTACCTGGTGGCCGGTCCGGGCGCAGGCTCGAAGCTGGAGAAGGCCCAGAAGCTCAAGCTCGAGATCCTGGACGAGCAGGGCTTCCTGGCCCTTATGCCGAAGTCGAAATGACCTGCCCGGCGTGCGGACTGCAGCTCCCCAGCCAGGCGCTCTTTTGCGCCCGATGCGGGGCCCGGCTGCCTTCGCCCGGGCCTGCGGTCGAGATGTGGGTGTTGGTTGTCTTCGGAGCCGGGGTCGTCGTCACTGCCGCGGCCGCCGTCCTGTACGCGGGTGTAGCGGCTGACCCGACGGTGGCCTCCAGCGGCCTGGATGCGTCGACCGTGCGCACCGGATCGATCCTGATCGCCGCCGCGCTCGGGATCCTGTGCCTCCTGCAGAGCGCCGCCATCACCGGGCTGGTGCGCGGCCGGGAGTGGGGTCGCATCGTGGCCACAGTGGCCTGCGTCATGTGGAGCGCGACGTGCATCGGCCTCCCGGTGGCGATACTCGTCCTGAACACGCTTTGGCGCCGCAAACCGCCTCCCGCCCAGGCGGCGCGCCCACTCTTCTAGACTCGCGCGGTTGCAGACGACCGAAGCGGCGCCCTCCCCGAACCAGGCTTTGACGCCCCGCTGGGTGTGGCCGTTCCTGCTCGGCGGCGCCGTGCTGGCGCTCGTGTGGGGCGTGTTCGTCCTCAGGTTCAAGGCGGAGCCGTCGGCCGTCGGCCGCATCGGGGCGATCGTGATCCTGATCGGAGGAGCATCGATCGGAACGGCCGTGGTCGGAGCCGTCGCCTCGATCGGACTGGTGAGGCACGCCCGCTGGGCTCGATCGGTCGCCTGGTTGGCGTCGGCGCTGATGATCCTGACCTGCGTCAGCTCGTGGGCCGGCCTGGTCGGGGTGGTGGGCCTCGCATCCGGGCGGACGTCCCGGAAAACCTAAGCTAGATCCCGTGCCGCTTTCGAAGGACGAGGTCCGCCATGTCGCCATGCTTGCCCGCATCGGCCTCGAGCCGGGCGACGAAGAGTTCTACGCCGAGCAGCTCAGCGGCATCCTCGCGCACATCGACCGCCTGGAGGAGGTGGACACGGCCGCGATCCCGCCGACGGCGCAGGTCGTCGAGGTCGCCAACCGCCTGCGCGAGGACGAGCCGCGACCCGGCCTCGGGCAGTCCGAGGCCCTGGCCAACGCGCCCGCAGCGGTGGATGGGTCCTTTCGCGTGCCATCCATCCAGGAAGAGGCGTGAGGCGGCTCGTCGGTTCGACGATCGGGGAGCTTGGCAAGCTCCTGCGGGCCCGCGAGGTGTCCACGCGTGAAATCCTCGACGCGCACCTGGGGCGCATCGAAGAGGTGGACGGCCGGGTCAAGGCCTTCCTGCGCCTGACTCCCGAGCTGGCGGCCGAGCAGGCCGACCGCGCGGACCGCGCCTTGAGGTCGGGTGAGGCTGGGCCGCTGACCGGAATCCCCGTCGCCGTCAAGGACGTGCTGTGCGTCCGGGGCGTGGAGACCACCGCTGGCTCGCAGATCCTTCGTGGATTCAAACCTCCTTACACGGGCACCGCCATGACCAGGCTGTTCGACGCGGGCGTGGTGATGCTCGGCGTCACCAACTGCGACGAGTTCGCCATGGGCAGCTCGACCGAGAACTCCAGCTATTTCCCGACCCACAACCCGTGGGCGCTCGAGCGCGTGCCGGGAGGTAGCTCCGGCGGCAGCGCCGCGGCCGTCGCAGCGGGCGAGGCCGTGATCTCGCTTGGCACCGACACCGGCGGATCGATACGCCAGCCGGCGGCCCTGTGTGGTGTGGTCGGGATGAAGCCGACCTATGGGCGGGTAAGCCGTTACGGCCTCATCGCCTTCGCCTCGAGCCTCGACCAGATAGGCCCGTTCGCACGCAGCGTCGACGATGCGGCCCTGACGCTCGCGGCCATGGCCGGTCACGATCCGCTCGACGCGACGTCGTCCGACCGGGCGGGCAACGAGGTGCTGAGCAACTACGGCGGCGAGGTCAAGGGCATGCGTCTCGGCGTGCCGCGCGAGTACTACGACGTCCAGGGCATCGAGCCGGGCGTGAAGGCGGCGGTCGACAGGGCGCTGCAGGTTCTGCGCGACGCGGGCGCCGAGATCGTCGACGTGACGCTGCCGCACACCGACTATGGCCTGGCCGCGTACTACATCATCGCACCGGCGGAGTGCTCGTCCAACCTCGCACGGTTCGACGGCGTGCGATACGGCATGTCGGAGGAAGACGCGGCGAACGTCACCGACGCGTACTCGAAGACGCGCCGCCGGGGCTTCGGGACCGAGGTGCGTCGCCGGATCATGCTCGGCACCTACGCACTGTCGAGCGGCTACTACGACGCGTACTACCTGAAGGCGCAGAAGGTGCGGACGCTGATCAAAGGCGACTTCGACCAGGCATTCAAGCACTGCGACGCCATCGTCAGCGCGACCTCGCCCACGGTGGCGTTCCCGATCGGCTCGCGCACGCAGGACCCGCTGTCCATGTACCTGTGCGACGTGCTCACGCTGGGCGGCAACCTGGCCGGGCTGCCGGGGATCAGCGTGCCGTGCGGCTCCTCGGAGGGACTGCCCGTCGGGCTCCAGATCCTGGCGCCGCAGTGGGGGGAGAACGTCGCCCTGCGCGTGGCGCGCGCGTACGAGACGGCGAGCGGGTTGAAGGCGGAGGTCGCGGCGGTTGGCTAGCCCTGCCTGGGAGGTCGTGATCGGCATGGAGGTGCACGTCCAGCCGAGAACGCGTTCGAAGATGTTCTGCGGTTGTGCGGTCGGCAGGCTCGGCGACGCGCCGAACTCCAACGTGTGTGAGATCTGCCTCGGCATGCCTGGCGTCCTGCCCGTGATCAACAAGGCGGCGGTCGAGGCGTGCCTCAAGACGGCGCTCTCGTTGGGATGCGAGATCCCGCGCCATACCAAGTTCGATCGCAAGAACTACATGTATCCGGATCTCCCGAAGGGCTATCAGATCAGCCAATACGACCTGCCGATGAGCAGCCGCGGCCGCCTGGAGCTCGGCGGCCGCGAGGTGCGCATCCGGCGAGTCCACCTCGAGGAGGACACGGGCAAGCTCATCCACGCCGGCGACAAGCTGCACCGGGCCCTGGAGTCGTACGTCGATCTCAATCGCGCCGGCGTCGCGTTGATGGAGATCGTCAGCGAGCCCGACCTTCGCTCGGCCGATGAGGCGCGCGACTACGCGATGGCGCTCCGCACCCTGCTGCGAACGATCGGGGCGTCCGAAGCCGAGATGGAAAAGGGCCAGATGCGCGCAGAGCCGAACATCTCGATCCGCCGCAAGGGCTCCGACGAGCTGGGCGTGAAGACCGAGTTGAAGAACATCAACTCGTTCCGCGCCCTGCATCGCGCGATCCTCTATGAGGTGCAGCGCCAGACCGAGGTCCTCGAGTCCGGCGGCACAGTCGTGCAGGAGACCCGTGGGTGGTCCGACGCCGAGCAGCGCACCTTCTCGCAGCGGAGCAAGGAGTTTGCCGAGGACTACCGGTACTTCCCCGAACCGGACCTGCCGCCGCTCGAGCTGGACCCGGCATGGATCGAAGAGCTGCGGCGCGCGCTTCCCGAGCTGCCCTCGGCGCGAAACACGAGGCTGGTCTCCAAGCACGGCCTGACGGCCGCGGACGCCTCGCTGATCTCCGCCGACCGCGAGCTCGCAGACCTCTTCGAGGGGGCCGTGAGCGCCGGCGCGCCGGCTCGGCAGACGGCCAACTGGATCGTCGGCGAGGTCGCGCCCACGGGCAAGCTGCCGTCGGCCGAGAACCTGGCCGAGCTGGTCAGATATGTCGACGATGGCGCGATCACCCGCGACCAGGGACGGGAGGTGCTAGTCGAGTCAGTCGAGACCGGGCGCCGCCCGTCCGAGATCGTGACCGAGCACGGCTTCGTCCAGCTGAGCGACGAGGCGGCGCTCCAGGCCATCGCCGAGGCGGTCGTCGCCGCCAACCCGAAGGCGGTGGAGGATTATCGGGCCGGCAAGAAACAGGCCCTCCAGGCCCTGATGGCCGACCTGCGCAAGAGGGCGCCGCAAGCCAACCCGAAGGTGGCGAGCGGACTCCTGCTGAAGCTGCTCGCCTAGCGCGCCATCCGGCGGGACAGCCAGGTGCTGTACAGGAAGAGCGCCACCGCCGCCAGGTAGGCGACCATCGCCACCAGGACGAGAGCGCCGGCGGCGATCTTGGGCACGATCGGGGTGAACCCGATGGCCAGGATCGAAAGGCCCAGGCCGATGGCGGCCCAGCCCTGGAACCGGGCCACCGCCGGCGTCACCTGAGCCAGAGGCCACAGCAGCCGCTCGCGCCACCAGCCTGGGAAGTCTCCCCGCATGAGCAGGTAGGCGCCCCCTCCGAGCAGGGCCCCACCGGCCACGTAGGCCAGGCCCTGCACCACGTACCCCACGGCCGGCCATTCTATCGATAATCGACTTCCCCGCTTGCGGGGAAGCTGGCCTACACCTGCCCGCTGGCGGGGAGGGTGGCCCGGCGCTTCCCCACTTGTGGGGAAGGTGGCGCGCAGCGCCGGATGGGGTGGGACAGTCGGCGGGCGCCGTCCAGTTAGCCTTGATACGTGCCCCTACCGCCCGACCTGCACGTGCACACCGAGTGGTCCTATGACGGCCCGAACGGCGACATGGCCCGAAGCTGTGAACGTGCCATCGAGATCGGGCTCCCCGCCATCGCGTTCACCGACCACGCCGACTTCGTGGTGGTCCAGGAGGGCCAGCACTGCGTCGACATGGTCGGCTACCTCGATTCGATCGAGCGCTGCCGTTCGCGGTTCAAGGGCCTGCGCATCCTGAGCGGGGTCGAGCTCGGTGAGCCGCACTGGTTCCCCCAGGAGACGGCCGACGTCCTCGCCGCCGGCCCGCTCGACCGGGTCCTCGGCTCGATCCACTGCGTCCGCCTGGGTTCGGGCATAGTCGATGCCAGCCAGTTCCGCTCCCGGCCGCCGGAAGACCTCCCGGCCGCGGTGCGGGAGTACTTCCGCGAGACGGTGGCCATGATCGAGAGCCCCCAGCCGTTCGAAGCCCTGACGCACATCGACTACCCCAAGCGCTACTGGCCCGAAGGCGCGCCGCCGTATCGCGAGGAGGACTACGAGGACGAGATCCGCGCCATCCTGTTCGCGGCCAAGCGGCGCGGGCTGGTGCTCGAGGCCAACACCACTCGAGGGGATGGGGGAGAGGCGAGGTTCTGCCCGGGGCTGAAGGTCCTGCGGTGGTGGCACGAGGTGGGCGGCGAGGCGGTCGCGTTCGGCAGCGACGCCCACGACCCCGACAGTGTGGCCGGCGGCTTCGAGGTCGCGATGCGGATCGTCGAGGAGGCGGGGTTCAAGCCGGCGGCGGACCCGATGGCGCTGTGGCGCCGCTGATCCTCAGGCCGACTTCGCCCGCGCACGGCGGGACCTCCGTCGCCCGTGACGAGGGGAAGGTGTGGCTCGTCAACTACGCGCTTCCGGGCGAGGTCGTGGAGGCCGAGCCGCGAGGGCGCCAGGGTGGCGTGGCGGTCGCCGCGGCCACGCGCGTGATCGAGGCTTCGCCCCACCGCGTGGAAGCGCCGTGCCCTTACTTCGGCGGCTGCGGCGGCTGCCAGCTGCAGCACGCCTCGTACCCGCACCAGCTCGAGCTCAAGCGCCAGGTCGTCGAGGAGGCCTGGGCCGGCGCCGGCCTGCGCCTCCCGCCCGACGCCCCGGTGCTCGGGATGGACGAGCCGTGGCGGTACCGCATCAGGGGCGAGTTCGAGGCGGTGGGTGACCCGCGCGGGTGGCGATTCGGCTTCCACCGTCAGCGCTCGCACTCGGTGCTTCCCGTCGACAGCTGCCTCATCCATGACCTTCGCATCGAGCGCGCGCTACCCGCATTCGGGCAGGCCGCAACCGAGCTCGACCTCAAAGGCCTCCAGAACCTGCTGCTCACGATCGAACCGGCCGGTCGGGGGCTGATGTGGCGCCTTCGATTCCACGGCCGCGAGCCGGCGTGGCCCCGTGACCAGCTCGCCCGCCGGGTCGCCGAGCTGCTGCCCGACCAGGTCCTGCTCGATGACTCCATGAGCCTCGAGTTCTGGGATCTCACCTTCCGCGCCCGCAGCGACACCTTCGTGCAGACCAACTATCGGCAGATGCTCGTGCTCTACCGCGCGGCGCTCGACATGCTCGGCGCCCAGCCCGACGAGCGCATCCTCGACCTGTATGCCGGCATCGGGACCCTGTCGGTGGCCGTCGCGCGCGATGCGGCCGGGGTGACTGCCATCGAGGAAAACCCGCATGCCGTCCAGCTCGGCCGGCTCAATGCCAAGATCAACTCCGCGCGTGTCGAGTACCTGCCAGGGAAGGTCGAGACGGTGCTGCGGCAGGTGAGGTTGGGGCAGCACCAGGCGGTGATCCTGGATCCCCCGCGCGCCGGGTGCGAGCCGGCGGCCCTCGCGGAGCTGATCAGGCTGGGCCCGCAGCGACTGGTCTACGTGTCCTGCGAGCCCTCGACGCACGCCCGTGACCTGGTCAGCCTGGTGCGGGGAGGCTACCGGGTGCGCCGAGCGGCGATCGTGGACATGTTTCCGCAGACCTACCACATCGAGAGCGTGGCGCTGCTGGAGAGGGGGTCGGGCTAGGGTCGGTCGAGTCGGTGGGCGAACTTGACGACCACGAGCCGGAGCCGTCCTGGACCCATCGACCTGACCACGGCGGAAAGAATCGGCCTCAGGATCTGCATATCGGGCCAAACGGAACGTGAGCTGGAACGGTTACGCCCGGAGTCAACCGGGGCAGCTTAAGCGAACGGACCCCGGTTATGTCCTGTTGTGGGCAAACTCGGCCAGGCGCCGGACGCCCTCTCGCAGATCGTCGTCGGAGCTGGCGAGGCTGATCCTGACCGCGTTCCGCGCCACCTCGCCGAACGCCGTTCCGGGAGCGACCGAGACGCCTCTCTCGCGCAGGAGGCTGAACGCGAACTCGCGCGCCTGCAGGCCGCTCGGCGCGATGTCGGCCATGCAGTAGAAGGCGCCCGCAGGCTCAGCGATGAAGAGCTCGGCTTCCCGGAGGATGTCGACCACGAGGTCGCGCCGCCGGCGATAGGCCCCGACCATCTCGGCGACGCAGTCCTGGGGACCCCGCAGCGCAGCCTCGGCAGCCACCTGGCTGATGGTCGAGACACAGGAGGAGGTCGATTCGAGCACCTTGGTGGCTGTGTCGATCAGCTCGTCTGAGCCGGTCACATAGCCGATGCGCCACCCCGTCATCGAGTAGGTCTTGGAGAAGGTGAAAACGCTGACGATGCGCGGGTCGTCCGGCGCCAGGTGGGCGGGGCTGGTCCACGAGCCGTCGAACACGATCTGGTCGTAGCACTCGTCGCTCAGCAGCCAGAGGTTGTGGCGCTGGGCGAACTCGATCAGCTCGGCGATCGTCTCGCGCGGGTACACGGCGCCGGTCGGGTTGTTGGGGCTGTTGACGATCAGCACCTTGGTGCGCGCGGTGATCAGCGCTTCGAGGGCGCCCAGTTCGGGCTGAAAACCCGAAGACGCAGGGCAGGGGTAGAACACCGCCCGCGCGCTCGTCCAGGCCATCATCATCCGGTAGTTCGGCCACCCGTGGTCGGGCAGCAGGACCTCATCACCGGGCTCCACGACTGCCGCCAGCACGGCGGCGATCGCCCCGACTCCGCCCGGCCCGATCGAGACCCGCTCGGTCGACGAAGCGATCCCGTTCACGCGGGCGAGCTTGGCGACAAGCTGCTCGCGCAGTGAAAGCATGCCCTGCGTGTGGGTGTAGAAGGTCTTGTGCTCGTCGATTGCTCGCTTGCCCGCCTCGCTGATGTGCGCGGGCGTCGGGAAGTTGGGCTGGCCCACGTCGAGGCGGATCGCCCCTGGAGTGAGGAGCGCCTGGTTCGAGATCTCCCGGATCCCCGAATGGGCGGCTTCGGCGGGCCCGTGGGCGAGGGATGGTCGGGCGGTTCGGGCCATGACCTCAAATCCTAGAGGCCGGGTCGATAGACTATCCGCGGGGTCCGCCAACCCAGCCAAAACGATGCCGCACGCCCCCAAGACCTTTGTCCATCTCCACAACCACACCGAGTACTCGCTGCTCGATGGGGCCAGCCGCATACCCGCCATGGTCGCGCGCGCGGCCGAGCTCGAGATGCCGGCCCTGGCGCTCACCGACCACGGCGTGATGTATGGCGCCATCCACTTCTACAAGGCGTGCGAGGAAGCCGGGATCAAGCCGATCATCGGTTGCGAGGTGTACGTGGCTCCGCGTTCGCGCCTGCTGCGCGAAGGTCGCGTGGACCGCGACCCCAACCACCTCACCCTCCTGGCGGCCAGCCACGAGGGCTACGTCAACCTGATGAAGCTGTGCACGGTCGGCCAGATGGAGGGCATGTACTACAAGCCGCGCATCGACAAGGAGATCCTGGCCGAGCACTCCAAGGGCCTGATCGCGCTTTCCGGATGCTTGCAGGGTGAGGCGGCGAGCCGCATCACGGACGGGGACCTGGAGGGCGCGCGCGAGTCGGTCGCGACGTACCGCGACATCTTCGGCGCGGACCGTTTCCTGCTCGAGGTGCAGCGCCACGGGATCGACAGGCAGGTCGAGGTGAACGTTGCGCTGGCGAAGTTCGGGACGGAGTTCGGCCTGCGGCTGTGCGCGACCAACGATCTCCACTACGTACACCGGCACGACTCGGAGGCACACGACGTTCTGCTCTGCCTTCAGACGGGGGCGCGCTTCAACGATCCCAACCGGTGGCGCTTCTCGACCCAGGAGAACTATTTGAAGACGCCCGAGGAGATGATGGCCGCCTTCGCCGACCTCCCCGACGCGCTCGCCAGCACGCTTGACGTGGCCGACATGGTGGACCTGAAGATCAAGCTAGGGGAGACCCAGCTGCCTCCGTTCGATGTGCCGGATGGCATGACGCCAGACATATACCTCGGCAAGCTCGTCGAGGACGGCATGAGGTGGCGTTTCGGCACGCCTGATGCATCGGTCACGGAGAGGGCTGCCAGCGAGCTCGACGTGATTCGGCAAACGGGCTACGCGTCGTACTTCCTGATCGTTTGGGACTTCTACAACTTCGCGCGCAAGAGTGGGATCGCGGTCGGGCCGGGTCGTGGCAGCGCGGCCGGCAGTCTCGTGTCGTATTGCCTGGGGATAACCAACCTGGACCCGCTGGAGCACGGCCTGATCTTCGAACGGTTTCTCAACATCGACCGCGTGTCGATGCCCGACATCGACTGCGACTTCTCGGTTGAGGGTCGCGAGCGGGTCATTCGATACGTCTCGCAGAAGTACGGCGCCGATAGGGTGGCGCAGATCGTCACCTTCACCACGATGGCCTCCAAGGCGGCGATCCGCGACGTGGGCCGCGTCCTGGAGGTTCCCCTTCGCGACACCGACCGGCTGGCCAAGCTCGTACCCGTCTGGCAGGGGCGCTCGAAATCGCTGGAAGATGCGATCAAAGAGGTGCCGGAGTTTCGCGAAGCCTACGAGTCGAGCGATGAGCAGAAGCGCTTGATCGATGTGGCCAGAACGCTCGAGGGCGTCTCGCGCAACGTGAGCACTCACGCGGCGGGCGTCGTGATCGCCCCCGAGCCGTTGGTGCGCTATACGCCATTGCAGTTCGGCCCCAAGAGCGACGCCGTGATCACCCAGTACGACATGAAAGCCGTCGGCGACATCGGCCTGCTGAAGATCGACTTCCTCGGTCTGCAGAACCTAGACATCATTGCCACGTGCCTCAGCCTCGTGAAGGAGACCCGCGGCATTGATCTCGACCTCGAAAAGCTCCCGTTCGACGACGCCAAGACCTACGAGCTGCTGTCGTCCGGTGACACACACGGCGTGTTCCAGCTCGAGGGTGCGGGCATGCGGCGATTGGTCATGGATATGCGGCCGCAGAGCTTTGGTGACGTGTCCGCCGCCGTCGCCCTGTTCCGGCCGGGACCGATGGTCAACATCCCGGCCTTCATCGCCCGCAAGCAGGGTCGTGAGCCGATCGAGTACATGCACGAGCGCCTCGAGCCGATCCTGCGCGAGACCTACGGCGTGATGATCTACCAGGAGCAGGTGATGATGGCCGCCCGCGAGCTCGCGGGCTTCAGCATGAGCGAGGCCGACATCCTTCGCGCCGCGATGGGCAAGAAGGACAAGGTCAAGATGGCCAAGCAGCGGACAAAGTTTGTCGCCGGGGCTGTCGAGCGCGAGATCCCTCCGGCCACCGCCGATGCGTTGTTCGACGGGATCGCGAAGTTCGCTGAGTACGGGTTCAACCGGGCGCACTCGGCCGCGTACGGACTGATCGCGTACCAGACGGCGTACCTGAAGGCCAACTACACCCTCGAGTACATGACCTCTTTGCTGATCCACATGGAGGGATCGGCGGACAAGGTGGCGACGGCCATCGTCGACTGCCGCCTTCGCGGCATCGAGGTTCTGGCGCCCGACATCAACCGCTCGCGCGCCGACTTCTCGATGAGCGAAGGGCGCATTCTGTTCGGCCTGGCCGCGATCAAGAACGTGGGCCAGCACGCGGTTGAAACCATCGTCGCGATGCGCGACGCGGACGGGTCATTCAAGTCGCTCGAGGACCTGTGCGAGCGCACGGCCGCCATCCAGGACGTCAACCGGCGCGTGCTGGAGGCGCTGGTCCAGTCGGGCGCATGCGACACCCTGGGCGAGCGCGCCTGGCTGCTGACCGTCCTGGAGCACTTCATCAACCGGGCGGAGCAAGACCGCAAGGACCGCGATGCCGGCCAGATCAGCATGTACGACCTGATCGGGTCGGAGGAAGAGGACGTGAACAACTTCGGGCTCGGGGTGGACGTCAAGCCGATGCCCGGCGAGGAGAAGCTGCGGCTCGAGAAGGAGCTGCTCGGCCTGTACCTCAGCGATCACCCGCTCCGCCGCATCTCCGCCGAGCTGGCCAGGCTGTCGGACACCCAGGCGGTCGAGGTGACGAGCGCGCTGCAGGAGACCGAGGTGCGAGTGGCGGGCCTGGTGCGTGAGGTGAGGCGGGTCGTGACGCGTAAGGGCCAGATCATGGCCTACGCCACGCTGGAGGACCTGACCGGCACAGTCGACGTCGTGCTGTTTCCGCGGATCTTCGAGCAGACCCGCCTGCTGTTCGAGCCCGACAAGGTCCTGGTCGTGCAGGGCAAGGTGGACGCTCGAGCGGGCAGCACGCGCGCAACTGGCTCGGGGGGCGCTCCGGTCGATCCAGAGCTGGAAGCGGAGGTCGAGACGGCGTCGGTGATCGCCGACATGGCGTGGCTGTGGGACGACCCGGAATGCGTCCCGGTGTCGCGCCGGCAGCTAGTCCACGTCCGAATCCCCAACAGCGACTCTGCGCTGGCGGAGCGGCTCGAAGCGGTGCTCGTCCGCCACCCCGGTGCCGACGAGGTCGTGCTTCACGTCGTGGTCGGGACGCGCGAAGTCGTCGTCAATGCCGATCGCTATCATGTGCTCGCCGGACCGGCCCTAGCCGCCGACATCGACGAACTGGTCGGCTCGTCGGTCACGCGGTTCGAGACCGTGCGGCCCAAGGTGCAGTCGAACGGCAACGGGCGCATGAAACGTGGGTGAGACTGTGAGCGAGGACGAGGCGCCGACCGGTCGTTACATAGTCGTCAAGGCCCTGGAGGACGGCGTGGTCATCATGGGCCTGACACGAGGGAAGGACACCCGATCACACCACTCGGAGAGGCTCGACGCCGGCGAGGTCCTGATCGCCCAGTTCACGGATCTCACGGCGGCCATCAAGGTCCGTGGCAAAGCGGAGATCATGACCGACGTCGGCAAGCTGGAATCCGGGGCTTAGGTCTCCACCGGGAGGCCGGCGGCCCTCCAGGCTTGGAAGCCGCCGATCACGTCCGTGGCATTGACCAACCCGAGGTCATGTAGCGAGGCCGCGGCCAGGCTCGACGAGTAGCCCTCGTTGCAGATCACGATCACGCGCTTTTGGTGGTCCGTTGCCCCTGGGATCCTCCAGGGCGACGCCGGGTCCAGCCGCCATTCCATCACCGTGCGGTCGATCACGAGGGCGCCGGGGATCTCACCCTGCGCCGCCCTCTGCGCGTCGGTCCTCGTGTCGACCAGCAGCGCGCCCTGGGCCATCTCCGCGGCGGCCTGCCCCGGCTCGACCCGGGTTAACCTCCGACGGGCGCGCTCGAGGACCTCGTCGATGCTGGGCATGAAACTGGTCGCCAGTATGTAGCAGATAGAATCGGGGCAGTAGCCCGCCCACGTAGCTCAGGCGGTAGAGCATTTCCTTGGTAAGGAAAAGGTCCCCGGTTCGAATCCGGGCGTGGGCTCCA
>DATKSS010000103.1:0-3112 GCA_035531515.1 Candidatus Dormiibacterota bacterium | reverse complement strand
GCCGGCGGCCTGGAAAACAACGAGACGGCCTGGATCCCGCTCACCGCGGTCAAGTGGGTCGAGCTTCCGCGCGACAAGGACCTCGCCGACACGCCCACCCGCAAGGTGGCGATCCGCTTCCTCGACGGGGAGGTGCTTCGTGGTCACCTCGACGGCACGCTGGAAAGACATCGCTACGGCGTCGTCCTCCACCTCCATGCCGAGCAGACCGACAGCCCGATCCGCAAGCTCGGCATCCCGTTTTCAGCCGTCAAGGCGCTGTTCTTCATCCGCGAGTTCGATGCCCGTGGCGAGGACGCCGGCACCGCGTCGCAGGCCTATCTCGCTCGCCGCACCATGGCTCCTCTGCTCGACGTGCTCGAGGAGATGGACATGCTGACCCGCCTTCACCGGGACGGGCTGCTGTCCGACCAGGAGTACTCGTCCAAGCGCACGCTGGTCCTGGAAAGGCTCTAGAAAGCGCGGGGAAGGACAGCGTCCTCCCCCGCGGAACCCCCTCCTCTCACACCGCCAGGCACGGCGGCGCCTGGATGGTGCACGTCTGGTGACGGCCGGAGTAAATCCGGCCTGAGGCTCCACTGGGCACTTGTCGATTACTTTCCGCTGGGCACCTCAGACCCCGGCGTAGAATTTCAGACGTGGCCGAACGCAACGGTTCGCGTAGTGGAAACGGGTCGGTGAAGGGCTCCTTCAAGGTCAAGGCCGGCCTGGCGCAGATGCTCAAGGGCGGCGTGATCATGGACGTCGTCACGGCCGAGCACGCCAAGATCGCCCAGGAGGCGGGTGCCTGTGCGGTGATGGCGCTCGAGCGGGTGCCCGCCGACATCCGCAAGGAAGGCGGAGTCGCGCGCATGTCCGACCCCGAGCTCATCCGCTCGATCATGGCCGCCGTCACGATCCCGGTCATGGCGAAGTGCCGCATCGGTCACTTCGTCGAGGCGCAGATCCTCCAGCAGCTCGGCATCGACTACATCGACGAGTCCGAGGTGCTGACGCCGGCCGACGAGGAGAACCACATCGACAAGCACCCGTTCCAGGTGCCGTTCGTCTGCGGCTGCCGCGACCTCGGCGAGGCGGCGCGGCGCATCGCCGAAGGCGCCGCGATGATCCGGACCAAGGGCGAGGCCGGCACCGGCAACGTCGTCGAGGCTGTGCGTCACGCCCGCGCGGTCAGCTCGGGCATCCGCAAGCTCCATGGAATGAACCACGCCGAGCTGGTGCGAGAAGCCAAGCTGCTCGGCGCTCCCGTCGAGGTGCTGGTCGAATGCCAGAAGCTCGGCAGGCTGCCGGTGGTCAACTTCGCGGCCGGTGGCATCGCGACTCCCGCGGACGCGGCGCTGATGATGCAGCTCGGCGTCGACGGTGTGTTCGTCGGCTCCGGCATCTTCAAGAGCGAGGACCCCTTGAAGCGCGCCAAGGCGATCGTGGCGGCCACCACGTACTACGACAAGCCGGAGGTCCTCGCCGAGGTCTCCGCAGGTTTGGGGAAGGCGATGCAAGGTCTCGATATCCCGACCATCCCCAAGGACGAGCTGCTCGCTGCCAGAGGCTGGTAGCGCTCCCCGGACGAAGCGCCGCGGGCCCTCACCCAAGCCTCTCATCGGAGTCCTCGCGATGCAGGGCGCTTTTGCCGAGCATGTCCGCGCGCTCGAGGCGTCCGGGGCGAGGACGCGACTCGTGCGCACGGCCGAGGACCTCGACGGCCTGGAAGGGATTGTGATCCCAGGAGGTGAGAGCACGACCATGACGATGCTCATGGAGCGCGTCGGCCTGCTCGGGCCGCTTCGCGATGCGATCCGAGGCGGGCTGGCAACTCTGGCCACCTGCGCCGGGATGATCGTGCTCGCCCGCGACATCACGGATGGAATGGCGGAACAGACAGGCATTGGCCTGCTCGACGTGGCGGTGCGCCGCAATGGCTATGGTCGCCAGGTCGACAGCTTCGAGGCTGCGCTCGACATCGAGGGCCTCGACGGCCGGCCTTTTCCCGGCGTGTTCATCCGCGCGCCGCTGGTCGAGTCGACGGGAGCGACGCAGGTGCTCGCCACCCACCACGGCCACGCGGTCGCGGTGCGCCAGGGCCGGATCGTCGCCCTGTGCTTCCATCCAGAGCTCACCGGCGACCTGCGTCTTCACCGTGAGTTCGTCCGCATGGCGGGATCCAGGTGAAGCTGAGGGCCGCCGGTTTGCTCGACCTGTCGCGCATCGAAGAGATGCACCGATCGTCGGACATCCGGCTGACCGAGGCGGCGCCGCCCGCGGCCCGCCTGTGGTCCCTGCTCAGCTCCACGCTCTCCGCCCTTCTACCGCTGTCGCAGGAGACGCTGATGTACGTGGCCGAAGACGGGGGCAAAGTCGTCGGCTTCATCCAGGCCTCCGGCGAGCCGCTGGGTCTCGACCTTCGGCGGGCCCGCGTGCTCCAGGTCCTGAACCTGCAGGTGGCGGACGGGTCCGATCCCGACGAGGTGGCGCCTGCGCTCGTCGAGCATCTCTGCAACCAGGCCCTCGAGCGTGGCGCTCTGCGCCTGTTCGTGCGGTTGCCCGAGCGCGACCCGCTGCTGCCCGCCTTCCGGCTGCGCGGTTTCCGCCAGTACGCCACGGAGGTGGTCGTCTACGCGGACAAGCCCGTCCTGCGAGCGGAGCAGTTCCCGGAGGGTCTTCGCCCGGCTAAGCGTGGCGACAACCGGATGCTGTACCAGCTCTACCGGAAGGTGACCCCGCAGGGGGTGTCGCAGCTGGAGGCTCCGACCTATCGGGAATGGAGGGCGATGCACGGCGGCGAGTGGACCGGCCGCTTGAGCGCGCGGGGGTCGGACAAGCAGGAGCTGGTGGTCGACCGCGTGGAGATCGTCGGCTGGGTCAAGGTGGACCGGGGCTCGGGGACGCGGCCCGACACGCTCGAGTTCATGGCTCTGCCGGAGCAGCCGCTGCCTGGCGAGCTTGCCGACTTCGGGCTGTCGCTGCTCCGGGACTCGGAAGCCCCGGCCTGGTCGAGCCTGCGCCACTATGATTCGCACATGATCGACGCCCTTCGCGGGCGTGGGTTCAGCGTCCTGCTCACGCAGCTGCTGCTGGTCAAGGAACTGGCGGTCCGGGTGCCGGTGCGCGAAAA
>DATKSS010000102.1:0-3659 GCA_035531515.1 Candidatus Dormiibacterota bacterium | reverse complement strand
AGACCTGCGGCCACTGCGCGAACGGCAGGTTGGTCGTCAGGGCCGTGGCACGGCGCTCGTAGCGGTCGGCGAAGAACTCGAAGAGCAACTGGGCGGCCTCCCGGCTGAAGGGAACGTAGCCCAGTTCGTCGATCTATGCCGAAATCCGCATAGGTCGACCTATGCCGACCCTGCGGCTATGCCGATAAGCGCCCCCTCGCACGCGCGACCGCCTTGTCGGAGAGGAACCCCTGTGTGTCGGCATCCGTTGGCAGGTCGGCATAATTGCGCGGGTGTTTCGCAATCCTCCTGATGTTGGAACCGCAGGAGGGAAGCACAACGCCAGCAGCCAGGTTGGGGTCGGGCCGATTGGAACCCTTCGTCGAGGGGTTCAGGGATCATCTTCTCGATGCGGGATATGCGCCGGGAACCGTGAAGAACGTGCTGAAGGACGTCGGTCGACTGGGGAGGTGGATGGCCGATGCCGGCATCGAGGCCGCCCGACTGGACGCCGGCGCGATCGCGAGCCACCTCGCATCACTTCGCTCCAGAGGAGCGCGCCATGTTCCGGGTGAGCGAGCCATGCGGCCATTTCTCGACTACTTGGAAAAGCAGGCGGTATTGGACGCAGCCTCACCACCGCGCACGCCGATTGACCAGTTGGTCAGCAAGTACCGGACGTGGCTCGTCAACGACCGCGGGCTAGCGGAGCAGACCGTCCTTCGATACGAGAACCTGGCCCGCCGGTTCTTGCAGGACCGCGCCGGTACACACGGCGACCTGCTCAAGGGCTTGACGGGCGCAGACGTGACGGCGTTCTTGGTTCGTGAGACCGGACGCCTGGCTGTCGGCTCGGCGAAGGGTCGGGTGGCCGAACTCCGGTCGCTGCTGCGGTTCTTCCACTTGAAAGGCTTGACGCCGACGTCGTTGGCGGCGGGGGTCCCTCCGGTGGCTGGCTGGCACGACACCGCGTTGCCAGTGGGCCTGATATCGAGCGACGTGCAACGGCTACTTGACAGCTGCGATCGTCATCACGCCGTCGGTGTGCGCGACTTCGCAATCTTAATGTTGGCCGCGCGCCTGGGTCTGCGCTCGATCGAGGTCGCCCGTCTCGAACTTGGGGACATTGATTGGCGCGCTGGCGAGATTGTCGTGCGTGGCAAGGGCCGTCGTCAGGACCGGTTGCCGCTGCCTTGTGATGTCGGTGAGGCACTGGCGGCCTACCTGAGCGACGCACGGGCGGTGACATCGATCCGCCAAGTCTTCCTCATGTCCAAGGCGCCACGGCGGCCAATCCGCGCCGATTCGGTTCATGACGTAACCCGGCAAGCGTGTCGCCGCTCAGGGCTGACCGTCGTCGGACCGCACCGCCTGCGCCACGCCTTGGCCACCGAGATGCTGCATCGGGGCGCCACGCTCACGGAGGTCAGCCAGGTGCTTCGCCACCGCGATCTGGCCACGACGGCGATCTACGCGAAGGTCGACGTGACCGCGCTGCGCCAGGTAGCACAGCCCTGGCCGGGAGCGGCGCTATGAGCGCGCTCTGGGAAGCGGCGCAGGACTACCTGCAACTGCGGCGCCGTCTCGGCCATAAACTGGCGGAGGCAAACCGCCTGCTACCCCGATTCGTTGCCTATCTCGACAGCATCGGAGCGTCGACGGTCACAATCGAGGCCGCCTTGGCTTGGACGTACGCGCCGGGGGTGGATCCAGCCAGCACCAACCCGGCGAGGCGCATGGCGATCGCCCGCGGGTTCGCTCGCCACATGGCCAGCCAGGACGCGGGCACCGAGATTCCGCCCCCCGGCGTCGTGTCGAGCCGCCAACGCTGGCGGCCACCGTTCATCTATAGCCAAGGTGACGTCGCTGCCCTCATGGCCCAGGCCCGGGCAATGCGCTGGCCGTTGCCGGCCGCCACGCACTCCACGTTGATCGGACTGCTCGCTGCCACTGGCATGCGCGTGGGCGAAGCCCTGCGGCTCGACCGCGGTGACATCAACTGGGACGATGGGGTGTTGCTGATTCGCCAGTCGAAGTTCGGGAAGTCGCGCCAGGTCCCGGTGCTCCCGTCCACCCTCGACGCCCTCAAGAGTTATGCCGCCGTCCGCGATCGTCTGTGCTCTCGGCCGGTGACGCGAAGCTTCTTCGTGTCGCTTCGCCGCACAAGGCTGATTTACTCGGTCGTCCAACAGGTGTTCCGGGGCTTGTGCGACCAGACCGGCGTCGGCCATGGTGCGCCGAACCGGCCGAGGGTGCACGATCTTCGCCACACTTTTGCTGTCCGAACGCTGCTCGGGTGGTATCAGACGGGCGAGGACGTCGAAGCCCGAGCTCCGGCGCTGTCGACCTATCTCGGGCACCGAGACCCTCGCTCGACCTACTGGTACTTATCGGCTGCGCCCGAGCTACTGGCGCTCGCGGCTGGTCGACTCGAGCTATCACGGGGAGTGATCGCCCGATGAGCCTGGTCGCCCCAACGCTACAAAGCTTCTTCACCGACCGCTTGATGAACCAGCGCCAGGCCAGTCCACGCACCGTCGCATCCTATCGGGACGCTCTCAAGCTGCTCGTCGCGTTCGTGCATGCCCGGACGGGCAAGACGCCCTCCAGGCTCGAATGGGAAGACCTCGGGCCAGAGATGATCTGCGCCTTCTTGGACCACCTCGAAGGGGTGCGCGGTAACGGTGCACGGACCCGCAATCTACGGCTCACCGCCGTCCGGTCACTATTCCTCTACGCGTCGTTGCGCCACCCAGAGCACGCGGCACTGATCCAGCGCGTGCTCGCGATCCCACCGAAACGGTTCGATAAACCGATTGTGTCGTTCCTCACCAGCGAGCAGGTCGATGCGCTAATCGAAGCGCCCGACCGCACCCGATGGGAGGGACGACGCGACCGGGCACTGCTGCTCCTTGCCGTGCAGACCGGGTTGCGGGTGTCCGAACTCACGGGCCTCGACTGCGGCGACGTCACCTTCGGCGACGGGGCGAGCGTCAGGTGTGAAGGCAAAGGACGAAAACGCCGCGCCGTCCCTCTCAGCACCTCAAGCGAAGCCGTGCTCAAGGTCTGGATGCATGAACGGGCCGGCCGGCGCGACGGGCCGCTGTTCCCTACCCGCACCGGCCGGCGTCTCAGCGCCGACGCCGTCCAGCGACTCGTCCGCAAGCACGCCGTCGTCGCCGCAGAAGGCTGCCACACCCTGCGCCCCGAGGAACTCCACCCCCACACCCTGCGCCACAGTTGCGCGATGGCATTGCTCCACGCCAGCGTCGACACCGCCGTGATCGCCCTGTGGCTCGGCCACGCTGACCGCCGATCCACAGACGCGTACGTCCACGCGGACATGACCATCAAACAACGCGCCCTCCAATTGACCAGCCCACCGTCTGCGCCGCCAGGCCGCTACCGGCCACCAGACGGCCTCCTCGCGTTCCTCGAAAGCCTGTAACTATGCCGACCTGCCAACGGATGCCGACACACAGGGGTTCCTCTCCGACAAGGCGGTCGCGCGTGCGAGGGGGCGCTTATCGGCATAGTTCCGGGGTCGGCATAGGTCGATCGCCACCAAGTCGAAGGCGGCGTACGCCTTCAACAGCTTGGGCACCCGCAGTTCCTGCCGGGCCAGCAGCAGTTCGTTGACCAGGGTCGCCGCCGTGACGAAGCGGACACGGTAGCCGGAC
>DATKSS010000101.1:0-12243 GCA_035531515.1 Candidatus Dormiibacterota bacterium | reverse complement strand
CGGATCCCGTCGGGAGGAGCCGCCAGGCGAGAACCAAAATCCTGGACACGCTCGTAGAGATCCCGGGGGATGCTGCTTCGGACGCGGGTTCAACTCCCGCCGCCTCCACCAAGCCGAACTCGGTTTCGGCAGCGGTCACCGAGTTAACGCGTCTTTCGACCTGTGCAGGCCCGAAGCGTTTGGCGAATGTTCGGGTCATGCATTCGGTTCCGATGTTTTCGAAGTCCGCAGGTCAAAGGTCATCCAGTCTTCGGCGCCAGGTGCTGCCGGTCGTTGCCGCCTGCGGTGCGAGTGTTTACGTGACCGTGTTGCTGGCGCTTCCGCTGCTCAACTCCGGCTTCAATGTCCTGACAGTGCACCCAGAGGACTATGCGCGTGGCACATACGGGATCGCGGTCAACGTATCGTATTCGGCCTTAGCAGTGGCTCTTGCGTGTCTTGTTCTGTCGCTTTTGCCGCTTAGAGGCTGGGCAATTGCCGTGCCGGTATTGCTGGTCCCGGCTGCCGTGCTTTGCGTGGCACTGGCCGTCAACCCGATGGCCGTGGCGGGCGGGAACGCCTTGTTGCTAATCCCGATTTTCGGTCTTGCTTTGGGTCCCCTGGTTGGTGCGTTGTCACTGCGCCAGCGCTTTCATCCCTGGGATGGGGCAATCGTCGGCATCGGCCTTGCCGTTGTTATCGCATTCGCCGGAGTGTTGGTCGCTCCTGACTCAGTGGGAGGAGCCGTCAATCGGGCATTCGACCTGCTGGTTGGGTTGTGGGTCGTGGTGGCGGCAGTCGCCCTTCGCCGCTGGGCTGGCTCTCAAAGGGCTTTGGTGGCATAACTGCCTGCTGCCCGCATCAGAACCCGTGGAGAGCGTCGGTGGTCCCGACAATGAAGCTCTGAGCGCCGAGATGCGGTCCACACTGAGAGTTCACAGCCGGCTCTGAGCCGGCTCCAAGTCGCGCGCAGGACGATGTCAGAGTTGTCGAACAAAAGGTTTCGACTCAACAATTGTTTGGAGGTCAGTTTCGAACGTGCCGTATCACCACATGGGAACGCTCGGTTTCTTTCCGTTCGGCCTGCTCAGCGGGCTGACCGGCCTGCTTCTTCTAGTTGGTTTCGTGCTCCTGATCATCTGGTTGGTCAGGACGATGGCCGGCCCGCGTGCGATGCACTGGACCGCCCCCGCCGCCACTCCACCGCCCCCGGTCGAGTCGCCCAAGGACATCCTGGCGCGCCGGTTCGCCTCGGGCGCGATCACCGCGGAGGAGTACCAGAAGGCTCGTGACGTGCTGGCGGAGGCGCCAAAGCCTTGAGGCAACGAACGCTTGGCATTCTCGCCGCCGTCTTCCTGGTCGCCGGCGCCGCACTCGGCGCCGGCACAGCGGTCTACGCCTCCCGATCCGGGGTGACCGTGACGCCCGCCCAGGCGGGACAGCGGGGGCCGCTCCACCGACCACAATTCGGAGGTCCTCAGCGGCAGCCTGGCTTTGGTCCGGGCGGCGGTGGGGTCCGTCAGCCGCCGGGCGGCCCGGGTTTCTGAACGACCGATCGGGCCGGTGGTCGCAGCCCGGCGGGCCCTTCGGCCCTTGTGCGTAATACCTGACGAGCCGACGCTAGAACCGAGGTGAATGAAATGCTGACAGCGTTCATGGGTCCGATCCCGGTTCCTTACACGACGCCGACGGGCACCGGTGACTTCTGGGTTGGCGTGGTGGCGATCCTGGTAGTCGCCGTCGCCCTCACGGTGGCATTGGTTCTCGCGAGCACCCCGCGCAAGGCGACCCACGCCGACACTCGGATGCGAGGGGTCAAGCAAGCTCCGACGACGAACTTCTCAAAGGCAGCCTGATTCCAGCGCCAGACAGATGCGAGGCGGCGTCCCTTGAAAAGGAGCCGCCTTCGCCTGGCCCTCCTTCAGAGGAACCAGCGTCGATCAGTCCTGCTGTTGGCGGGACGTACGACCCTCGTTCCGGTGGCCACGCCGGAGCAGCATGGCCCCGGAGGTACTGAATGAACACACTCGTCCTTTACGAATCCGAGTTCGGGAACACGAGGAAGATCGCCGAGTACATCGGCAAATCGCTCGAGGCCCGCGGCCCGGTGCGCGTTTCGCCGGTCGGCGCCTACAACCCCTCCTTCCTGGAAGGAGTGGACCTCGTCTTCGTGGGCGGTCCGACCCAGGCGCACAGCATGACCGTGAACATGCGCCACTTCCTCGACCGGCTCCAGTCCAAGCCGGCGGGGATCGACGTCGCAGCCTTCGACACACGGATCAAGGGCCCGATCTTCCTGTGGGGCTCTGCCGCCAAGGAGATCGCCACGCGGCTGCACGCCGCCGGGTTCGAGGTCGTGGCCGAGCCCGAGAGCTTCCTGGTCACCCTCGGCAAGGCTCCGGTGCTGCACCCCGGAGAGGACGCTCGATCCGCGGCCTGGGCGGTCTCGGTCGCCGAGCGGGCCCAGAGCAGGGTGCCGGCCGCCGTCTGACGAGCTCGCTGGAATGGTCATACCGCCTCGTGCGGTATGACTGTTCTATGAGCACTACCTTTCAAGACTTCAACCGAGGACTGATCGCCGACCTGCGCGAGCACGGAGGCAAGCCGACGGGCGGGCCGTTCAAAGGACGCGACGTCCTGATCCTGACGACCAGGGGCGCCAAATCGGGCGAGCCTCGCGAGAACCCGCTGGTCTTTCACCGCGACAACGGCCACTACGTCATCGTGGCGTCCAAGGGCGGCGCGCCCACCAACCCGTCGTGGTTCCACAACCTGAGCGCCCACCCGACTGTCACCGTGGAGGTCCTGGGGGAGAAGTTCCAGGCCAAGGCGCACGTCGCAGAGGGAGAGGAGTACGAGCGCCTCTACCAGCAGCACGCCGCCATCAGTCCAACCTTCCACGAGTACCGGGCCAAGACCACCCGAAAGATCCCTGTCATCGTCCTGGAGCGGATCGCCTAGCTGCGCTCAGGAGACGCTCCGATCAAGTCCGCCGTCTCGCTGAGAGAGCTCAACCGCTGGACATTGGCGCGCCAGATGCTGCTTGAGCGCGAGGAGGTCGATGCGGTCACCGCCATCGAGCGCCTGGCCGGCCTGCAGGCGCAGTACTCGCCTTCGCCGTACATCGGGCTGTGGTCGCGCCTCCGCGACTTCAGACGCGAGGAGCTCGAGATGGCGTTGAAAGCCAACCTCGTCTACAAAGCGACCTTGATGCGCGGGACTCTGCACCTCGTCAGCGCCCGGCAGTTCGACTTCTTCCGGGTCGCCTCTCGATACCCGCGCCACGTCTGGACGGACGGCCTGGCCCAGCTCAAAGAGCGCGGGGTCGACGTCGAGGCCCTGCGCGAGGAGATCCTGGTCGCGCTGGACGAGCGCCCGCTTAAAAAGCCGGAGCTCCAGCAGCTCTTCCGCCACCGCATCCCATCCGACCTGCCCGATTGGGTCGCTTTCAGCGTGGTGATCGTGGTCGGCGCGACCATGAACCACCACGAGGACGCCCGCTTCGGCCATTTCGCGGGCAGCCGTTACCGCCGGGCCCCGTTGGCGGCGGTCGACCCGGAGCAGGCGTTGCGGAGCCTCGTCACGTCGTACCTCGCCGCGTTTGGCCCCGCGACCAGGGGGGACATCGCCCAGTGGCTGGGCCGGCCGGTGAGCGTTTTCGGAGCCGCGCTGGATTCACTCGAGCTCGTGAGCTTCGTCGGTGAGGATGGCCGCCGCCTGGTCGACCTACCGGGCGCGCCGCGGCCCGACCCGAGCGTTGCGGCGCCGGTTCGCTTCCTGCCGAAATGGGACAACCTGCTGCTCGGGTACGTCCGGCGCGAACGTGTGCTCTCCGACGATCTGCGCAAGATCGTGATACGGAAGAACGGCGACGTTCTGCCCACGTTCCTCGTCGATGGGATGGTCGCCGGCGCCTGGGAGGCGCCGTTGAAGGGGCGCGCCTCGATGACGCTGACGCCGTTCGCCCCGCTTCCGGCCCGGCAGAAGCGGGCCGTCCGGCTGGAGGCGGAGGCGCTGCTGGCATGGCTCCGGCCAGACGCCGACAAGCCCCAGATAGCCTGGAAATCGGTATAAGTGGAGTAACCTTCGGCGGTGCCCGACATGAGCCACCTGTGGCAGCGGTTCCTGATGGCCAGCGCCCTGGTTTTCGGCCTCCTCCTCGGGGTGGCCGCGACGGTGTTCGGCTACAGCAACAACTCGGCGGTCGACATTCGCTGGGCGGTCTTCCACATCGACGGGGTGCCCCTGTGGACCGTCACCATCATCCCTCTGGCAGTGGTCTTGGTGGCCGGCACGATCTACCACTGGTTTAACAGCCTTCATCACTTCACCGAGCACATGCGCCACCGCCGGCGCGTCCACGAGCTCGAGGCCGAGGTCGCGACGCTGCGGGAGCACCTCGACCACGTCCTCGAGATGCCCGACCAGTCGTCATCCCGGCTGCCCGCCAAGCACATCACCGCCGAAGCAGCCCTGGCCGAGCCGGCGCCGGCCGCCCAGGCCGCGCTGCCCGAGCCGGCCGCCTCCAACGGTGACTCCAGGGCGCCCCGCCGCACAGGGGCTCGCAAGCGCGTGACGCTCACCACCGCCTCCGAGCCCGAAGCAGCCGTGACGACCGAGCTGGCCACCGCGAAGGAACCCGCTATCACGAAGGAGCCCGCCGAAGCCGCCAAAACGCCCGAACCAGAGCCGGCGGCGACGGTGGCCGTACAGGAAGCACCCGCAGCCGCCGCCAAACCTGCCGCGGAGGCCTAGCCTTTGTCCGAACGGCGCCGCGCTGGGCGCCTGGTGGTCCCCCCGCAGCAGGCCCCGGCCGACCGGGCGCTGCTCGAGCGCAGCGCCATCGAGGAGCTCAGCCACCACGCCGACCCATGGCGCGTGCTGCGCATCCTCTCCGAGTTCGTCGAGGGCTTCGACGCCCTGAACGAGGTGGGACCGGCCGTCACGGTGTTCGGCTCGGCGCGCGCCGCCGCCGACGATCCGTACTACGCCGCCGGGGTCAAGCTCGGCGCGTCGCTGGCGAAGCGGGGTTTCGCGGTCATCACGGGCGGCGGTCCAGGCATCATGGAGGCCGTCAACAAGGGCTGCCACGAGGCGGGCGGCCTGTCCGTCGGGTGCAACATCGAGCTGCCCCACGAGCAGTCGCTCAACAAGTACGTCGACCTTGGCGTCGAGTTCCGTTACTTCTTTGTGCGCAAGAACATGTTCGTCAAGTACGCGCGCGGCTTCGTGATCTTTCCCGGCGGCTTCGGGACCCTGGACGAGCTCTTCGAGTCGCTCACCCTGGCCCAGACGGGCAAGATCGAGCACTTCCCGATCGTGCTCTTCGGAACGCCCTACTGGAAAGGGCTCCTCGACTGGATGAACGAGTCCGTGGTGACCTCGGGGGCGGTCGCCCCGGATGACCTGAAGCTGATGTCGATGACGGACGACCCCGACGAGGCCGCGGAGATGGCGACCCGCCCGCTCCCGGTCAAGGCCCGCGAATCACGCGCCGATACGGGCGAGACGAAGGTGGAATCGAGATAGCCGCCGCTCAGCCGCTCGACTTCTTCTTCCTCAACGACGGCGGCCAGACCGCCGATGTCGTCGCGCAGCGGCTCGCAACATTCCTCGGCGGTGCAACCAAGACGATGGACGTGGCCATCTATGACCTGCGGCTGGATGCGGGACCTGCCGCGACCGTGTTCGCGGCGTTCGAAGCCGCCCTGAAGCGTGGCGTGGCGGTCCGCCTGATGTTCAACCAGGACCACGCGCTCGCGATCCCGGTTCCGCCTCCTCCTGAGATCGACTGGGCGTTCGTCGACCGCCTGCGATCGATCGGGGTCCAGATCAAGCCCATCCCCGGCATCCCCGACCTCATGCACCACAAATACGTCGTGCGCGACGCAGGCACCGCAGCGGCGGCGCTGCTCACCGGCTCGACGAACTGGACCAACGACTCGTGGAACCGCGAGGAGAACGTCATGTTCACAGTGGCGTCGGGCGACATCGCCGCCGATTATTCGGCCGATTTTCAGCAGCTCTGGGATCGCCCTGTGGTCGCCGATTCCGGGCGCGTCTCCTCACCGTGGTCGTCCCTGGCCGATGGGACGCGGGTCAGGCCGTACTTCTGTCCCGGACGTAGCATGAAGCTCGTCCACGCGATGGCGCGCTCCATCGCGTCGGCCAGGGTACGCATCCGCATCTGCTCCCCGGTGATCACCTCGGGCCCGATCCTCGGCACCCTGGCCGAGGTCTGCGAGCATCTGGGCGTCGACATCGCCGGCGTGTACGACGCGACCCAGATGGACGAGGTTCAGCACCAGTGGTCGTCGATCGCCGCCGCCGCGTGGAAGCTGACAGCTTTTCAATCGATCGCCACCGCGGTGCGGTTTGGCGCCAAGCGCTCGACGCCCTATGCGAAGGGCTCCGTGCACGACTTCATGCACGCCAAGATCCTGGTCACGGACGACTATGTCTACGCGGGCAGCTTCAACCTCTCGCACAGCGGCGAGCAGAATGCTGAGAACGTGATGCAGATCGAGAGCGCCACCGTCGCAGACCTGTGCGCCGCCTATATCGACCGCGTGGCGGCCAGGTACGGCGGCGCCCCACCCAAGGTGGCGTAGGACCCTGCCGAGACCCCGGATCCTGTGGCTCGTCGCGGCCGGCGTTGCGCTCGTGGCGCTCGCCTTTGCCCTGGTGGCGCCGCAGCTGAAACCCGCGACCGGCACGCTGGTGGTCGCCGTGTCGGGGTCAAGCGCAGGCACCGTGGCCCGCTCCAAAGTGATGATCCACGGCGCCGGCGGGTGGATCGCAGTCGGTGACGTCGAAGGCGCCTACCCGGCCGCGCCCCAGGAAAAGGACATGCTCGCGGTGCCGGTGGCGGCAGGCGATTTCGACGGCGTGAGGGTCGGCGGCGACGTGCAGTCTGTGCGCTTCACCGTCGTGGTGGGCCAGGTCGTCCCCATCCTGCTCGGGCTCGAGGGCGCACACCTCGTTGCGGGCGGCGTCTACGCCGGCAACGACGAGGTCAACCTGGGCCTGGGCGAGCTCGCGGGCAAGTTCGTCGCCATGCCCGATTACGCGCTCGTCGACCAGTCGGGAAGGCCTTTCGATCCGGCCACCAACTCCGGCCAGGACCTCGTCATCGCGGCATTCCACACGACCTGCCACGAGACCTGCCCTCTCTACACCGCCCTGTTCTTCGAGATCGCCAAGCACATGCCACCCGGGGTCAAGCTCGCCGAGGTGACGACCGACCCGGGTACCGACACCACCTCGGTGCTCGCGAACTACGCGCGCGGCATCGGCGCGGGATGGACCTTCGCGACCGGGAGCGCGGCCGCCCTGACGTCTTTCTGGAGGCCCTTCGGAGTGGCGCTGGCCACGGGCGACACGCACACCTCCACCCTGGCCCTGGTCGACGGGCACGGGTACGTGCGGCTGGTGTATCGCGGCGTCCCCGACGTGGGCTCGGGATTCCCGCCGTCGCTGATCGCGGGCCTCAGTGCCCAAGGGTTGCACGAGCTCGCGTCGGGCGGCGACGGATGGGGTGCTCCCGAGGTGCTCCAGGCTCTGCTCACGATCGCGCAGCCGCAGCAGCCGGCGCCGGGGGGAGGCGGCACAGCCCCGGGCTTCGATCTCGCGGGCACGGACGGGCGCACGTTCGGGCGTACCGACCTCGCCGGCAAGCCGGCGGTCATCAACTTCTGGGCCAGCTACTGCCCGCCCTGCAAGGCCGAGATGCCGCTGCTGCAGCAGCAGGTGGGCCGCCAGCCCGGCGTGCAGCTGGTGCTGATCGATGAAGGTGACAGCGCCGAGGCCGCGCGGGCGTTTCTCGAGTCGGTGGGCGTCCACCAGGCGGCCCTGCTCGATTCGGACTTGGCAGCAGGCCGCGCATACGGCGTGACGGCTCTGCCGATGACCGTGTTCCTTCGCGCCGACGGCACGATCTCCGGGCGGCAGGTCGGCCAGCTGAGCGAGAGCGTGCTGGCCGCGCAGCTGTCGAACCTGGCCAGTCAGTAGACTGGGCCGCTAATGCTCTCGGTGGTCTTTTTTCGCCGCCTTGCCTTCGTGACCGCCCTCTTCGCCTACCTGCAGATCGCCCTGGGCGGGCTGGTGCGGGTGTCAGGATCGGGCCTCGGCTGCCCTGACTGGCCCTTATGCCACGGACGTCCCTACCCGCCGGCCAACATCCACTCGATCATCGAGTACTCGCACCGCACGGTCGGCTCGATCACCGGCGTCTTGATCATCGCGACCGTGGTGCTGGCGTGGCTGCTGTATCGGCAGCGCCGCCCGGCGGTCGCGTGGATCGCGTCTGCGTCGTTGGTCGCCGTCGCGGCCGAAGGGGGCCTTGGCGCTCTGGTCGTCGCCAACGAGCTGTCTCCGTGGCTCGTCGTGGTGCATCTCGGCCTGGCCATGCTCATCCTGGGCTGCCTGGTCGCGACCGCCGTGATGTCGCTCCCGACCTCGCTCGGAGCGCGCGACCCGTCCCTCACCCGTCTGGCGGTGCTCGCCTCCGCCGCGACCTATCTGATGCTGCTCACGGGCTCGACAGTCGTGGCCAGCAACGCCGACCAGCGCTGCAGAACGTGGCCTTTGTGCGGCAGCGGGTTCACGCCCAGCTTCGCGGGAGCCGACGCATTCACCATGCTGCATCGCGGCGTCGTGCTGCTGGTGAGCATCCTCCTGGTCTATGTCCTGGTCCAGGCGATGCGCCGTCCGGGCCTGTCGGGAGTCGCCATCGCGACCCTGGCCGTGATGGTCCTGCAGATCGCAGTCGGAGCGGGCGCGGCCCTGACCGACGGTTCGCTCTTCAACGGCCTCCACGTCGCCATGGCGACCCTCGTGTGGTCGGGCATCCTGTCCACGGTGCTGTTGACCCTGCCGCGCGCGGACCGCCTGCCCGCCGTGTCGCTCTCCGCGGAGAAGACCGGCGCATGAGCGTCGTGGGCGCGGTCGCGCCGGGCCGTGGCATCTCTGCCACGATGCTCGACTACGTCAGCTTGCTCAAGCTGCGCATCGTCGCGCTCCTGGACGCCACCGCGATCGGGGTGATGATCCCGGCGTCGCACGGGCATCCTCGCCTGGGCGCCGTGGCGGCGGTGCTCGTCGGCGGCACCCTCGCCGCAGGTGGCGCGCACGCGATCAACTGTTGGTTCGACCGCGACATCGACGCCGAGATGAGCCGCACCAGGAGCCGCCCGCTGCCGGACGGCCGCATCCCCGCGTGGCATGCGGTCACGCTGGGCGTCGCGCTGAACGTCGTGGCATTCGGCGTCCTGTGGGCAGGGGCCAACGTGACGGCCGCGCTGCTGGCCCTGAGCGGGACCTTGATCTATGTCTTCGTCTACACGGTCTGGCTGAAGCGACTGACGCCGCAGAACATCGTGATCGGCGGCGCGGCCGGCGCCGTGCCTCCGCTGGTCGGCTGGGCGGCCGCGACGGGTGGCCTCGACCTCACGGCCCTGGCGATGTTCGGTGTCATCTTCCTGTGGACTCCGCCGCACTTCTGGGCGCTTGCCTCCGTGGTCAAGAAGGATTACGCCCGCGCTCACATCCCGATGCTGCCGGTGGTCGGAGGGGAAGTCTCCGCCAAGCGCCAGGGCGTCGTCTACGCGGCGCTCACGGCGGCCGTCAGCGCGGTCCCGTTCTTCACCGGCTCTGCCGGCGCGATATATCTCGCCGGGGCGATGCTGCTGGGCCTCGGTTTCGTCGCGATCACCGTCATGGATTTGACCAGGCGCGGTTGGACCCGCCGCGTCTTCGCGTACTCGATCACCTACCTGGCGCTGCTCTTTACCCTCTTCGCTGTCTCGCCGTTCTTGCCCTGAGAGCGATGGAGATCATCCGCTTGCACCTTGCGCGAATCGGCGCCCTGCGGAACATCCCGGTGCACGGCTTCGTGATCAAGCACCCCCGCGCCGGCGCGATCCTGGTCGACACAGGGGTGGGCTGGCCGACCGAGCTCGTCAAGGAATGGAAGGTGGTGAACCGCCACGCCGCCGATGCGCTGGCCGAGCATGACCTGAGCCCGGCCGACGTCCGCATCGTCATCAACAGTCACCTGCACTTCGACCACTGCGGCCAGAACACGGTGTTCAAGCACGCGCCGTTCTACGTCCAGCGCAAGGAGCTGGACCGGGCGCGCCGCCAGGAGAAGACGACCGTCGAGTGGTTTGACTTCACCGGCGCGAGGTTCGAGCTGCTTGACGGAGACGCGGAGATCGCCGAAGGGGTGCGGGTCGTCGCGACGCCCGGCCATACCGTCGGTCACCAGAGCGTGCTCGTCGACACCCCGGATGGTTCGGCCGTGATGATCGGTGATGCCGCCTACACGTCGGACATCTACCGCGAGGCTGACAAGGCCGACCTCTCGGGTTGGCACGGGCAGCACTCCGACCGCAGGGCGTGGACCAGGTCTCTGAAGAAGCTTCACGGCATGCATCCACATGCCGTGCACTTCTGCCACGACACGCACGTCGTCTCGCCTGGATGAGCACGGTCGAACCTCCGGGCCCGTTGGCCGGCGCCGGCTGGCTGAGGCAGCACGCACACGACCACGACCTGCGCGTCATCGACTTCCGCTGGTACCTGCAGGGCCGCAACGGTCACGACGAGTACCTGGGAGGCCACATCCCGGGCGCGGTGTTCGTGGACCTGGAGGCCGTGACCGGGAAAGAGGGGGGAGGCCGCCATCCGCTGCCGACCGCCCCGCAGTTCGAACAGGAGATGCGCCGTGCGGGCGTCGGCGACGCGACGGCGGTCGTGGTTTATGACGACGCCGGCGGATCGATCGCGGCGAGGCTGTGGTTCCTGCTGGAGTGGTTCGGCCACCGCGCGCAGTTCGTGCTCGATGGTGGACTGCAGGCGTGGGGCGGTCCGCTTTCCACCGACCTGCCGAGCGTTCCGGCAGGCGACTTCCACGCGGCGGAGCCGGATCGCTCGCGCGTCCTCGACGTCGCTGCCGTCGGCGAGCTGAAGGGAGTACCGCTGCTCGATGCGCGCGCGCCGGAGCGATATCGAGGAGACAAGGAGCCGATCGACCCCAAGGCGGGGCACATCCCTGGCGCGCTGAGCGCTCCGTGGACCGGAAACCTCGGACCGGACGGCAGGTTCAAGGCGCCCGACGATCTGAGGCGCAGGTTCGCCGAACTAGGGGCAGGCGCCGGCGCGGTGGCCTACTGCGGCTCCGGGGTCAGCGCGTGCCACGAAGTGCTGGCGATGAGGGTGGCCGGCCTGCCCGACGCCAGGCTGTACGCGGGATCGTGGAGCGACTGGTCCAGCCGCGACCTCCCGGTCGCCACCGGCAGCGACCCCGGCGATGGAATTACGATTCCGAAATGATCCTCACAGGCAAGAAGATCCTCATCGCCGGAATGAGCGACCGCCGGTCGATCGGCTATGCGATCGCGCAGGAGGCTCAACGCGCCGGCGCCGAGCTACTCCTCACCAGCTTCGGCCGGATGATGACCATCACGCAGATGACGGCCAAGAAGCTCAGTCCCGTGCCGGATATTCTCGAGATGGACGTCACCAAACCTTCGGACATAGCCGAAGCGGTGAAGGAGATCGGCAAGCGGTGGGACCGCATCGACGGGCTCGTCCATTCGGTCGCATTTGCACCCGCCGATGCGCTTGGCGGGAATTTTCTTAACACTCCCTGGGAAAGTGCCGCGACCGCATTTCAGGTCAGCGCTTTTTCCTTCAAAGAGCTCGCAAGTGGATTTCTTCCATTAATGAAAGAGCACGGTGGATCACTTGTCACCATCGATTTCGACAACTCAACGACCGCCTGGCCGAAATATGACTGGATGGGCGTCTCAAAGGCGGCGCTCGAATCCGTCACGCGCTACCTCGCTCGTGACCTCGGCCGCCACAAGATCCGCGTCAACGCGGTTTGCGCGGGCCCGCTGGCCACGCTGGCGGCGAGCGGCATACCCGGGTTCAAGGATTTCGAAGAGGTGTGGGAAAAGCGCGCGCCGCTGGGCTGGAACCTGCAGGACCGCTCGCCCGTGGGTCGCGCGGTGTGTGCGCTGCTTTCGGACTACCTGGACATGACCACGGGGGAGCTCGTCCACGTCGACGGCGGCTACCACGCGATGGGAACCGAGCTGCCTCCAGAATAGGGCTTTGGGTCTGACCCCACATCTTGTGCACAGGTGGGGACAAGCGCGCAACATCATGTTAGGCTCTTCCGAAATCCTGGCGGCACCTCCTGGGGCCCCACTCGCCCGGGGCGTGGGAGGCCGACCGCCAAACGGGAGGGACTGAGTT
>DATKSS010000100.1:0-6816 GCA_035531515.1 Candidatus Dormiibacterota bacterium | reverse complement strand
ACACCTGCGGGTTGGAAACCGAGTTGAGGTAGATCTCGTTGGGCGTCCAGCCGATCTTGGTCACGATCGCAAGCGCCCCGATCGTGAACGCGGGCGTGGCGAACAGGAACAGCGTGTCGGCCCCGCTGGCCTTCAGCTTGGTGAGCTGCGCGGCCAGGGTGGGTACCGCCGCGGTGACGTCGTAGCTCTCCTTGTCGACGATCATCGATGCGTTGGCCCCCAGGCCGTCCGTCAGGCCCTTCAAGTAGTCCTGTCCGTAATCGTCGTTCTGGTACAGCACACCGATCTTGGCGCTGGGGTGGTTGGTCATCACGTCCTTGGCGTAGATGCGCGCTTCGCCCTGGTACGGAGGCTGCCAGCCGATGGTGTAGGGATTAGAGCTGAAGTCGGCCATGAAGGTGGTGGCGCCGGTCGCGACGAAGAGCTGGGGCACCTTCTTGGAGTTGAGGTAGGCGCGCACCGAGGTCTGGGTCTGGGTGCCCAGGCCGCTGAACATCGCGAAGACCTGGTCCTGCTCGACCAGCTGCTTGGTCAGGGGCACCGTCTGGGCCGGGTTGTAGCCGTCGTCGAGGATCTTGAAGTCGATCTTGCGGCCGTTGACCCCGCCCTTGGTGTTGTTGATGTAGGTGAAGTAGGCGAGCTCGGAGTTGGCGATGGTGCCGTAGGCCGCCGCCGGGCCCGAGAGGGCGTTGGTGGTG
Organism: Candidatus Dormiibacterota bacterium; assembly: GCA_035531515.1. Taxonomy (GTDB): domain Bacteria; phylum Chloroflexota; class Dormibacteria; order Dormibacterales; family Dormibacteraceae; genus DATKSS01. The sequence continues at coordinate 6,118 of DATKSS010000100.1, read as the reverse complement.
CCGAGCAGGATCGAGTTGCTCGTCACGCCCGTGTCCGTTTGCGCGGTGGTCCCGCTGGAACCTCCACACGCGGCAAGGGCCACGAGGAATGCGGCGACCGCGGCCAGACGCGATGCATACCGTGTCATTGAACTTCCTCCCGCTTTGTCCGTTGGCGATTTCAGCTGTGCGATCCGGTCGCTCCCGCGGCCAAGCTGTGTGTATTTAAACAGTCTGGGGGCCGGGTGGCACTTGTCCAGTCTCGCGATCGCTCGCCCCGAGCAGGCGGCGGCGCAGCCGCGAATACCCCGCGTTCACGAGCCCCACGATCCCGTTGGGCGCAAAGATCATGATCAGGATGAGGACAGCCCCGTACGTCACGGCCGGTCCGGCCTTGACCACCGTGTTCGCGACCTGGATCGGGATCCAGGTCTGGCTCGGCACCCACTGGTTCGACTCGATGGGCAGGAAGTAGACGAATATCGCGCCCAGCAGTGGACCCGGTATCGAGGCAAGCCCCCCGACGACCCCGCCGACCAGCAGCTGGATCGACAGCCCGACCGGGAACGTGTCCGGGCTGATGAAGCCGGTCGACAGCGCGAAGAGGGAACCGGCCACGCCCGCGTAGAAGGCCGACACGCCAAAGGCCAGGGTCTTGTATCCCGCCACGTTCACGCCGGACGCGGCCGCCGCGACCTCGCCGTCGCGGACCGCTCGCATGGCTCGCCCGGGCCGGTGCCGGACCAGGTTCCACGCGAACCAGAACAGCAACAGCGCGCAGACGAGGATGACGTAGTAGATCCACTGGTCGCTGGTCATTGGCGTACCGGTGATCGCGGCGAACCCGTCCTTCATGAATTGGGGAGGGTCGGGCTGGATGAGGAGGATGCCCTGCACGCCCCCGGTGAGCGTCGCAGGGCGCTTGATGAGGCTGGGCGTCACGACCGCGAGCGCGAAGGTGGCAAGGGCGAGGTAGAGGGCGGAGAGACGCAGGGCCGGGATGCCGAACAGGAAGCCGACCACGCCCGTGACCACGCCGGCGATCGGGATCGTCGCCACGAAGTCGAGCTTGTAGGTGTGGACCAGGATCGCCGAGGTGTAGGCGCCGAGCGCCATGAAAGCTCCATGGCCCAGCGAGATCTGACCGCTGTAACCGACCAGGACGTTGAGGCCCATGATCGCGATCGCAAGGATGAGCGCGCCTCCCCACTCACTGGCCTGGAAGCTCGTGACCACGGTCGGCAGCCCGGCCAGGAACAGGACCGCCACCAGCACCAGCCAGTAGCGCGGCGGGGCGGAGCGTATTCGTTGCACTAGACGCGCCGCACCGCGGGTCGCCCGAAAAGCCCGTTCGGCTTGACGACCAGGACGGCGACGATGATGGCGAGGGCGACCGCCAGCTGGAGGTCGCCTCCGACGAACGGTAGATAGGCGCCGGCCAGGTTGACCGTCACGCCCACGATGAGGCCTCCGACGACTGCGCCGAGCGGGCTTTCGATGCCGCCCAGGACCGCGGCCGCGAAGGCGTAGATGATCACCGTCTGCATCATGTCCGGCTCGAGCAGCAGCGCGGGGGCCGCCATGATCCCGGACACCGCGCCGACCGCCGACGCGAGGCCCCAGCCCAAAGCGAGCATCCAGCTGACACGCACGCCGAGCAGACGGCTCGCCTCCGGGTGGTGCGCGGCGGCGCGCATCGTCAGCCCGACGGTAGTCCGCTGGAGCAGCAGGTAGATGAGGAGGAGGACCACGCCGCTGACAGCGATGACGCCGAGGTCCTGGTAGCTGGCATAGGCGCCAAAGATGCTCACGGTGCTCACCGAGAACGGGGATGGAAAGCTGCGCGGCACGTAGCCGAACAGAAATCCCGCCGCGCCGTTGAAGAGCGTGGCGAGCCCGAGCGTGACGATGACCAGGGTCAGGACAGGCGCGCGCTCGACCGGGCGGATCACGATCCGCTGCACCGCGATGCCGCCCGCGAAGGCGAGCACCAGCGTGATCGGGAACGCGATCCAGTAGCTGAAGCCGTGATCGATCAGAGCGAACGCGATGAAGGTTGCGAACATGGCCATCTCGCCCTGCGCGAAGTTGACGAGGCCCATCGCGTTGTAGATGAGCACCAGCGCGAGGGCCAGGCTTGCGAAGATGCCGCCGCTCGCGAGCCCGCTGACGATTTGCTGCAGGAGCTCTTGCATCAGGAGTGTCCCGACCCCGAGGTCCGCAAAGAGCGTCGGGGTTGGGACACTCTAGTACCCCAGGTACGAGCGGCGCACCGACTCGTCGCCCTTGAGCTGCGCGCTGTCTCCGCGCACCGCCACGCGCCCGACCTCGAGCACGAAGGCGGTGCTCGAGATGTCGAGGGCGAGGCTGGCATTCTGTTCGACGAGCAGAACCGCCACCCGGCGCGCCTGGTTGATCGTCCGGATGATCTCGAAGATCGAGCGCACCACCATCGGCGCGAGCCCCAACGATGGTTCGTCGAGGAGCATGAGCCGAGGCCGCATGAGCAGGGCGCGCGCGATGGCCAGCATCTGCTGTTCGCCACCAGAAAGCGTGCTGGCCGACAGGCGGCGTCTCTCCTTCAGCACCGGGAAGTATTCGAAGACCAGGTCGTAGTCCTTGCGCACGTCGGCGTCGCGCCGCAGGTGCGATCCGAGCCTGAGGTTCTCGTCGACCGTGAGCTCGGTGAGGATCCCACGGCCCTCGGGGACGTGTGCGATGCCGCAGCGAACCACGTCCTCGGTCGACATCCGCCGCAGCGAGCGCCCGCCGAACCTGATGTCGCCGGTCCACCGCACGCCGGCCGTGATGGCTCGGAGCGTGGTCGTCTTGCCGGCTCCGTTGGCGCCGAGGAGCGAGACGATGCCTGCTTCGGGCACCGACAGCGACACGCCGTGGAGCACGGATGTCGGACCGTACCCGGCCCGCACGTCGTCGAGCTCGAGCAGGGCGGGCGACACTAAGCGGCGCCCAGGTACGCTTCGATCACGGCCGGGTTGCGCTGCACCTCGCTCGGGCTTCCGTCCGCGATCTTCTTCCCGAAGTCGAGCACGATGACGCGGTCCGACAGGCCCATCACGAAGGCCATGTGGTGCTCGACCAGGAGCATGGTCACGCCGAGCTCGTCGTGGATGAGGCGCAGCAGGCGCGCCATCGCATCGACCTCCTCGTGGCTGATCCCGCCCGCCGGCTCGTCCAGCAGGAGGAGGCGGGGCCTGGCCACCAGGGCGCGGGCCAGCTCGACCCTCTTCTGGGTGCCAAAGGGCAGCGCCGCGACCGGCCGGTCGGCGACCGACGCGAGTCCGACGAAATCGATCATCTCCATGGCGCGTTTGCGCGACGCGGATTCCGCCCGCAGCGCCTGCGGCAGGGGCACCGATGCCTGGAGCCATCCGCTGCGAGTCCGCGTGTGGTCGCCCACGAGGACGTTGTCGAGGACGGTCATGGTCCGGAACAGCGCCACGTTCTGGAAGGTCCGCGCGAGGCCGAGTCCGATCACCTGGTGGGCCGGAACGTGCTGCACCGGCCGGCTGTCGACCAGCACCGCGCCCGCGGTGGGCCGGTAGACGCGCGTGATGACGTTGAAGAGGGTCGTCTTGCCCGCGCCGTTGGGCCCGATCAGGGCCACCACCTGCCCCTGGTCGACGCTGAACGAGACCGAATCGAGCGCGACCACTCCACCGAATCGGACGCTCAGGTCTCGGACCTCGAGAAGAGGCATGTCGGCCGACAGTCTATTAGCGATTGCCCCCGGTGGCCTAATCCTCCGCTGGTTCGGGTAGATCGGGCGGCTCGTCCGGGGCGCTCGGCATGTCGGTCAACGGGGGCTCCGGCTCGACGAGAGGCGCCGGCGGCGGCATGGCCGCCGGGGGATGAGCGGTCGGCGTCACGTCTTCCCACGCCGACGGTGGAGGCGGCGCCGGTGCAGGTGCAGGCGGAGGGGTTCCGAACCCGGCCGCGTAGTCGGGCCTGGTGGCGCGATGGACGACGGCTGCGGTCGCCAGCACGACCGGTGCCGGGGGCCGCCTGAACACGCTGAACAACCAGTACGCGAGTGAGATGAGGATCGCGACCACGCCGATGATCGGGATGAACACGAACGGCGGCCGCGTGATGAGGTCGATGCCGCTCAGCGTGGTCGCGAGCGGGGTCGGGCTGGGCAGGTCGGTGCGGGCGGCGCTGGCCGACGGCGAAGGCGAGGGAGATGCATCCGGCGATGGTGAGGGCGACGGCGATGGGGTCGGCGTGGCGGCCACCAGGGTGAAGTTGGCGCACGGAAATGGGGCGACGCTGGCGCAAAGGTGATGGATTCCCGGCGCGTCGGTCGCGAAGGGCTTGACGTGGGTCGTGAAGTTGCCGCTCGGGTCTGCGTTCGCCCCCCCGGCGACCTTGGTGCTGGGCGGGTCCCAGTAAAGCGTCATCTGCTCGTTGGCGAGAAATGCGCCGCCGCTCACGGTGATGTCCGTGTTGACCGGCCCGTTCGCCACGTCCAGGGTGAGGAAGGCGTTGGCCGGGATGGGTGAAGGACTCGGGCAGGGCGAGCTCGCCGAACAGTCCGCCTGGGCTACCGACCGCGCGCCCGGAGAGATCACGAACAGCAAGGTGGCCGAGAATGCCGCGCCCAACAACACAGCGGCGGGACTCAGCCTCATGGACCCGTTCCAACGCATGAAGCGGCGGAAGGTTACCAGAAGGGTCAGATCGGCGGCCAGGGCACGGACCACCCCGATGTCGGCTCCGGGAACCGCCAACGAGGGTCGAGCACGCCGCGCAGGCGGCGCTTCAGGGCCCTCACCTCGGCCGGGCTGATCAGCTCCTCCATCATCTTCGAGAGCGCGCCTCGCTCGAGCTCGGCCAGCGCCCGCTCGATGTCGCCGCAGAGCTCAGGGGGCAATGGCTCGCCGGCGAAGTCCCAGATCACCGTCCGCAGCTTGTGGTCGACGTGGAACGTGAGCCCATGGTCGATCACCCACACTTGGTCCCTGGCGTCGAACAGGCAGTGTCCGGACTTGCGGTCCGCATTGTTGGCGATGACGTCGAACAGTGCGACGCGGAGCCAGGTGTCCCGGTGCACCGACTGATCACCGAGGAAATGACGCCCGTCCGCCTCGATGAACTCCTGCACCGCGCCGGGCCCGTGCGGGCCCTGCCGCCTGGCCACGGTGGGCGGGACGCGCGGCCAGCCGAGCACCTTGCTCAGCTCGTAGGCGGCGACCTCACGGAAGTAGAGCGTGCCGGCCTGGAAGTCCCACAGCGGAGACTCGCCCCGGGCCGGCTTGTAGACCACCCGCAGGCCTGACGGCGGATGGGGGTCGAGCCGGGCGAGGAACGTGTAGTTGGACGCACCGTGGAGGAGCCCGAGGATCTTCACGTCTGGAAGCTCGGCGAGCAATCGCTCGGTCTGGGCTGCGCTGCGCGAGCCACCGCCAGGGACAGGGGCGCCACCCCGAGGGTCAGGGGCGCCGCCGGCAGGGTCAGAAGATCGGCCGCGCGCCATTCATGACAGGGCAGGGATGGCCGGCGGGGTCCATGGGAAGCCCGCAGCGCGGGCACAGCGCCCGCCCCGAGGTCAGCACCTTCTCGGCTTGGCTCGAAAAAGCGACCACCTGCTGGTGGCTGAGCCAGAACCGCACGGAGGGCGATCCATCGTCGGCGCCCTCCTCGGGGGTCACTGCCGCCTGGCTGGCTACCAGCACGAACATGTGACGGGCCTCGTGGTAGCCAAGGCCGATCTCGCCGATCTGCCACTCCGGCTCGCCCGGCTCCAGCCTGGTCGGTTCCGGCACGCGTTCGGGCCGGTCAATGCCCTGAGACTCCATCATCTGCTGGAAGCGGACGAGCAGCGCCTGGATCTGCGATTTCTCGCAGGCCAGGGTCAGCGTCCGGCCGGAGCCGCGCGCCAGGAGGAAGAACTGCCGGTGCCCCGGCTCGCCCACCGCGGCGACCGCGATCCGCTCCACAGGGTCCAGCTCGAAGATCGGCATTGGATTAAGACTACGGCTTGATTGTTTTGAGGCGCGACCGGCGGGGAAAGAGATCGTCATAGACATTCAATACGCGCCAAGAACGCGGAGGAAGAGCTGACATATGCCAAAAACCGTAGGAATCGACCTGGGTACGACCAACTCCGTCATCGCCG
>DATKSS010000099.1:0-26183 GCA_035531515.1 Candidatus Dormiibacterota bacterium | reverse complement strand
CGACCACGAGCAGCACCGAGGTGACCAGCAGTACGCCCGCGACGTCCAAGAGACCTCCTCCAGACCGTGAAGTTGCCATAGGTTAACGCGGGGGGACGCGAGTTGGTTCTATACTCGGCGCGATCTGGAGCCGCTCTCTTTCGACGATCTTCCCCTGGGCGGCGAGTGGACCACCCGCCGTCGGACCATCTCTGAATCGGACATCGCCCTTTTCTCAGGTGTGGCTGGCGACTTCTCGCCCCTGACGATCGAAGCCGACCACGGCGCCGCTCGAGCCGTCCCGCCTGCCCTGCTCCTGGCCATGGCGGTCGGGCTGGGCTCGATGGACATGCCCGTCCCCTCGGTGATCGAGTGGGAGTGGTTGAACTGGAAGTTCCCCCGCCCCGTCCACGCCGGGGACACCATCTACGCGCGCTGGACATTGACCCAGAAGCGGCCGCCGGCCGCCGGAGCCACCTCCTCGATCGTGGTCTGGCGGGTCGACCTCCACACGGCCGACGGCGCGATGTGCGCTGAAGGAGAGGTCGGAGCGGCGGTGAGACGCCAGGCCGCGGGGGTTGGGCCCAGGCAGGGGATGCCGGAGCCCAGGGCGGCCGAACTCGCCGCGCGCGCCCCGGGCACCCCGGCCACTGCGAGCGCCACGCCGGCGGCCCCGGCACCGCGTCGCAGCAGGCGGCGCCGGCGGCCGGGGGGCAACGGCAACACGCCGGCCGAGACTCCGGTGGCGGTTGCACCCCCTCCGGCCACGGTCAAGCCCGCCGACAGGGCGAACGCGGCCCCTCGACGGCGGCGCCGGCGGCGCCCGGCCTCTTCTTCGGCTACGCGCGAAGCAGAAGGCAGCTCTCCGGCCGGCTCTTCTGCTGAGCCCCCCGCGGCCCGGCCCGACCCGGCCCCAGCTCCGGCTGAGCACGCCAAGAGCCCGCTCAGCCGGGTGATCGGTCGCTTGCGCCGCCCCTAGGAGCCGTCGCTAGACCGGGGCCTCCAGCGCCTCCAGGTACTCGATTACCCGCCGGGTCAGCTGTGTGGGAGTCGAGGCGCCGCTGGTGACTCCGACCCTCCTGGCACCTTTGAACCAGCCGGGGTCCAGCTCCTCGAGGTTGTCGACCAGGTAGGCCGGCTTGTGGCCGAGCTTTTTGACCACCTCGACGAGCCGCAGAGAATTGGACGACCTTGGGCTGCCGACGACGATCACCAGGTCGACGTCCTTGGCGGCCTCGACGGCCGCCTCCTGCCTTTCCTGCGTCGCGCGGCAGATCTCGTTGTGAACCTCGGCCTGTGGGTAGCGGGCCTTGACCTTGCCGATCAGGTCCTCGGTATCCCACACCGAAAGGGTGGTCTGACAGGTGACCGCGATGCGGTCTGTTTTGAGGTCAAGGGCGTCTATGTCCTCGGGCTCCTGGACCAGGTGCACCTTGCCGGGGGCCTCGCCCACCACCCCTTCGGGCTCGGGGTGGCCCTTGCGACCGATGTAGACGACGTCGTAGCCCTTCTTGGCGAGGTCCTTGACCAGCTCATGGGTGCGAACGACGTCGGAGCAGGTGGCATCGACCGGCTTGAGCCCAAGCTCGAGCGCCCGCTGCTTGACCTGCGGCGAAACGCCGTGGGCGGTGAAGATGACGGTCCCTTCGCGGATGTGGCCCAGCCCGGCTAGCCGGTCGGGCTGGTCGACCAGGGCAATCCCCTGCTGCTGCAGGTCGTCGGTCGCGTGCGTGTTGTGGACCAGCATGCCGAGCATGTGGACCGGCCCGGCGGTCTCCGCCCGGACTCGCTTGGCGATCCGAAACGCATCCACCACGCCGTGGCAATAGCCGCGCGGCGTGATCTTGACGACTTCCATGCGGCTTCCACTCTACGGGAGGTGCCCAGGGCCGCCCATGGCAGGTGCACTTCCCCATCCCCCCGGCTGCGCCGGGTGCTCCCCCGCTAGCGGGGAAGTCCGACGAACAGGTCGTCTTCAGGTAGCGATGAGCCCGGCTTACCGCGCGCCAGCTGGTAGTACTCGGTTCCGAACGCCAGCTCGTAGATCTGGCTCGCCATGGTCGCAAACCACGAGTTCGGGTCGTTCTGGCTCACGTGGGCCGCAAATGCCTGGCGCTTTCCTTCTACGTAATCATGGACGTCGACCCGAGTGGTGACGAGCTCGTCAGGGGTGCCGGTGATGCGCATGTTCTGGTTCTGCCGCTGTGCCTCCTCCGGCATCTGCTGCATGAACGCTTCCATCATCGAGCGCGGAATCGCGGTGTAGTAGAGCTTCCCCGGCGACCAGCCCTCGCGCTGCAGCAGGTCCAGGGCCGCGTTGGTCACGTGGTGGGCCTTGATGTGGTCGGGATGACCGTAAACACCGTCCTCCCCGTATGTGACGACCACGTCCGGCCGCTCGTCGCGAATCACTGCCGCCAGCTTGCCCGCCGCCTCGTCCAGGCGCGCCTGGTGAAAAGACCGTGGGTCCTTGTTGTCTTCGGTGTCGACCATGCCCGAATCCCGATATCCGAGGAACTCGAGCCGGTCGACACCGAGGATGTCCGCCGCGGCCTTGAGCTCAGCCGTCCGGATCTCTGCGAGGCGCGGTCGCGAGGCCGCCTCGTCCATGTTGTGGATCTCGCCGACCTCTCCCCTGGTCGCAGTGACCAGGACCACGCGGTGGCCGTGCGCCTTCGCCTTCATCATCACCCCGCCGGTCGAGATCGCCTCGTCGTCGGGGTGCGCGTGGACCAGCAGCAGGGTGCTCATCTATCCGACCAGGAGGTCCGCGAGCTGCTGGATTCCACCGTGCCCCGGGCCGGGTATCGTTCGGTCCGCGGCGGCGATGACCTCGGCGTCCGAGCCTTCGATCGCGACCCCGAGCCCGGCCCACGCGAGCATCGATGCATCGTTGCGCCCGTCGCCAACGGCGACCGACTGCTCACGGGGTACGCCCATTTTGTCGCAGAGGAAGCCGAGCGCGGACGCCTTGTCGCTTTCCAGGCTGGTGAACTCGAGGTAGGTCGGCATCGAGGTGGCGACGTTCAGTTTGCCCTCCCAGCGCCGGCGCGCGTCGGGCAGGACCTCTTCGAGGCTTTCGGATTTGGCCACGATGACGAGCTTCGGCGTGGTCGGCCCCATCGCCACATCCAGGTCTGCGACGAGGTGGATCTCCATCCCTGCATGGTCGGCGTACTCATGGGCCTCGGGCCGGTCGCGTTCGATGATCAGCCTGTCATCCCGATACGCCTGCACATGCAGGTCGCGCCCCCGCGAGTAGCGGATCACATCCATCGCCAGGTTGTGCGCGACGCCGTGGTCGAGGAGCACGCCGCCATCAAGCGTCCTGACCTCCGCGCCCTGGTAGCACACGATCGGGCCGTCGAGGCCGAGACGCTGCGCCCATGGCAGGGCGCCTGGAAAAGGACGTCCCGTGCAGGCCACGACGGTGACTCCGCCCGCGACGATGCGATGCAGAGCCTGCACGTCGCGCGGATCAAGGTGGAGCTTGAAGTCCAGGATCGTGCCGTCGAGGTCCAGAGCCAGCAAGCGGTATCGGGTGGCGATCGTCCCCAACTCTATTTCTTGACTTCAGGGTTCAACAGGTTCGGCGGCCGTCCGCCACGCACCGCGGTGGCCATGTTCCGCGCCGCCATCGCCGACATCTCGGAGCGGGTGCGCACCGTGGCGCTGGCGATGTGCGGAGCTAGCACGACGTTCGGCATCGCGAGCAGGCCGGGGTGCACGGCCGGCTCGCGCTCGTAAACGTCCAGCGCCGCGCCGGCGATCTTCCTGGCCGTCAACGCCTCGACCAGGGCCGCCTCGTCGACGACCGGGCCGCGCGAAGTGTTGATGAGGATCGCGTTGCGCTTCATCTGGCTGAACTGAGCGGTGCTCAGCAGGTGCAGGGTTTCCTTGGTCAGCGGCGTGTGGACCGACACGAAGTCTGACTCGGCGAGCAGCCGCCCGAGGTCGACGCGCGAGGCGCCCAGCTGCTCTTCCGCGTCCGGTGGCAGCGGGTGCGGGTCGTAGTAGAGGACGCGCATGTTGAAGCCCTTCGCCCTGTGAGCCACGCCTCGACCGATGCGCCCGATGCCGATGATGCCAAGCGTCGCGCCGAAGATGTCGGTGCCCAGCATCATGTCGATCGCCCATCCCCGGTACTTGCCTGCGCGCGTGAAGCTGTCGCCCTCCACGACCCGGCGCGCCGCGGCCATCAGGAGCGTGAACGCGAAGTCCGCGGTCGAGTCGTCCAGCACGCCAGGGGTGTTGGTGACCATCACCTTGTGGGCGGTCGCGGTGGGGACGTCGATGTTGTCGAACCCGACCGCGACGTTGCTGACGATCTTCAGTCCTGGGCTCGAGAGCACAGCTTCGCGAATGGGGTCCATGAGCTGGCTCACGATCCCGATGCATCCCTCGGCCGCCTGACGGATGTTGGCCTCGTCGAGGGGACGGTTGGCCGGATAGGTGACGACCTCCGCGGCCTCAGCCAGGATGGCCGGACCAGGGTCGAGGATCGGGTGCATCAGCAGTACCCGAGGCTTGCCGCCTGTGCTCATGGATTCAGTCCCAGCTCCGGTGCGATCGGCTTCAAAGCATCGCGGACGAACTCCACGTGCTCGTCGAAGGGTATACCTAGAAGCTCCGCGCCCGCGACGAGCTCCTCCCGGTGCACTCCACGCGCGAATGCCTTGTCCTTCATCTTCTTGCGCACGGAGTTGGCCTCGACCGAGCCCAGCGACTTGTCCGGCTTGACCAGGGCGCAGGCGATGATGAACCCACACATCTCGTCCACCGCGTAAAGCGCTTTACGCGCGTTGGTGTCGCGAGGGACGTTCAGGTAGTTGGCGTGGGAAGCGATGTCATCGAGGATGTCCTCGGGCCAGCCTTTCTCGCGCAGCATCGCGATGCCGCGCATCGGGTGCAGATCCAGCGTTGGGCCCGACTCGTAGTCCCAGTCATGGATGAGCCCGAGCACGGCCCAGCGCTCCTCGTCCTCACCGAATCGCTTCGCGTACGCGCGCATCGCCGCCTCGACGCTGCGCATGTGGCGACGCAGCTGGTCGGTCTGCGTCATGGAGGTGACGAGCTCCCAGGCCTCGTCTCGAGTCGGTGTCACGGCAATATCTCCTTGAGTGCCTCCAGCAGCTTCTCGTGCTGTTCGGCTGTACCGATCGTGATGCGAAACCAACCCGCGATCGCCTCACGATCGTAGTGGCGCACCAGGATCTTGCGTTCGCGCAGAGCGGAGGCGACCTCGGCGGCAGGCCGGGGAGGTTTGACGAACAAGAAGTTGGCGGCCGACGGAACGACCTCGAAACCCAGGCCGGTCAGCGCCTCGCCGAGAGCCGCCCGGTTCGCGACCACCTCGTCAACCAGCTTCTGGTGGTAGGGGTCGTCCTCGATGGCAGCCACCGCAGCCACGATCGCAAGCCGGTCGACGTTGTACGAATCCTTGACCGAGTCGAGGGCCGCGATCGCGGCGGCATCGCCCAGCGCAAAGCCGATGCGCAGCCCGGCCAGTCCGTACGACTTGGAGAAGGTTCGGAGCAGTACCAGGTTGTCGTGCGAGGCCAGCAGACCCAGGCACGAACGCGGCGCGAAATCGACGTAGGCCTCGTCGACCGCCACCACCCCCGGCGATGCCGCGACCACCGCCTCGACGGCCGCCTGATCGAACAGTGCGCCCGTGGGTGAGTTGGGGTTGACGATGAACTTCAGCGGCGCCGGGTCGGAGGCGAGGCCGGGCGGCAGCTCCGAAGGCAGCCCGATCGGATGCGTAGAGGGAGATGCCCCATGAATGCGACACAGAGGCTCGAACAGCGGGTACGTGGGCGTCGGGTACGCGACGCTGTCGCCGGAATCGGCAAAGGCTCGGAAGCACAGCTCGATCAGCTCGTCGCCCCCGTTGGCGACCGTCACCTGCGACGGGTCGAGACCGAAACGCCTGGCGATGGCGCGGCGGGCCGGCGCGGCGGTCGGGCTCGGGTACAACCGCAGCGAATCGCCCGCTGCCTTCTTGATCGCCGCGACCACGCGGGGCGAGGGAGGCAGAGGCGACTCGTTGGTGTTGAGCTTGACCCACCCTTCGCCGTCGGGCGGTTGCTCGCCCGGGACGTACGGCTGGAAGCCTTCGAGGCCCTTCCTCAGGATGCTCTTCGGCATCAACGAGCCTGGATCGCCAAATCTCGCGGCGCTCCCCCTCGCCGAGCTTCGAGTAGAAAAGTCTCAAAGGCGAGGCGCGGGCTGACGTTCTGCTCCAGGTAGCCGAGGGTGTCGTAGGAGAGCTCGAGCAGCCTCGCCCAGCGGCCCTGCTCCCGGCCGCGGCTCGCCAGCATGCGCCGGCGGATCTCGATCTGCCAGCTCGCCATCGCGAACAGCGCCGGGTCCTCCTCATCACCCTCGCTGCGCCGCCAGCCCATCTGGGCCGAGTCGAGCTCGGCCGCGACCTGGAGCGGCACGTCGGCCGGCGCGCCGAAGATCTCCTCCAGCCTGTTGGTCCACGCCCGGTGCAGCTCGACCACGGCGGGATCCTTGGCTCGCCGCATCGCCCAGCCGGGCCGGCCGCCCGCGAGATCGGCCACGAGGCCCGCGCGCGCCGGCTCGACGTCATGCGCAACGAGCAGCTTCTCGATCTCCGGCGCGGGCACCGGGTGGAAGAACAGGCGCTGGCAACGCGACACGACCGTGGGGAGCACGACGAACGGGTTGAGGCTAGGCGTGGTCAGGACGATGACGCGGTGCGGGTGGGGCTCCTCCAGGGTCTTGAGCAAGACGCCCTGGTCCTGGTCGCGCAGCCGGCCGACGTTGACCAGCACGGCGATGCGGCGCGATCCCACCGCGGGCTTGAGGTTGAGGAAAGCCTGCAGCGAGAGCTCATGGAACTCGGGCGGCTTTTCGGGGAGCAGCCGGATCTCGTTGATCGACAGCGGCTTGATGCGGTCGTCCTCCCAGTAATCGGGGTGCCGGGTCAGTGGCGCCTCGGGCAGGAGGGCCGATGCCAGCGCACGCGCCGCAGTCGACTTGCCCAGCCCGGATTCCCCGATGAACAGGTACGCGTGCGCCAGGCGGCCGGATCCGACCTGCGAGCGCAGCTGGTCGAGGGCCTGGGTGTGACCGGCGATACCGGCGAACGGATCGATCACGGGATCTGGGGGGGCGCGGCTCGCCGCGCTTTGATCTCACGTTCCATCTCGAGACGCTGCGCTCGGCCCTGCAGCCAGACCTCCCGGATGCGCTGCAGCGCGGTGAGGTTGGTGAGGACCGCGAGCAGGAACACCACGCCATAAAGAACGACCCCACCCACGATCAAACCGATGACCGTCACGACCACGCGCTCGGGCCGGGCGAAGATACCCGTCTCGCAGGTGAAGCCAAGGCTCTGAGCGCGGGCGCGCACATAGCTCACGAGGAACGACCCAGCGAGGGCGGCCACGGTGGCGAGCACGAGCCAACGCTGCAGCGGCCCGGTCAGCGTGATGAAGTAGGCGGCCAGGCCGACATAGATCGCACCCTCTGAATACCGGTCGAGGGTGGAGTCGAGAAACGCACCGTAGGGGTAGCCGGCCTTGGTCGAGCGCGCCAGCGCTCCGTCGAGGATGTCGCACGTGCCGGCGAAGATCAGGACGACGCCGGCCCACCGCAGCTGGCCGAATGCGGCCAGCCCGGACGCGAAGACGGTGAGGCAGAAGCCGACCACCGTGACCTGGTTGGGGGTGAGCGGCACCCTGCCGGCGGCGGACATCAACGCCTCTGCGCGGCGCCGGACCCAGGCTTCAAACCGCGTCGTGAACACTCGCCACCTCGATCGCCCTGGCCGGTTGCACTGCGGCCACCTGAATCGCTTCCTGGTAGACCTCGAGCACATCGGTCGTCACCGCGTCCCACGAGTAACGACGCGCCTTCTCGTGCGCGAAAGCCCCCAAGCGGCCGCGCAGCTCGGCGTCCCTCACCAGGATGACCAGCGACGCGCCGAGCTCCCGCCAGCTGTTCGGCTGCACGGTGATGCTGTCGCGTCCGGGCTCGAGCACCGACATGTAGCCGGCGATCTCGGTCGCCACCACCGGCAGGCCTGAAGCCATGGCCTCCAGGAGCACGATGCCGAAGCTCTCGGCGCCCGTGGCGGGTGCGCAGAAGATGTCCGCGCTGTCGTAGTACCGCGGCTTGACGGACTCGGGCACGTAGCCCGCCAGCACCACGTTGGGAAGCCGGTGGCGCGACACATACGATTCGACCCTGCCGCGAAGCGGGCCGTCTCCGACGATGATGAGCCTGACTTTCGGCACGCGCGACTGCATGAAATGGAATGCGCGCAGAAGGTCGCCGACGCCCTTGCGCTTCTCGAGCCGCCCGACGAACAAGATGTTGATGTTGTCGTCCATGAGGTGGCGGATGGGAGCGAGTCCAGGCCGGTACGCCTCCGTGTCGATGCCGTTGGGGATGACTCGCAAGGGATAGTCCGGGAAGTACCGGTTCACGAATGCCCGCGCAGGCTCGCTGACGGCGATGCCGCGATGCAGGTGCTCGAGGTAAGGCTTGAGCAGAGGCCGGCCGTAGTAGTAGCCGACGTTGGATCGCGCGAACGCGTGAAACGTGCCGACGTTGGCGGTGGTCGACATGCGGAGCATCGTCATCGGGAGCGCGGGCATGAGCGGCTCGTGGAAATGGACGACGTCGAACCGCTCCTCCTCCATGATCGCCGCCACCCGGTTGGCGAGGTGGAAGCTCAACGTGATACGTGCGACCGAGTCGTTGACCGGGATCGAGATCGGGCTTCCGATCCGGTAGAAACGGGCGGAGTCGAAGTCGATGTCGGCCCGGCTCGACGGCGCGAAGATGCGGGCCTCGTGGCCGAGCTGGCGCAAGCGGCGCGCCAGGTGGCGCACGTGGTCGTTGACGCCACCCGGTGACGCGAAGTCATAAGGGGAGACGAGCCCAACTCTCATCTGGATTCCCCGCGCTGCCTGTAGGCCGGAGTCACTCCGGCCGTTACCCTGACCTTCACATTCCAGGCGCCACCCAATCGTCGCCTGGAGAGGGGGGTCCGTGGGGGGATCTCGATCCCCCCGCGCTTTTTCATGGCGAACCCTCCCAGATGCGGTGCGGGACATGCCACTGCTCGGGGTGCCGACGGATGAAGCCTTCGATGTGCCGGAGCAGCTCCTCGGTCGCCCGCACCTGGTCCTCCCTGGGATTGCCAGTATCTTGGGCGAAGACGAGCGGGGCGCCCTCGGCCTGGTAGGAGTCGTCCGGCAGCCGGTAGGCGTAGACCGGGAAGAGTGGGACCCCCAGGCGCAGCGCGATCGCCGCCGGGCCCAGCGGGATCGGGGCCGGGCGCCCGAAGAACGGCATCATGTGGCCGGTGCCCGTGATGTCGCGGTCGATAGCGGTGATCACCATCTCCTGGTCCCTCAAAGCTTGCAGCACCCGCCGGATGCCGCCGTGGTCGAGCGTCAGGACACTGATCCCCAGGCGGGCTCGCGTATCGCGGTACCACTCGAACAATGGGCGCGGCTCGAGCTCCTCGGCGAAGAACGTCACCGGAGCCAGGGTCGCCGACCAAATCGCCGCGACCACCTCGTACGAGCCCATGTGGCAGGAGACGACCAGCACCCCCTTGCCCAGCGCGCGAGCCTCCTCCAGGTATTCCCATCCCCGGACCTTCAACAGCGGGCGCAGGGCCTCGATCGAGGCGGTCGGCAGCATCATCAGGTCGGCGTATGCCTTGGCGTGGTTGCGGAAGTTGAGCCATGACGTCCGCCGCAGGGCGGCCGGGTCGTGCGCCAGCTCCGGGCATGCGACCTTCAGGTTGAACTCGAGCCGCGGCCGCGCGAGGGGCGAAAACCACCATGCAAAACGGGCCGCGACCACCGCGAGCGCGTACGCCCAGGGTCGAGGCAATCGCTCCACGATCGACTGCACGGCCTTGAACGCGCGGTATTGCCACACTCAGTCGGCAGGGTGGGCGAACATCGGACGAAACGCGTACCACTGGTCGGGATGCTCCTTGATGAAATCCTCGAAGCGGTTGACGACTAGCTGCATAAGGCTCTCCTTGGTCTGACCATGCGACCAGGAAAGCGCCGGGTCGAGGTGGACGCGATGGCGGCCTGGGCTGGTCATGTACTGGCAGGCCGGGAGCAGCGCGGCGCCCGTCTTGATGGCGATTGCAGCCGGCCCTCCGGGCACCACCGCCCGACGTCCGAAGAAGCGCACGTTGACCCCAGGTCCTTGCTCGAGGTCGCAGAGCAAGGCGACGATCCGGTTCTCCTCGAGCGCCTGCGTGATCGCGCGCACCGCGGAGCGCCCGAGGGCGATGACGTCCAGCCCGAACCGCTGGCGCGTGCGCACGACCGCCTCGTTGAGTGATCCGGGAAAGGTCTCAGCCACCGCTGAAATCCGATAGCCGAGCGCCCCGGCGTACGAGCCGGCCATGTCCCACGAGCCCATGTGTGGCACGGCCATGATCACGCCCCTCCCATGAGCCAGCGCGGCATCCAGGTCGTCGCGGCCCTCGACGCTCACGCGGCTGATGACCTCTTCGCGCGACAGGCTGCCCATGAGCAGGAAGTCCATGAGCATGCGCCCATAGTTTTGAAACGCGCGCCTGGCGACGCGCGCCACCTCCGGGTCCGACCGGTCGCGGCCGAGCGCCGCGGCATAGTTCTCCAGCGCCGCCCGCCGCTGGGACGGGCTGAGCCAGAACCACGCTGTCCCGCCCGGCGCCGCGGCGGCGTGCCGGACCCGGGCCGGAAGCGCCCTGACAGCGCGAGCGCCGGCGGCGTAGCTAGTGGCGAGCAGGTGCAGTCGCGGTTTTGGCGCGGGCGCGGCCATTGCTCGCGGCTTTGACCGGGGCCTTGGGTGCCGGCTGCCCACCTCCGATGAAATCCTCCACCAGCTTCCGGGCTTCGTTGTCGCTGTACTGCACCGGCGGCGATTTCATGAAGTAGGAGCTGGGACCCTCCAGCGCGCCGCTGATGCCGCGGTCTAACGCCAGCTTGGCGCACCGCACGGCGTCGATCACGATGCCCGCAGAGTTGGGCGAGTCGACGACCTCGAGCTTCAGCTCGACATTGAGCGGCACGTCCCCGAAGGAGCGGCCCTCCAGTCGGATGTACGCCCACTTGCGGTCGTGAAGCCAGGGCACGTAGTCCGACGGCCCGATGTGCACGTTGTCCGCGCCGATGTCGTAGTTCATCTGCGACGTGACCGAGCGCGTCTTCGAGATCTTTTTCGACATCAGCCTCTCGCGCTCGAGCATGTTCAGGAAATCGGTATTGCCGCCGAAGTTGAGCTGGTAAGTGCGCTCGAGCTTGACGCCGCGGTCGCGGAAGAGGCGAGTCAGGACGCGGTGGATGATGGTCGCCCCGACCTGTGACTTGATGTCGTCGCCGATGATCGGGAGGCCCTTCTCCTCGAATCGCTTCTGCCAGTACGGCTCGCGCGCGATGAAGACCGGGATGCAGTTGACAACTCCGACGCCTGCCGTCAGAGCCTGCTCGACGTACCACTTGGTCGCCTCCTCGGAACCGACGGGGAGGTAGCTGACCAGCACGTCCGCCTTCGTCTTGCGAAGGATGCCGACCACGTCGGCGGTCTCGCCCGGGGCTTTGTGCACGACGTCGGCCAGGTACTTGCCGATCCCGTCGTGCGTCATGCCGCGGTGAACCTTGACCCCAAGCTTGGGGACGGTGTCGAACTTGACCGTGTTGTTGGGGCTCGCGTAGATCGCCTCCGAGAGGTCGAGGCCGACCTTCGTCTTGTCGATGTCGAACGCCGCGACGAACTCGATGTCGCTGATGTGATACCCGCCGAGGTCGACGTGCATCAGGCCCGGCACGGAGTCCTTGGGGGACGCGTTGCGGTAGTAATGCACGCCCTGCACCAGCGCGGAGGCGCAGTTGCCCACCCCGACGATGGCGACCCGGACCTTTCCGTTCTTGTGTCCATTCTTGTGACCGTTCTTCTGGTTGCTGATCAAGCTCCGACCTCCTCACTGACTTTCACTCTTCCGGTAATTCCTAGCAACTGGTCCAGCTGCGCGCGCTCGCGCGCCATGTTCTCGACGTCCAAGGAGCAGTAAACCTGGCGGCCGTCGCGCCGCGTCCTGATGACCCCGCCTCCCCGAAGCATGCGCAGGTGCCACGAGATGCGAGGCTGGCTCATGCGCAGGTGCAGAGCCAGGTCGTTCACGCTTTCCTCCCCGACCTGTCCCAGGCGCTGCAGGATGCGAAGGCGCGTGGGGTTGGCAAGGGCCAGGAAGTGGTCCGGCAGCTCGTGGCGCGGGTTCTGCAGAAACATAAAGGTTGCTTTATAGAAGTCTAACGCATAAAGGGAGCGTTATGTGTGAAAAGGGCGCGCGAGCGTGGACTAGGGCCGGCGGACCAGGTCCAGGAACTCCGCGCGCGTGCGCGGGTCCTTGCGGAATGTCCCGAGCATGCACGACGTGATCATCTGACCGCCGGCCTTTTGCACGCCGCGCATCTCCATGCACAGGTGGCGCGCCTCGATCACCACGCCGACACCTTTCGGAGTGAGCGCGCCGCTGAGCGCCTCGGCGATCTCATTCGTCATCTTCTCCTGCAGCTGAAGCCGGTGGGCGAACACGCCGACGAGGCGCGGGATCTTGCTGAGCCCGACCACCTTGCCCCTGGGCAGATACCCGACGTGGCAGGCGCCAAAGAACGGGAGCATGTGGTGCTCGCAAAGGCTGTAGAAGGGAATGTCCTTGACCACGACCATCTCGTCGTAGTCCTGGTCGAAGACCGCGTCCGCTATGACATCCTCCGGCCGGATGCCGTAACCGTCGGTGAGCTCGCGCAGCGCCCGCGAAACGCGAGCCGGCGTGGCCTTGAGGCCGGCCCGTTCCGGGTCCTCGCCCAGCTCCTCGAGGAGGGAGGAGACCAGGGCCGGGATCCGGTCGCCGACTTTGAGCTTTGGTTTGGCCATCGCTGAATGCTCACACAATTGAGGGGTGGATGCGATCGCAGCCGCGCAGTCCCTTTCGGAGATCGGGTACCTGCTCCGGCAGGACCCAGACGAGAAGTTCCGGGCCAAGGCTTTCTCGGGCGCGGCCTGGTCGCTCGCGATCCAGCGGCCCGACCTCGCCGCCCTGCATGGCTCCAACGAGCTGACCACGCTCGAGGGCGTCGGCGCGGGCATCGCGAAAGTGCTATCCGACCTGATCGAGAACGGCCGTAGTCGCTACCTCGAGCGGCTGCGCGAGCAGATGAAGCAGCCGGCGCTCGAGGACGAAACGGCTCTCGACTTCTCCCGTTACCACGGCGACGTGCACTCGCATTCCGACTGGAGCGACGGCAAGGCGACGATGCTCGAGATGGCGAAAGGGGCCGCGGCGATGGGTTATCGATACCTCGGGATCACCGACCACTCGCCGCGCATCACCGTGGTGCACGGGCTCAACGCCGAGAGGCTCCTCGCGCAGTCCGTCCAGATGGCGGAGGTCCAGGAACAGGTGCCGGGCGTGACCCTGCTGCAGGGCATCGAGGTCGACATCCTGGAGGACGGCGCGCTCGACCTGCCCGATGCCGTGCTCGAGATACTCGACGTGGTCATCGCCTCGCCGCACGTCAAGCTACGCCAGGACCCTTCCGCGATGACCGAGCGCATGCTCCGCGCCGCGTCGCATCCACACGTCGACGTGATCGGCCATCCCACCGGTAGGCGGCCGGGCTCTCGCGAAGGCGCGACCTACGACTTCGAGGCGGTCTTCAAGGAGGCGGCGCGTCACGACGTGGCGCTCGAGATCGACTGCGACCCGGCGCGCATGGACCTGTCGCCCGAGATGGCGCGGCTCGCGCTGGAGTGTGGCTGCAACTTCACCCTCGACGCGGACGCGCACTCGCCCGCCGAGTTCGCCTACGTCCCGATGGCGATGTGGATGGCGCGCCGGGCCGGCATTCCGCAGGACCGGATCCTCAACTTCCTGCCGCTCGAGGAACTTACGATGTCACTTCACTGATGGCGCGAATCGGGATCATGATCGAGGGCCAGGAAGGCCTCAGCTGGGACAGGTGGCGGCGCATCTGCCACGACGCTGACACGCTGGGCTTCGCGTCTTTGCGCCGCAGCGACCACCTCATCTCGCTGATGAGGTCGCCCGAGCGCGACTGCATCGAGTGCTGGACCTCGCTCGCGCTCGCGGCCGAGTGGACGAAACAGATCGAGTTCGGACCCATGGTCACCCCGATGACATTTCGCAACCCTGCGGTCCTGGCCAAGATCGCGGCCAGCGTCGACGCGCTTTCAGGCGGGCGCCTCCTCCTCGGGGTCGGGGCCGGCTGGAACGAGAACGAGCACACGGTCTTCGGCATCCCCTTCCTCACGGAGAAGGAGCGATTCGATCGGCTCGACGAGGGCATCAAGACGATGCGAGACATCTGGGACAAGACCAATCCCAAGCCCGCACGCAACCCGATCCCTCTCCTGATGGGCGGGAAAGGCGCCAAGCGCACCCTTCCCCTGGTCGCGCGCGAGGCGGCGGAGTGGAACCTCTCCCGTCTCGACGCCGGCATGTTTCGGCAGCGTCTGGAAGTGCTGGAACAGTGCTGCCGCGACATCGGCCGCGACCCGAGCACCATTCGACGCTCCGTGATGACCAGCTGCATCGTCGGCCGCGACCAGACCGAGCTGCGCGAACGAGCGGCAGAGGTGAGCCAAGTCATCCCCGAGCTGCGCGGCATGACCCCTGACGAGGTGCTGGAGCACAGGAAAGACGCATGGTTCGTGGGGACGCCCGAGCAGATTGCGGCGCGGATGCGGGAGTTCGCCGGGCTTGGAGTCGACCTTTTCATGCTGCAGCACTTCCTGCTCGACGACTCGGACGCGCTGCAGCTGCTTGCGACAGAAGTCATCCCTGCGGTGGCTTAAGGTAGTCGCGTGGATTTCGAGCTCAGCGAGCCTGAGAAGAAGTTTCGGGACGAGGTCCGAGCCTGGCTGAAGGCCAACGCACCGCGGAAAGACGGCCCCGGCGAGGACGACATGAAGGCCTTCGTCGCCAGCCGCCGCGCGTGGCAGAGGAAGCTCTACGAGGCCGGTTACGTCGGCATCACCTGGCCGAAGGAGTACGGCGGCCGCGGAGCGGGGTTCATGGAGCAGCTCATCTTCAACGACGAGATGATCCAGGCCCAGGCGCCCGAGCCCATCAACGTCATCGGGCTGGGCATGGGCGGCCCTGTCGTGATCGCCCACGGTACCGACGAGCAGAAGAAGCGGTACCTCGCGCCACTGCTGTCGGCGGAGGAGATCTGGTGCCAGGGGTTCAGCGAGCCCAACGCGGGAAGCGACCTCTCTGGTCTGCAGACACGTGCCGAGGACAAGGGCGACCACTACCTTGTCAACGGGCAGAAGGTCTGGACGACGCTCGCCCACGTCGCCAGGTGGTGCATGCTGCTTACCCGCGAACGCAAGGAGGGCAACCCGCGAGAGGGCCTCACATACCTCCTCGTCGACATGGAGAGCTCGGGCATCGAGGTCCGGCCTCTCGTGCAGATCACAGGCGACGCCGAGTTCAACGAGATCTTCTTCAAGGACGTCAAAGTGCCGAAGTCGCAGGTCCTCGGCGAGCCCGGAGGCGGCTGGGCGGTCGCAATGACGACTCTGCTCCACGAGCGGGGGACTCTCGGCATGGCGCTCGCGACGCGGGCCCAGATCACGGCCGCGGAGCTGGCCGACCATGCGCGCAAGCTGGGCCGCGGCTCGGATCCGCTGGTGCGCCAGAAGGTCGCGCAACACACCATCGAAGCCCGCGCCCTGCAGCTCAACGGCTACCGCGCGGTGACCGCTGTGAAGCGAAACGGCATCCCCGGGCCCGAGGGCTCGATCCTCAAGCTCATGTGGTCCGAGCTCAACCAGCGAATGACGGAAACGGCGGTCGACATCGCGGGACCGGCGGGTCAGGTCGGAGACGGCGAGGGCTGGAAGTACCAGTTCCTTCGCTCGCGCGCGAACACGATCGAGGCGGGCACGTCCGAGGTCCTGCGCAACATCCTGGCGGAGCGCGTCCTGGGCTTACCGCGCAGCCGTTGACCTGCGGGCCGGTAGACTCACGCGAATGACGGCCGTCGCCACGCGGGCGGCCGGCGCCACCGCCAAGAATGGCATCGACCGTGGGGTCATGGCCGTCTTCGCGGGCCTGATGCTGGGCTCGCTGATCGCATCGCTCAACATGACGCTGGTCGCTCCTGCGCTGCCGACCATCGTGGCGGAGCTAGGCGGCATAGCCGACTACAGCTGGGTCCCGATCTCGGCCATGCTGGCGTCGACGATCGTCGTACCGGTCGCCGGCAAGCTTTCGGACATCTACGGCCGCAAACCGCTCTACATGACCGGGATCGTGGTGTTCGCCGTGGGGTCGGCGCTGTCGGGGATCGCTCCCAACTTCTGGTTCCTGGTCTTCTCGCGCTTCGTGCAGGGCGCAGGGATGGGCTTCATCATGCCGCTCTCGCAGGCGATCATCGGCGACATCATCTCGCCGCGCGAACGCGGCAAGTACCAGGGCATGATGGGCGCCTCGTTCGGGGTCGCATCGATCATCGGGCCGGCCGCGGGCGGTTTTATCACCGAGCACTTCACCTGGCGCTGGCTGTTCTTCGTCAACCTCCCGTTTGCGGTCCTCACGCTGATCGTCGTGGCGTTCTACATGCATGTCCCCAACGAGCGCAAGAAGCACGAGATCGACGTCTGGGGCAGCGTGACCCTGTCTTCAGGCATCACCTGCGCGCTGCTGGCGACCGTGTGGGGCGGCGCACAGTATCCGTGGAGCTCCTGGCAGATCGTCGGCCTCTACTCAGCCGCCGTCGTCCTGCTCGCCGCCTTCGCGTGGGTGGAGACGCGAGCCGCCGAACCCGTGCTGCCGCTGAGGCTCTGGAAGAGCAGCATCTTCACGTTTTCCAACATCGCCGGGATGGGAGTCGCGATGTCGATGTTCGGCGCGATCTTCTTCCTTCCGGTCTTCGTGCAGGGCGTGATCGGCAACAGCGTCACCAACTCGGGCGCGATCCTGGTCCCGATGCTCGTGGCGATGATCGTCACCAGCATCGGCAGCGGGCAGTACATCTCGAGGACCGGCCGCTACAAGATGCCGCTGCTGATCGGCCTGGCCGTGATGGGAGCCGGCTTCTACATGCTTTCGAGGTTCGACGTGCACACCAACAACCAGACGGCAATCGAGGCCATGGTCCTGATCGGGCTCGGGCTGGGCGTGACGATGCAGACGTACACGCTCATCGTGCAGAACTCCGTCAGCCGGGAGGACATGGCGGTGGCGACCTCGGCGACGCAGCTTTCCCGCTCGATCGGAGCCGCCGTAGGCCTCGCCATCCTCGGCACGATCCTGACCGAGGGCATGACCACGTCGATGGCGAAGTACCTTCCCGCCGCCGCGCTCCAGAGGTTCCAGGCCTCGGGCAGCTCGACCGCCGGCGCTGTGTTCGACCCGACCCAGCTCATTCACCTGCCGCCGGCGATCGCTGCCGGAATCCGCCACGGCCTGGCCGATGCGCTGCACCCGGTGTTCACCGCGGGGCTGCCGATCATCGCCATCGCCTTCATCGCCACGCTTCTCATCAGGGAGCTGCCATTGCGCCAGACGGCGCACGTGGCCGCCGGCAAGCAGGAGCGCGCTGATCCTGCCGAGGTCTGAGACCCGCGGCCTAAACTAGCCGCACCGTGAACACCAATGGATCTGGCGAGCACTCGAACATCTGGGCGTTCTGGCTTGCATGCGGTCTGGCGGCTGCGGCAGGCGCAGCACCGATCGTGCTGGCCGGCACCTCGGGGCGCGAGAGCGGCGTAATCGTCCCGTTGCTGGTGGCAGCGGCCGCGTATGCGGGCTGTGCGCTCGTGCAGAACCAGGGCAAGGTGCCGGCCAGCGGGCTCTACTTCCTGGCCGGGCTGGCAACCCTGTACGGCATCCTCTCCATGCTCGCCGTGCCCTTGCGGCTGGCGGTGGTCGGGACCTGCCCGCCGGCGCCTGCCTTGTGTGCCGCCGGCCTCGAGCGCCCGTTGACCGCCGCGGAGAACGCGGGCATCGGCTTCGCGGCCGCGTTCGGCATCGTCGCCGTTTTCCTGGGATTCTTCGGGCTGGTCGTCCTTTATCGGCGCTTGAGCACGGGCATGCCGGCCACGCCAAGGGCACGGCGCCTGCTGCCCCTCAGCCCCGCGCGGGCGCCGGAGCCGGCCCCATCACCGCCCGTGCGCCGGATTCCTCCTGTGGTCCACTCACGCACCTCCGAGTCGGAGGCCGAAACGGCCATGTCGCCTGCCGCACCAACCACCGAGCCTGAGCTTGCCTCTCCCGAAGCGGCGCCCGAGCTCTCCGCTCCCGAACCGCAGCCGGAGCTGCCTGCCCCGGCTCCTGAGCTCGAGCTGCCGGCGCACGTCGACGCGTCACAGCCGGCGGAAGCGGCGACTCAGCCCGTGCCGGCGGCCAAACCGCGAAGGAAGCGAGCGCCCCGAAAGGACCCGACCACGCCCGACACCAGCGCCACTTAGACTCATCGGCGGTGGATTTCGCGTTTTCGGAAGAGCAGGAGATGCTGCGGCGCTCGGCGCGCGAATTCCTGGCCAAGGAGTGCAGCTCGAAGGTCGTACGCAAGCTGATGGACAGCCCGAGCGCGTACGACCCGGCGCTCTGGAAAAAGATCGCGGCCCTCGGCTGGACGGCCCTCGGGATCCCCGAGCAGTACGGCGGAGTCGGCACGTTCCTCGACCTGGTGGTCGTGCTCGAGGAGGCCGGACGGGCGCTGCTGCCCGGTCCGTTCTTCGCGACCATGGGTCTGGCGGTTCCCGCGCTCGTCGAGGCCGGCAGCGAGGCTCAGAAGAAAGAAGCGCTCGGCGCGATCGCCGAGGGCGCGGCGCGCGCCACTCTCGCCTTCACCGAGCCATCGGGGCGCTGGGATGCGGCCGGGGTCACGCTGACGGCCAGGCCGTCGGGCGGTGGCTGGCGGCTGGACGGGATCAAGCTTTTCGTGCCGGACGCCGAGAGCGCGGACTACATCGTGGTGGCGGCGCGCACCCGCGGTGAAGGCGAGGATGGGCTCACTCTCTTCCTCGTCAAGGGCAGGCCGAAGGGAATGACTGTGACTCCCCTCAAGACGCTGGACATGACCCGGCGATGGGACGAGGTGCGTTTCGATGGCGTCGAGCTCGCCGCCGGCTCCGTGATGGGCGCGCCCGACCAGGCGTGGCCGCACCTGAAGAGGGCGCTAGAGTGGGCCACGGCTGCGCTGTGCGCCGAGATGATGGGCGGGGCGCAGAAGGTGCTCGAGGACTCGACCGAGTACGCCAAGACGCGGCAGCAGTTCGGCAAGCCGATCGGCATCTACCAGGCCGTCTCGCACAGGCTCGCGGACATGCTTGTGCTCTCCGAAAGCGGTCGCTCGGCGACCTACTATGCCGCCTGGACGGTCGACGCCGACGCGCCCGACCGCTCGCTCGCGTCATCGATGGCCAAGGCCTACGTCTCCGACGCATATCGAAAGGTGGCGGGCGACGGGATCCAGGTGCACGGCGGAATCGGCTTCACGTGGGAGCACGACATGCACCTTTACTTCAAGCGCGCCAAGGCGTCGGAGGTGACCCTGGGCGACGCCACCTACCACCGAGAGCTCGTCGCGCAAGCGCTGGACCTCTAGGCGCAACCGACCATGCCGTGGGTCCTGCTCGGCCTTGCCATCGGAACCGAGGTCGTGGGCACGCTGGCGCTGCGGGCATCTGACGGGATGAGCCGGCTCCTGCCGGCGATCATCGTCGTGGTCGGCTACGTGGCGAGCTTCGGGTTCCTCGCCGTGGTCCTGAAGACGTTGCCGGTCGGGATCGTCTACGCGATCTGGTCGGCGGTGGGGGTCGCGGCGGTCGCGGTGCTCGGGAAGGTGATGTTCGGGGACCCTGTGCCTCCACTCGCGATGGTCGGCATGGTCATGATCGTCGGCGGGGTAGTGCTGGTCAGCGCCTCAGGGGTGCCGACCCACTGACCCTGCTCATGCCTGGATGGTGCCGACGAACAGTCCCTTAAATCCGAGGTCGGAGACGGTGCTCGGGGAGGCCAGGCTCACATATGTCAGGTCGGCCGTGTAGCCTCCGCCGATCACGGTGGAGTCGTCGAGCCAGCCGAGCGGGTAGAGCCCGAGCGCCACATGGTTGCCGGCCGAGCTCAGGACCGCCGAGTCGCTGCCGCCGGCGGCGACCCTTTCCTCGAGAGGGGACAGCCTGGGGTTCTCGTAGGGGCTGTTGGAGGGGGCCGTAAAGCCCCAGACCTCGGTGCCGTCCGGACGGCGGACGCTGATGTTGCCCCCCTGTGACGTCGTGCAGACATAGTCACCGCTGGGGGCGACGTCCCAGACCAGGCAGGACTGAGGGTCGCCGACCTGACGCGCGATCTTGCCGGTCGAGGGATCGACCCAGATCATCGTTCCATCCGGATGCGGCCCCCCACCCTGGGTTGCCCACTGCGTGGGATAGGTAGCCTCGGGTCCGACCTTGTCCCAGCCCTCGAAGGCCATGACGTTGGGCGCCGGCTGCGCGCTGCTGGTCTGCAGGACCTGGTGATACAGACGCTGGCTTGCGCCACCCGCGCGCGCCGAGTAGACGTCGAGGGTGAAGGGGCCGGGTGCGAATGGCGTGCCGCCGGCACACGGGTCGCCGGATGTCGCTTGGGCCGGTATGGTGAAAACTGCGGCGAGCAGGTTCACGCCGTCGGGACTCACGGCGAAAGAAAGCATCTGCTGATTCCCGGTGAAGGGAATCGTCGCCGCCGTCGCGATGTCTCCTTGCGGGCTGAGACTCCTGATCCTGCCCTGGCCGTCCGCGAAGTAGACCTTGCCCGCCGCGACATGGGCGCTGGGCGGCAGGACGGCTCCCTCGCATCCCGTGTAAGGGATTGGCATCGGAGCAAAAGTCGTCTTGGCGCGCGCCACTCCGTCGAGGCCGGCGATGGCCACGGTGTTCCACTGAAACTGGGCGGCGCTGGCGTTTGTCTCCAGCGCGGCGAAGAGCAGCGCTGCCGGCGATGGCGAGCTCGGTGGCGTGGGCGATGGCGAGCTGCCGCTGCTTGGTTGGGGCTGAGCCGAGCCGCATGAGACAGCGACCAGGAGCAATGCGATCGACCAGGACCGCACGGCGGTCGGGAAGGGTGGCACTGACGTTCGCCTCATCCGGTTGCCAGCAATCTGAACACGAACACGCCGAACAGGATGCAGCATGGGATGACGAGCCCGCGGAACATAGCCCAGTAGTTGGCCCAGGCGTCGCGCAACCGGTCGAGCCGGCGTCCGGACCCGAAGATCAGCGACCAGTAGATCGGGAGCGCGGCGCCGGTGTTGAGGGCGAGCGCGAGCAGCGCCACCCCTCCGGCGACCGCAAACCACGGCTGCAGAGGGGCCGCGCCGCCGAACCCGACCTGGATCCCCCACAGAGCCCCGGCGACCACGGCCCCGACCACCGCCGGCAGCCCCAACAGGAAGAAGGCCACGAAGCTGACCACGACCAGGCCCAGCATCAGGGCGAGCGTGGCGACGATCCCCGCCAGTCCGGCGGCGGCAAGGGTGACCCCGCCGGCACTGGTGTGCTGGACGCTGCCCACGGGCGTGTACCCGACCCGCTGCGAGTCCGATTGCACCAGGCCGGCCGACCCTCCGACCTCCTGCCACGAATGCAGCCCTGCGGTCGAGGTCGCCAGCGCGGCGATCCCCGCCGGTGCTCCGGCCAGGAGCACGCCCACCGCGATCGCCGCCGCGTTGCGGCGCAGGATGGCGACCGGGATCCAGCTGCGGCGTCGCCGGGCGCGTCCGATGCCGGTCTCCATGAGCCTCTCGCGGTCGAAGGTTGCGCCGCACAGGATGGTGAGCGCGACACAGGCCGTGATCGGGATGAGCAGCGAAACCAGGGCGAACGGTGACCGAAAGACGAACAGCGCGAGAGGCAGGTCCGCCACCGCTGCGGACACCGGCGAGAGCAGGAAGGACCACGCGCCGCCGGCGGCACCCTCACGCGGGAACAGCATGAACCCGAGCATCCGCCCCATCGCCGCCCAGTAGGACGTGACGATCGCCACGAACGCGAAGACGGGCAGCAGATCCCACGGCGCAGGCTCTCCGAAGAGCGTCAGCAGGGCCATCCCCGCGGCCATCCACAAGGTCACCCACACCGTGCTAACGACGGCGCCCGGCAGGACTTCGAGCCAGATCAAGGACGGGTCGTCGAGCGGCGTGTAAAGCAGGACCTCGAGCGATCCCTGTGCCTTCTCCCACCAGATGCCGATCGAGCTCTTGATCGACTCGAGCAGCGCAAAAGACATGAAGAAGAGCGGCAGCAGCAGACCGGCCTGCAGAGCCGACCCTCCTGCAAAACGCTCCGCCACCTGGCCCGCGACGCCTGGGAGCTGGCCGAAGAGAGAGGTCGCGGCCACCAGTAACAGCACGAATGCGTTGAGGTACATGACCCAGCTCAGGTCGCCGCGGCGCCACCACGAGCTGACATAGAAAGGCAGCGAGTTGCGGAGCATGTCGCCCTGCTCCCACAGCGACGCGAACATGCGCGGCGGCCGGATGCCCGAGACGACGTGGGCCGGCGGCGCCGGGGCCGGGCCGTGCGCAGGTAGCGGCTGCGCCATGGCCTCGAGATACACAGACTCCAGCGTCGTCTGCTCCTCCTCCAGCTCATGGAAGGGGGCTCCGTGCTCGGCCAGGCGGCTCTGCAGCTCGGCCGCGAAGCGGGCGCGGTCCGCCACCGTCGCATCCCACGGCAGCGTGTACTCGAGCACGTCACCTTCGATGTGGTGCGAGATGGCGCGCTCGCTCAGCCACCGGGCGACCGGATCCGGGTTCGTAGGCTTGCGCGCAAGGTGGGCCAGGAACTGGCGCCCCGCAGCAACCTGCCGGCGCAGCTCATCGAGGGTGCCCTGGGTGACGATGACGCCGCGCCTCATGATCGCGATGCGATCGGCCATGAGCTCCGCCTCGCTGAGCACGTGCGTGGTCACGATGAGGGCGGCGCCGCGGGCCCTCTGCTCGCCCAGGTAGCGCCGCATGTCCGCAGCCGCCACCGGGTCGAGGCCGGCGGTGGGCTCGTCGCAGAAGATCCAATCGGGGTCGTGGAGCGTGGCGCGGATCAGAGCGACCTTTTGCGCCATGCCCCGCGAATAGGTGGCCAGGATTGCGTCGCCGCGGTCCGCCAGCTCGAATCGCTCCAGGAGCGCGGCGATGCGCTCGCGGCGCACCTTCTCGGGCACGCCGTACAGGTAACCGAAGCGGTCCAGATACTCCGGCGCGGTGTTGCGGCCGTAAAGGCGCGCCTGGTCGGGCACGACGCCAAGTCGCCGGCGCATGGCGTCGAGACCGGCGGGGAGACGCAGCTCAT
Organism: Candidatus Dormiibacterota bacterium; assembly: GCA_035531515.1. Classification (GTDB taxonomy): domain Bacteria; phylum Chloroflexota; class Dormibacteria; order Dormibacterales; family Dormibacteraceae; genus DATKSS01. The sequence goes on along the minus strand of DATKSS010000099.1, from coordinate 2,843 downwards.
CGAGCTCGATCGAACCCCAGTCCGGGCGCAGGATTCCTCCGAGGCAGCGCAGCGTCGTCGACTTGCCAGCGCCGTTCTGCCCGAGAAGGACGAGAAGCTCACCGCGCTTGACGTGAAGGTCGACGCCGTCGACCGCGCGCACTTCGCCAAAGCTCTTGCGAAGGCCCTCGACCCGGATCACGGCGCCACCCGGCGATCAGATCTTTTCGTAGGAATCCACCGGGACCACGAAGACGGTGGCTCCACCGACCTGGACCTCGACGGGGTAGGCCATGAAGAACTCGCCGGGCTCGCCGAGCGGCGGGACGGGCGTGAGGTAGCGGCTGCGTTCGTGGCAGCTCTCGTGGATGACCTTGAGCGCGCCCTGCACCTGGGAATCCTCGACGCCGATGAGAAGCGTCACGTTGCCCTGCTGCAGGAAGCCGCCGCTGGACGAGATTCGCGTGGAGCTCATGCCGGCCTCGGCGAGCGCAGCCACAGCGCGCTGGGCGTCCTCGCCCTGCACGACCGCGATGATGAGCTTCACGCGTGCGCCCCGATCAGAGGCGCCAGGCGCTCGCGCACGGCGAGGTGGATCTTGTCCCGCGAGCCCGTCGCGTCGAGGCGGACGAACCTGGCGGGCTCGGCGGCGGCCAGCCGCTCGTACTCGGCTGCGACCTTGCGGTGAAACTCGATCGACTCCTGCTCCATCCGATCCTTGCTCTTGCCCGCGCTCTCGTGTCGCCCCAACCCGGTTTCGACCGGGCCCTCGAGGAGAAAGGTCACGTCGGGGCGAGGGAACGTCTTGGGCCAGCTGGTCGGCACTCCGCGCGCGCCGCCCTGGTAGGCGAGCGTCGAGTCGTGGTAGCGGTCTGCGACCACGATCTGCCCCGCCGCGAGCGCGGGGCCGATCACCTCTGCGATCAGCTGGCGGCGGGCCGCCATGAAGAGATACATCTCGGCTTCGGCGTCGATCTCCAGGCCCGCGAACAGGACGACCTCGCGGATGCGCTCACCGAGCTCGGTCCCGCCGGGCTCGCGGACAACCACGGGGTCCCGATCCGCCAGCCATTCGCCCAGCAGCTCGACCTGTGTCGTCTTGCCGGAGCCCTCGGTGCCTTCGAACGTGATGAAGAGGCCGCGCGCCATCGGTGAGCCGACAGTCTAGAGGCCGCGCCTCTAGGCGGGTTCTTCCGGAGAAGGTGTGATTCGCAGCCTGCGCTGCGGCTCCTTGCCTGTGCTTCTCGCCGACAGCTCGTTCTCGGCGACCAGCTGGTGCTGCAGACGGCGCAGGTAAGCGTTCTGCGGCGAGATCTCGACCGGACGCAGGGTGGTCTTCACCGTCTTGATCGCCGCCGCCGCCTCCGCGAGCGCGCGTGTCGTGGCGTCGTCCTGCCGGTCGACTCCGTAGATACGCGTCAGCGCGTCGCGCACCTGCGTGACCGAGTTGCTCTTGAGGATGTGGATGGGCAGGCCGCGGCTCTCCGCCTGGCGCAGGCTGTCAGGCCTGCGGCGGTAGTGGTTCTTCAGGGTAAGCACCGCGCCGGCGCCGTCGAGGTTGCCCAGCACCTTCACCGGCAGCTCCAGCTCGCGGATGGTCTGCTCCACGTGATGCCGGCTCACTCCGTAGGGGAATATCCCCAGCGGTTTGGTGGTGGTGGTCGTGACTGGGGGTGGTTCCGACGCCACCACCACGGGCGCGTCCACGTTGGAGATGACGCGGCCATCGCGCGTGCGCACTCGGATCTTCGGGCTGAGCAGCGGCCCGCGCAGCGCGGTGTCGACGACCTCGGCTAGCGGCATGTGGATCGCCACGCGGTCGCGGTCCTGGATCTCGACCAGTACATCGAATGTCGGAGGTGCTTTGCGCTCGAGCACCGACTTCTGGGTGCCGCGGCGGCGAGCCTCCTCGTCCGACAGCGTCACGCTCTGGATGCCGCCGAGCAGGTCGTTGAGGGTCGGGTTGACCAGCAGGTTCTCGAGCGTCTGGCCGTGCGCCGTCGCGATTAGCTGCACTCCGCGCTCCGCGATGGTGCGCGCGGCGGCGGCCTCGAGCTCGGTCCCGATCTCATCGATGACGATCACCTCGGGCATGTGGTTCTCGACGGCCTCGATCATCACCGCGTGCTGCAGCGGCGGAGTGCGGACCTGCATGCGCCGAGCGCGGCCGATGCCCGGATGCGGGATGTCGCCATCGCCGCCGATCTCGTTCGACGTGTCGACGATGACCACTCGCTTGCGCAGCTCGTCCGCGAGCAGCCTCGCGCACTCGCGGAGCATCGTGGTCTTGCCGATCCCCGGGCGGCCGAGCAGCAGGATGCTCTGGCCACTGACGACGATGTCCCGGATGATCTCGCCGGTCCCCGTCACCGAGCGGCCGACTCGCATCGTCAGCCCGGTGATGCGGCCCGAGCGGTTGCGAATGGCCGAGACGCGATGCAGCGTGCGTTCGATCCCCGCACGGTTGTCGTCGCCGAACTGGCCGACGTTGTTGGCGACGTGCTCGAGGTCCGACCCCGTGACCGGGTGGTCCGCCAGCAGGATCTCGTGTCCGGGCACGCGAGCCGACGGCTCCCGCCCTAGGTCGAGGACGATCTCGAGCAGCTCGGTCGGCTCGATGCGCTCGTGCAGGGCCCGCGCCAGGTCGGGCGGAAGCGCTCGAGCCAGAAGCTCGACCTCTTCGTCCCATTTGGGCGCCCGAGGCGTGGTGCGAGGTTCCGCGCTCATCCGAACGAGGGCACCAGTCCCTTTTCGCGCACCGGCACCCGGACCGCCAGTTCCTTGACCAGCAGCAGCTGCGTGAGCAGGACGCTGAACCCACGCCCGCGAAGGGCGTCGATCATGTGCGAATCATAGTGGCGCAG
>DATKSS010000098.1:0-3422 GCA_035531515.1 Candidatus Dormiibacterota bacterium | reverse complement strand
GTCCGCCGCGAGCAATGTGATCATCGTCAGCGACGCCGGCGACTTCGCACATTCTCTTCTGCGCCATTTCAGGTTCGATCGAAGCCGTTCATTCATCGGGCCGGTCAACGGGTCCATGGGCTACGGGCTGCCGGCGGCGATCGGAGCCCGATTGGCTGATCCGAGCAGACCGGTCGTCTGCGTTGCGGGTGATGGTGGGCTGCTGATGACCGCCGGTGAGATGGAGACCGCGGTACGCATCGGTGTCGACCTCACAACGATCGTGTTCAACAACCGCGCTTTTGGCACCATCAAGACTCGCCAGGCAGAGGCCTTCCCTGGGCGCGAGTTCGGCACCTCCCTCGGGGACGTCTGCTTCGCCGAGATGGCCAAGGCCATGGGCTGGACGGCCTGGTCCGCCAGGACTCTCGCGGAGTTCGAGTCGGCCCTCAACAGCTCTGAGGCCACCTCTGGATGCCGGTTGATCGAAGTCCACCTGAGCGGGAGTTAGTAGATGCCATTCATCACCGTCGAGATCCTCAAGGGCAGGAGCCTGGACCAGCGCCGCGAGTTTGCCCGCCGTGTCACCGAGGCCGCGGTACAAGCGCTCGACGCCAAGCCGTCCGCGGTTCGGATCGTTTTTCGCGAGCTGGATCCGACTGAGTTGGCCCGAGGTGGCGCCCTCGTCGTCGACGAGCAAGGATCGGGATCTGATGCCTAGCGCCCTCGCCGACACAGAGCTCGACGCGACGGCCCGGGCGGTGCGCACCCTGCGGGACAAGGTCATGAGCCGGCGCATCGGACCAGGCCAGCAGCTTCGCCAGGATGAGCTTGCAGAGGAGCTGGGCGTTTCGCGCAGTCCGCTGCGGGAGGCGCTGCGAACGCTGGAGGCGGAGGGCCTGCTCGTCCACGTCCCGAACCAGGGCTACTTCGTCGTCCGCCTACGGCCGGCCGACTTACAGCAGATCTACGTGATGCGCCGGCTCATGGAGACCGAGATTCTCAAGAGCCTGCGAAAGCCTTCGGCCTCAGAGGCTTTGGCGCTAGGCAACGAGAACGCCCGCCTCAAGGAATTCGTCGCGTCCGGCAGCTCGCTGCGAGTCCTGCAGGCGAACCGACGGTTTCACTTCGCGATCTTCGCGCTGTCACCGTTGGACCTCGTGATCCGCCAGGTCGAGCGACTATGGCACCTGTCGGAGTCTTACCGGGCGGCCTACCTCTGGCTTCCGGCGAGGCAGGACCAGATCGTCGAGGAACATGCCGCGATGCTCTTCGCTCTCGGGCGGGGCGATCTCGAGGAATTGGTCTCGCTGGCGGATGCCCATCGTGCGGCCGCCGAGAAGAGCGTGATCGCTCTGCTGCGTGGCGAGGAGGATCTGGGTAGTGACTGAGTCCGCCGGCCGGCTTGACTTCGGCCTCACCGAGGACCAGGTCGAGTTGCGCAAGGTCGCCGCCAGGCTGGCCGCGGATCTCTACGAGCCGAAGGCGACCGAATGGGACGTGGCCGGCTCTCATCTTCCGGACGAGGAGCGGCTTCGCCTGGCCGGCCTTGACCTCCTCGGCATCACCCTGCCCCAGGAGTGCGGAGGAGGCGGGAGGCCACTCCTCGACGCGCTGATCGTGATCGAGGAGATCGCCAAGGCGAGCCAGCTCGCCGCATTTCCGATCTTCGAGGCCAGCACGGGCCCGGTGCGCGTGATCGACCTTTTCGGGACCGACGAGCAGAAGGCCCGATTCCTTCCGCCGGTCGCGCGGGGCGAGAAGACCATCGCCGTTGCCATCTCCGAGGCCGATGCCGGGTCGGCGGCCACCGACATGAAGGTTCGCGCCGAGATCAAGGGCGACACGGTCGTCCTCAACGGAGCCAAGCGCTGGTGCTCAGGGGCGGGCCGCGCCGAGCAGTACCTCGTGTACGCGCGCTTCGGCCAGGGATCCGGAAGCGGGGGGATCGGCGCCGTGGTCGTCGATCGAGACGTCGAAGGCCTCGCGTTCGGTCCTCAGGAGCACCTGATGGGATTCCGGGGGGTGCCTTCGGCGGACATGTACCTTGACGACGTCCGCGTCCCGATCGAGAACCTGATCGTTCCCGAGGGGGGCTTCCGCAGGCTGTTCACCGCGTTCTCGATCGAGCGAATGGGGAACGCCACGATGTCGCTCGCCATCGGCCAGAGCTGTCTCGACCGGTCCGCGCGCTACGTGCAGGACAGGCACCAGTTCGGCAAGCCCGTGATCGAATATCAGCTTGTGCAGGCTGCCATCGCCGACATGGTCATGCAGGTGGACGCGGCCCGAATGCTCATCTACCGCGCGGCGGCGAATGCCGGGCACCGGGCGCCGGCGACCCTCGAGGCCAGCGTCGCGAAGTGTTTCGCCAACGAGATGGCGAAGAAGGTCTCCGACACCGCGATTCAGCTGCACGGCGGATACGGCTACAGCGTCGAGTACTCGGTCGAGCGCCTCCACCGCGACGCGCATGGCTGGGCCATCGCCGGCGGGACCACCAACATGCAGCGCGTGCGCATCGCCTCCGAGTTCCTGGGTCGCAGGTTCGACCAGCGGTCGTGACGGAGTCGAATCGCCTCAAGCACAACCTCGCGGCCGGAAAGCTGACCCTGATCGCCGGGAATCACGAGACCACGGATATGATCGACCTCGCCGGCTCTCTCGGCCTTTTCGATGGAGTCTGGATCGACATGCAGCACGGCGCGGTGACGGTCGAGAGTCTTCCAGACATGTCGCGCGCGGCCGACCTCTGGGGCATGACATCGCTCGTTCGGGTCAGGGCGAACGACCCGACCATCATCGGGCTCACGATTACGGCGGGCGTGCACGGCGTGATCGTTCCGCACGTCAACAACAGGCTCGAGGCCGAGAGCGTCGTGGATGCCGCCAAGTTCCCGCCCCTCGGACATCGCGCGGCCTCGGGTGGCCGGCGGAGCTACGGTCGGACCACAGCCGCTCATCAGCGGATCGCGAACGACGAGACGTTCGTGGCCGTGATGATCGAGGACATCGTGGCGGTGGAGAACCTCGAGGAGATCATCGCCGTCCCCGGCATCGACATGTTCTTCGTGGCGCACTACGACCTTGCCCTGAGCATGGGCCTGGGCGCCGAGGTCGAGCATCCGAAGGTCGTCGAGGCTTACGACCGTGCTGTCGAGCGCATCGTTGCCGCGGGCAGGGCCGCGGGGGGCGTCGTCAAAGAGGCGGACTTGGTCAAGTACCTCGCCATGGGCGTCCGGTGCGTGAAGATCCCCGTCTGGCAGAGCCTGGTCGCGAGCGGCTCCCGCTCGTTCGCTGAGCGGGCGCGGGCCGTGAAGCTGTGAGGGTGCCTTAGGGCTGAGGGCTTCCGACCGAGCGTGGCGACGAGGCCGGCGTGAAGAGGAAGCCCACCCAGTTGGCGCGCACCGAGGTCGTGACCTTGCAGTCGAGAACGAGGGGAC
>DATKSS010000097.1:0-5570 GCA_035531515.1 Candidatus Dormiibacterota bacterium | reverse complement strand
TCGGCATCCTGGCCCTGGTCCTGGAGGCCCGGGCGACTGGGCGCGGGCGGACGCTCGACGCATCCATAACCGACGCCGTCGCCCTGCTGCCGGGTATGGCCCTAGCCGAGGTTTTGGCCGGGGCGGACGCAGGCCGCCGGGGCGAGGCGCCATACGCCGGCTCGCTGGCGTGCTACCAGGTCTACCGCCTTGCCGATGGTTACGTCTCGGTCGGCGCCATCGAGGAGAAGTTCTGGGCCGAGGTCTGCGCGGAACTGGGCCTGCCCCAGCTGGTAGAGGTCCAGAACGCGCCCGACCGGCAGGCCGACATCGCTGGCCACCTGGCCACCGCCTTCGCAGGGATGACGCGGGCCGACGTCGATCGCCGTTTCGGCGGCCGGGACGCCTGTGTGTTCGCGATTGACGACTACGAGCGGTTCGTCGACTCGGAGCTCGCGCGCGAGCGCGACCTCGTCCGGCCCTCGCCATGGCCCGAAATGCGGATGCTGGCGGCGCCCTTCATGATCGATGGCGCGCGGCCCCCGGAGCGCCGGCCGGCGCCCCGCCAGGGCGAGCACACCCGCGAGGTCCTGGCCGAATTCGGATTTGCTCCCGATGAGGTGGAAGAGCTGATTGCGGTAGCGGCGGTGAGGCAGCTCTAGCGTGGACGCCGCGCTCGATCCACGAGGAGGTGCGCCCCGAACTGGTGACCCACCTCCTTAGCCGCCCTGCGACCGCTAATCCGAGCGCGAAGGCGTCGCGGCTCAGGTCGAGGCCGTCCGGATGCTGGGCGAGCTTTTCAGCGCCGGACGGGCGGCCAAGACGCTCGCCCGATCGGTAGCCTTCTGGGCGACCTGGATCGACGCTCTCGGGGCCAGGCTGTGCCGGCTGGCGGCCTCGAAGCCGCCAGGGGGACCATCCGTGGGCTCGGTGGGCTGCTTGATCCGGCCTTACCATGCACACAGTTATCCGAGATGACGGAGGGCAAGGGTTGAGTCTCAAGCGGGAGCGAGCGGGCGGCGTCGAATGGTGGACGCTCGACCGGCCCGACCAGATGAACGCGCTGAGTTCGGACCTGGTGGCGGGCATCGCCGCCGCCGCCCGCGACGCCCGGACCGACCCCAGCCTGCGCGTCGTCGTGATCACCGGAAGCGGTCGCGGCTTCTCGGCCGGCGCCGATCTCAAAGAGGCGCGCGTCGCGCTCGAGCGCCCGAGCGCCTTCGCCGCCATGCTCGGCACCTGGCGCGCCACGTTCCGAGAGCTGGAGCTGCTTCCTCTGCCCGTCATCGCCGCCCTTAACGGGATCACCTTGGCGGGTGGTCTCGAGCTAGCCCTGGCCTGCGACCTGGTGATCGCATCGTCAGCCGCGCGTATCGGCGACGGCCACATCCGCTACGGCCTCGTACCGGGCGGCGGCGGTTCCCAGCGGCTCGCCGACGCCATCGGGGCGCGCGCCGCCCGCTGGCTCATGTACAGCGGCGAGCTGCTTGACGCCGAGGCAGCCTTCGCGCTCGGCCTCGTCCAGAAGGTGGTGCCTGCGGCGACGTTCCTGGAGGACGTCCAGTCCGTCGCCGAGGCGATGGCGGCGCGAAGCTCCAGCGCGCTCGCCTTCATGAAGCGGATGTCGCGCGCACGTGGGGTTAGCGACATCGACCTCCAGGCCGAGCTGGAGGGCGCGGTGGCGGTCGTCACCGGCCTCGACGCCCGCGCCGGGCTGGCCGCGTTCGCGGCGGGCGAGGAGCCCGTGTTCTCGAAGGAGCGGCTGGAGTGACCGAATGGCGGGGCCGCGTCTGCTTGGTAACCGGCGGCTCGCGCGGCATCGGCCGCGCGACCGCGCTCGCGTTCGGCCGGCGTGGAGCGACGGTGGTGGTGAACTACAGACGCGAGCGGGACCACGCGGACTCGGCGGTGGCGGCGGTGGAAGCGGCGGGCGGCCGCGGTTTCGCGATCCAGGCCGACATCGCCGACCCCGCCGCGGTCGAGGCGATGTTCGGGCAGATCGGCGACCGCGAGGGCCGGCTCGACGTCCTCGTCGCGAATGCGGCCGCCAGCTCCTTCAAGTCGATCCTCGACACCCACGCCGGCAACATCGAGAAGACGGCGCGGATCTCACTCTTCGGCCTGTTCGACCTCACCCAGCACGCGGTTGAGCTGATGCGCGAGGGAGGCAACATCGTGTCGGTGTCGGGTTGGGACGCCCACGTGGTCGTGCCCGGTCACGGCCTGCTGGCGGCGATGAAGGCCGCGACGGAAGCGTTCACGAAGTACCTGGCGGTGGAGTTTGCCGGCAGGGGCATCGCGGCCACCGCGGTGGCTCCCGGGGTGACCGAGACCGACGCCTTCACCGCATACGAGGCGGCCCAGCCCGGCCAGATCGCGGCCTGGCGGTCGCTGGCTCCCTTCGGCCGCTTCGCGACCCCCGACGACATCGCGGAGATCATCGCCTTCCTGGCCTCACGGGAGGCCGTCTGGCTGACCGGGCAGACGCTCCTCGCTGACGGCGGCCAGTCGCTCATGACGTCACCCCTGCCGGCGGCGTCCCAGCCACACAGAGGAGTGTCGACCTGATGACATCACACCGAGCACTCGACGCCAAGAGGAGGTCCCGTGGCACGTCCCATCGGTGAGCTTGGCAACCGCGAGGCCGGCCAGCGCCGGGTGACCCTGCCCCGCCACATCCGGCGAAGCCCGAAGACATCGGAGGTGATCGCCCGTGAGATCGCCAACTACATCATCGCGAACGACCTTCCCGAGGGCTCGATGCTGCCGGTAGAGAGGGAGATGCTGGAGTCCCTCGGTGTCGGCCGGACCACGCTGCGCGAAGCGCTCCGCCTGCTAGAGACGCGCGGCGTGCTGACCATCCGCGCCGGGCCCAAGGGAGGGCCGGTGGTCCGGCGGCCGCTCGCCGACGACCTCGGCGAGGCGCTCACCCTCATCCTCCAGTTCGAAGGCGCGTCGCTAGCCGACGTCTACGAAGCACGCAACGCCCTCGAGCCGATGCTGGCGGAGCTGGCCGCGAGCCGGATCACCGAGGCCGACCTGGCAGAGCTCGACGAGACGGTGACTCGAATCCTGGCCAACCTTGACGACCAGGACGTCTTCGTGGTCGAGAACCGGAGCTTCCACACGGTCGTGGCAAGGGCGGCAGGATCGGTGGTCCTGCGCGTCCTGCTCGAGACCCTGAAGTCCATCGCGGACGGCACCACGGTGGGCGTCGAGTACACGCCGCGCCGTCGCAAGGCGGTGGCCGAGGTGCACCAGGCGGTGATTGAGCGGCTGCGTGCCCGCGACGCCCCGGGCGCGGCCGAGGCTATGCGCCACCACCTCGGCGAGGCCGCCAGGTACTGGCAGCAGAAATACCCGGAGCTCTACGGCCGGCCCGTTCGCTGGGTCGGCTGACCGAACGGGCCGTGCTGGCTCAGCACGGCCCGGGTTCGGTTCACCTAGCGCTGGTCGTCGGGCTTCCGACCCGTCCCTCGAGCTTGAACACCTGCTTGGCAGCGCCGCTCAGGAGCAGTTCCTCGGCATCCTCGCGGAGCCCGAGGTTCTTCACGGCGGCGATCGCATCTCCGTGGTCCATGACCGGCCAGTCGGTCCCGAACAGGACCTTGCCCCGGCCTCGTGAGTTGGCGAAGGAGACCAGGCTCTTGTCCCAGTACTTGGGAAAGTGGGCCGAGGTGCCGATGTAGACGTTGCGGTGCTTCCAAGCCAGAGCCGTCAGCTCCTCGACCCAGGGCCAGCCGGTATGGGCCGCCACGATCCGCAGCTCGGGGAGCTCGAGCGCGATGTCGTCGAGGAGGATGGGCCGCCCCATCGCCGATGGCATCTGCTCGGCCGAGTGACCGATTTGGACCACCAGGGGCAGGTCGAGCTCGATGCACTTGGCATAGAACGGGTAATAGCGCCGGTGGTTCACCTCGAGACCGAAGCCATAGGGGTGGAGATGGGCACCCACGAAGTGCGGGTTGCCGCCCCACTTCGCCAGCTTCCGGACACCCTGCATCCCCTCCCGCGGATCGATGCCGATCAGGCCGAAGATGCGTCCGGGCGCCTGCTCGCAGACAGCCAGGACCTCCTCCTCGCTCAGGTCCCAGATCAGCTTCTGCGTGAGCCACGAGTTCATCTTGGCGGCCGGAATCATGACCGCCTCCATCCCGGACCGGTCCATGTACTCGACGAAATCGGGGACGGAGTGGCTCTGGACCTTGAGGCCCCACCATTTGACGACGCTCGCGATCTCCTCGGGTTCCTCGAAGGTCTTCCGGAGCCCGTCGGGGGTGAACAGGTTGCACCAGTAGTCGATTGCCAAGTGGGACATCCTCCTGCGGTCAGGGCGCGAAATACAGTGGTTATTATGTTCATGAATCTGAGGACGCGTCGGCCGCGCCGGCTGGAGAGAGGAACCGATGGAAGGAATGTCGTTGGAGGGCCGCCGAGCGCTGGTCACCGGGGCCGCGGGCGGAATCGGCTCCGCAATTGCCCGTGATCTCGACAGCCTCGGCGCAACGGTCATCGTCGCCGATGTCAACTTGGAGGGCGGCAGGCAGGTGGCCGCCTCGCTCCGCTCCGGCACGGCGCTCGAGGTGGAGCTGACCGACCCCACCTCCGTCGCGAAGCTGGCCCAGGACGCGCTCGCCGGCGGCCCGGTCGACGTCCTCATCAACTGTGCCGGCTGGGAGCGCATCGTCCCCTTCGCCGAGTCGACTCCCGAGGAGTGGGACCGCCAGATCGCCATCAATCTCCGGGCGCCGATCCAGCTCTGCCACGCGCTCCTGCCCGGCATGAGCGAGCGCGGGTGGGGCCGGATCGTCAACATCTCGTCCGACGCCGGCCGGGTCGGGTCGAGCGGCGAGTCGGTCTATTCCGCCTGCAAGGCGGGCCTGCTCGGCTTCACCAAGACGCTGGCACGGGAAACCGCCCGCAAGGGCGTCACCGTCAATGCCGTCTGCCCCGGCCCCACCGACACGCCGCTCCTCCAGTCTGTGAAGGAGAAGTCACCCAATTTGATCGAGGCCCTCAAGCGTGGGATCCCGGTCGGACGGCTCGGCGAGCCGCGCGATGTCGCGGGCGCGGTCGCATTCCTCTGCACCCCCCGCGCCGAGTACATCACCGGCCAGACACTGAGCGTCAACGGCGGGCTCAACATGGTCTGAGCCCCCCGGCGGGCTCAACTAGTCGCGGTGCGCCTCGAGCACGTCGCGGGCGACCACCAGCTGCTGGATCTCCTGGGTTCCCTCTTCGAACCAGAACCCGCGCGCATCTCGGTAGATGCGCTCGATCGGAGCCTCCTTGGTGAAGCCGTAGCCGCCGTGGACTCGCAGTGAGTGGTCGGTTACCCGGCCGACCATGTTGAGGCAGTAGAGCTTGGCCGCCGACGCGATCGCGGTGATGTCCTCGCCAGCGTCGTAGGCCGCCGCCACCGTCCTCACGAGGGCACGCCCAGCCAGCAGGTCGGCCTGCATGTCGGCGATGTGTGCCTGGATCGCCTGCCGCTCGGCGATCAACTTGCCAAAGGTCTTTCGGTGCTTGGCAAAGGCCACCGCCTCGTCGAGGGCGCGCTGGCCGAGGCCGACCATGCAGGTCGAGAGCGA
>DATKSS010000096.1:0-4271 GCA_035531515.1 Candidatus Dormiibacterota bacterium | reverse complement strand
CATTGCATCCGCCACCCGGACCGGATCGACAGCCCAGATCTCCTCTCGCGTGAAGTGCCTGATGCTCATACACCCGCCTCTTCGCGGATGCTTGCAAGAGCCTCGAACAGGTCCATCGACTCCTCCCCGCGCGACACCGGGAACTCGAAGATGAGGTGGCCGACTCCAAGTGCCACCGCCCGCCTGAAGTCCGACACGACCTCCTCTCGCAAGCCTCGAAACGGCGTCCGGCCGGCGGCCACGAGCTCTCCGCTCTTCCATCCCTTCTCCGAAGGCGACTCAGTCACGGCCTCGCGATCCGAAGCGACCTGGAGACCCGTCCTCATCGCGATCTCCATGTCGTCCAGGGTGCGGCCGTGGGCCCCCAGCTCGCGCGACAGCTGACCCAATCCGATCTCGAGCTCCTCGAACGTCTGGCCGTCACCGATCCAGCCGTCGCCAAAGCGTGCGGCCCTGCGCAGCGCAGCGCTGGACGCGCCCCCGATCAGTATCGGCAGGCGCCGGTTCCGGTACGGCCTCGGCGCGAAATGAAAATGCTCGAAGTCGTATATCTCGCCGTGGAAGGCCGGCTCGTCGGAATCCCAGCAGGCGCGCAAGGCGGCCAGGGTCTCGTCCGCGATTCGCGCCCGGCGCCGGTGCGGCACGCCAAGCAGCCGCGACTCGCTCTCGAGCCAACCGAGGCCCGCGCCAAGGATCATGCGTCCTCCCGAAAGCTCATCCGCGGTGGCCAGCATCTTGGCCAGTACAAGCGGGTGACGATAAGGGACGATCAGGATCGCAGCGCCCACCTGGACACGGCTCGTGATCGCGGCGACGTACGACATCACGGTCACCGCTTCGAAGAAAGTCGGTCCAAACGCTTCGGCGCTCGCCGCCGGGACGACCACGTGGTCGGTCACCCAGATCGAGTCGAAGCCGAGCTTCTCACTGAGGGCCGCCGCCGCGCGGATGTTATCGGCAGTGGCGAGGCGGCGATAGGTCGGTAGGACGACCCCGACCTTGAGCCGGCCTTGTTTCATGCGAGTTGAAACCCGTGACCCAAGGGATCGCGCGAATCGATGCGGAAGCGGTGCTCCCCCGTGATGAATGCCCAGCCTACGAGCTCGGGGATCAAGTCGCCACCCCGCTCGACCAGGCGACCCTCAAAAGCCAGGCCGAGAAGGTTTTCGCACCGCACCCGCTGTCCGAGCTTCAGCCGTCGTGTCGCGTGAAGCTGGGCCATGAGCGCGGAAAAGCAGGATCCGCATGGAGAACGGTCGACGAAATGGTCGCGAAATACCACGAGGTCCCGATATCGCCCGGGTCCCAGCTTTTCGTAGATCAGCGCCGACACGACCTCGCTCCACGGGCCGAGCCGGCCCCGCGTCGCAACCCAGGCGGCCTGCGCCTGGGTCTTCAGCTCCATCCCGGCTTCGACCAGCGCCCGGAAAGACGGCGCGCGCACCTTGATCCCGACCTCGTCGCCGCGGGCGATCGCGATCAGGTTCCCGCCATATGCCAGGTCATAGGTGACGTCGCGATTCGCAGCTCGCGCACTCAAGCCCGTTGCGACGCTGCGGCTCGGCACGCCCTCGAGCTCGACCGATTCGACGCGCCGCTTCGACCTGACCACGCGCACGCTCACCAGGCCCGCCGGCGTGTCGACCTTCAGGACGCCGTCGCGGCCGGGCTTCAGGCGGCCGGTTTCAACCAGCGCGGTCGCCGCTCCGATCGTGCCGTGCACGCACATCTCGACCGCGCCTCCGCCGTCCATGAAGACCAGGCCGAGGTCCGCCTCCGGGCTCGCGGGAGGCACGACGACCGCGCCGAACATCAAGGCGTGGCCGCGCGGCTCCCACATCAGGGATTGCCTCAGGTCGCCATGGCGGCGCAGGAGGTCGAGCGAGCGGTTCTTGAGCGTGCGCCCGCGCAGCGCCGGAAAACCGCCGATCACGATGCGGGTCGGCTCGCCCAGCGTGTGGGTGTCGATGGTCTCGACCACCCTGACGGTCACCGCCTGGCCGCCAGCTCGCGCCGCACGGATTCAGCGACCTCGCCCCAGGCCCGCACGGCGCGGTCCGATCGCTCCGGGTCTTGGCCCGGATAGTCGAGACGCATGATGAAGTGAAGCCGGTCGCCGAACATCCGGTGATACTCGAGCACCTGCTTGGTGACCTGATCTTTGTTCCCGAGGATCAGGCGGTGGTTCTCGCGGCGCACCTCGCGGACGGCGCGGCCAGCCCAGCGGTCGTAGGTCTGCCTCAGGTAGGTGAAGCCCGCCTCCATCTCCTCCCACGGGTCGGAGTCGTCGCTGACAAACCCGTAGTTGAAGAATGGAAGGTCGAGGATGCGGGCGCCCTTGTAGGCCGAGTCGAAGAGCGCGACCAGCCGGGAGGTTTCCTCAAGGGGGAGCGACGGGTCGATCATGTAGGGCTTGCCGCGCTGGGCCGCGCGAACCGCATCGCGATCGACCACGCCGTCGCCCGCCAGCAGCATCGGCGGGCCGCCCGGGGTGAAAGGGGCGGGCGTGACCGTCAGCCGCGGGATCTCGTAATACGTGCCTGAATGCGAGAACGGCGCGCCCGAGAACGCCTTCTCGAGGATCTCGACGATCTCGTCGAGCCGCGCCTCGTCGGTCTCCGGCGCGATCCCCATGCCCGCGAACTCCTCCGGGCGGTAACCCGTCCCCAGCCCGAGGACGAATCGCCCGCCGCTGAGCAGATCGAGCGCGATGGCATCCTCCGCCAGGCGCAGCGGGTTGTAAAAGGATGCGATGGCTACGGCGGTGCCGGCGACCAACCGGCGCGTGGCAGCGAGGACGGCCGAGCAGATCGGGATCACGGAGGGCGCGTAGCCGTCCTCGGCGAAATGGTGCTCGGCGATCCAGAACGAGTCGAGGCCGACGTCCTCGGCCAGCTTCGCCTCGCGAATCATGTCCTCGTAAAGGTCGCGGTAAGAGCGCGCCGAGCCCGGCGGGCGCTGCGCGCTGTACATGCCGATTCCAAAACGCATCCTGGTCAGGCCTCCTCGAACGCGTGCGGCCGGCGGCCGCGCACCGAGACGACGAAAATGCAGGCGGCTGCGATCGCCCCTGTCATGACGAGAGTCGTCGCGGTCAGGGCGAACTGGATGCCCTTCGCATCCGCCACCGCGCCGGTGAGGATCGCACCCACGTTGCCGATGCCCAGCCCGACGCCCATCATCAGGCTCGACGCCACGCCGACGAAGGCTGGCAGCAGGCGCTGCGCCAGCGAGGTCACTTGTGCCTCGGACGCGAACATGAGCACCCCTGCGATGAACATCCAGGGCACGAGCACCTGCGCCGGCAACCAGGGCACCGGCAGCAGCCCGAGCATGCCGGTGACGAGCGATATGAGAACCACCGGCTCGCTGCCGAACCGGTGCGCGGCCGCGCCGCCGAGCAGCGCGCCGGCAGAGCCCGCGAACAGAAAGACCGCCAGCGCCGCCGCCCCGAGTCCCAGGCTTCCGGTCCTCACGACGACAAGGGTGGGCAGGAAGGTGAGGTATGCGGTCATCACGGCCGACCTCAGGATCGAGACGACGAGCAGCATCGACAGCGGCAGGGCGACCGCACGCACGGAAGCGCCGGCGGTCTCCGAGCGCTTGACGCGCGCCGGTTGAAGCCACGATGAGTACGCGCGCCAGAAAAGCGCCGCGGTGACGGCCGCGGGGATGAGCGCGACCAGCGTGGCTCGCGGACCGAACGCGGCAGCGAGCGGCACGATGACCAGGGACATGATGCCCGTTCCGGTCGACCCTCCCGTGAAGAAGATTGCGATGCCCCAGGCCTGGTTCCGCGCGCTCGCGCGGGCGGCCTGCGCGACCGCCTGCGGGTGAAACGCGGCCACGCCGAGCCCGGCGACGACCACGAGCGCGATCATCAGCACGTAGGTGGCGACGAAACCCGTCAGCCCCATGGCCACGCCGGCGACCAGCAGGCCGGCGCTGGAGAGAGGGAGGCGCGGGTGGCGGTCCTGGACCACGCCGAACGCAGGTTGGGTGACGCTCGACGTCGTCAGCAGCACGGTGGCCAGGGCCCCGGCCTGGGCGAAATTGATGTGGAGGCGGCCGACGAACAACGGCAGAAGAGCGAAGAGAAGCGCCGCGTTGGAATCGATCACCAGGTGACCGAAGGTCATCAGCCAGACCCGACCGCGCAGACCGAAAAGCGAGCCGGGCGCAGCGCCCGCCCGTGTGGCGCTCAGAACAGGAGCCATCCGCCGTCGACTACGAGCACGTGCCCAGTCACATAGTCGGCTTCTTCCGAGCAG
>DATKSS010000095.1:0-3670 GCA_035531515.1 Candidatus Dormiibacterota bacterium | reverse complement strand
AGACCTGCGGCCACTGCGCGAACGGCAGGTTGGTCGTCAGGGCCGTGGCACGGCGCTCGTAGCGGTCGGCGAAGAACTCGAAGAGCAACTGGGCGGCCTCCCGGCTGAAGGGAACGTAGCCCAGTTCGTCGATCTATGCCGCGCGCGGCATAGGTGGATCTATGCCGACCCCGCGGCTATGCCGATGAGCGCCCCCTCCCACGCGCAACCGCCTTGGTGGAGAGCGATTCCTGTGCAGAGACACCCGTGAGCCGGTCGGCATAGTTACAGGCTTTCGAGGAACGCGAGGAGGCGGTCTGGTGGCTGGTAGCGGCCGGGCGGCGCAGAGGTTGGGCTCGTCAATTGGAGGGCGCGTCGTTTGATGGTCATGTCGGCGTGGACGTAGGCGTCTGTGGATCGGCGGTCGGCGTGGCCGAGCCACAGGGCGATCACGGCGGTGTCGACCCTGGCGTGGAGCAACGCCATCGCGCAGCTGTGACGCAGGGTATGGGGGTGGAGTTCCTCGGCGCGCAAGGTCTGGCAGCGTGCTGCGGCGGCGACGGCGTGCTTGCGGACGAGTCGCTGGACGGCGTCGGCGCTGAGACGCCGGCCGGTGTGGGTGGGGAATAGCGGCTCGTCACGGCGGCCGGCGCGTTCATGCATCCAGACCTTGAGCACGGCTTCGCAGGAACTGCTGAGCGGGACGGCGCGGCGTTTGCGGCCTTTGCCTTCGCATCTGACGCTGGCCCCGTCGCCGAAGGTGACGTCGCCGCAGTCGAGGCCCGTGAGTTCAGACACCCGCAAGCCAGTCTGCACGGCAAGGAGGAGCACGGCCCGGTCGCGTCGTCCCTCCCATCGGGTGCGGTCGGGCGCTTCGATCAGGGCATCGACCTGCTCGCTGGTGAGGAACGACACGATCGGCTTGTCGAATCGTTTCGGTGGGATAGCGAGCACGCGCTGGATCAGGGCGGCATGCTCTGGGTGACGCAGCGACGCGTAGACGAACAGCGACCGGATGGCGGTGAGGCGCAGATTGCGGGTCCGTGCACCGTTGCCGCGCACACCTTCGAGGTGGTCCAAGAAGGCGCAGATCATCTCTGGTCCGAGGTCTTCCCAGTCGAGCGTGGAGGGCGTCTTGCCCGTCCGGCCATGTACAAACGCGACGAGCAGCTTGAGAGAGTCTCGATAGGACGCGACAGTGCGGGGACTGGCCTGGCGCTGGTTCCCCAAGCGGTCGGTAAAGAAGCTCTGCAGGGTTGGGGCGATCAGGCTCATCGGGCGATCACTCCCCGCGACAACTCGAGGCGACCAGCCGCGAGCGCCAGTAGCTCGGGCGCAGCCGACAAGTACCAATAGGTGGAGCGAGGGTCGCGGTGCCCGAGGTAGGTCGACAGCGACGGGGTTCGGGCTTCGACGTCCTCGCCCGTCCGATACCAGCCGATCAGCGTTCGGACAGCAAAAGTGTGTCGAAGATCGTGCACCCTCGGCCGGTTCGGTGCGCCACGGCCGACGCCGGTCTGGTCGCACAAGCGCCGGAACACCTCTTGGACGACCGGGTAAATCAGCCTTGTGCCGCGAATCGACACGAAGAAGCTTGCCGTCACTGGCCGGGGGCACAGCCGGTCGCGGACGCCGGCATAACTCTTGAGCGCGTCGAGGGTGCATGTTAGCACCGGGACCTGGCGGGACTTACCAAACTTGGACTTGCGGATAACCAGCACCCCGTCGTCCCAGTCGATGTCACCGCGGTCGAGCCGCAGGGCCTCGCCCACGCGCATGCCAGTGGCAGCGAGCAGTCCGATCAAGGTGGAGTGCGTGGCGGCCGGCAACCGCCAGCGCATCGCCCGAGCCTGTGCCATGAGGGCGGCGACGTCGGCTTGGCTATAGATGAACGGCGGCCGCCACCGCTGGTGGCTCGACACGATGCCGAGGGGCGGAATCTCGGTGTTCGAGTCCTGGCTGGCCATGTGGCGGGCGAATCCGCGGGCGATCGCCATGCGCCGCGCCGGGCTGCTGCTGGCTGGATCCACCCCCGGCGCGTACGCCCACGCCAGGGCGGCCTCGATCGTGACCGTCGACGCTCCGATGCTGTCGAGATAGGCAACGAAGCGGGGCAACAGGCGGTGTGCATCCGCCAGGGCATGGCCGAGACGGCGCCGCAGTTGCAGGTAGTCCTGTGCCGCTTCGGAGAGCGCGCTCATCGCGCCGCTCCCGGCCAGGGCTGTGCCACCTGGCGCAGCGTGGTCACGTCGACCTTCGCGTAGATCGCCGTCGTGGCCAGGTCGCGGTGGCGAAGTACCTGGCTCACCTCCGTGAGCGTGGCTCCCCGGTGCAGCATCTCGGTCGCCAAAGCGTGGCGCAGGCGGTGCGGTCCGACGACGGTCAGCCCTGAGCGGCGACACGCCCTCCGGGTCACGTCATGGACCGAATCGGCGCGGATTGGCCGCCGTGGCGCCTTGCACATGAGGAACACGTGGCGGATCGATGTCGCTGGCCGCGCATCGCTCAGGTAGGTCGCAAGAGCCTCACCGACATCGCAGGGCAGCGGCAACCGGTCCTGACGACGGCCCTTGCCACGTACGACGATCTCGCCGGCTCGCCAATCAATATCGCCAAGCTCGAGACGGGCGACCTCGATTGAGCGCAAACCCAGCCGCGCGAGCAGCACTAAGATCGCGAAGTCGCGCACACCGACCGCGTGATCACGGTCGCAACTGTCCAGCAGCCGTTGCACGTCGCTCGACACCAAGCCCACCGGCAACTCGGTGTCGTGCCAGCCGGCCACCGGAGGAATCGCCGCTGCCAACGACGTCGGCGTCATGCCCTTCAGGTGCAAGAACCGCAGCAGCGACCGGAGTTCTGCCACCCGACCCTTCGCCGAGCCGACACCCACGCGTCCGGTCTCGCGAACCAAGAACGCCGTCACGTCCGCACCCATCAAGCCCTTCAGCAGGTCGGCGTTCGTACTGGCACGGTCCTGCAAGAACCGGCGAGCCAGCTTCTCGTATCGAAGGACGGTCGACTCCGCCAGCCCGCGATCGTCGACGAGCCACGTCCGGTAGTGGCTGACCAGCTGGTCGATAGGCGTGCGAGGTGGGGGGACTGCGTCCAATACCGCCTGGCTCTTCATGTAGTGGAGCAACGGCCGCATGGCCCGCTCGCCCGGAACATGGCGCGCTCCTCTGGAGCGAAGTGATGCGAGGTGGTTCGCGATGGCGGCGTCGTCGAGTCGGGAGGCCTCGACGCCGACGTCTGCCATCCACCTCCCGAGCCGACCGACGTCCTTCAACACGTTCTTGACGCTTCCAGGCGTGTATCCCGCATCGAGCAGGTGGGTCCTGAACCCCTCGACGAAGGGCTCCAATCGGCCCGACCCCAACTTGGCTCTCGGCATGGTGCTTCCCCTCCTGCCGGAGCCCCCTGTTCCGACGTCAGAAGGGTGCCTAATCCCCCGAGGAACTATGCCGACCGGCTCACGGGTGTCTCTGCACAGGAATCGCTCCCCACCAAGGCGGTTGCGCGTGGAAGGGGGCGCTCATCGGCATAGCCGCGGGGTCGGCATAGGTCGATCGCCACCAAGTCGAAGGCGGCGTACGCCTTCAACAGCTTGGGCACCCGCAGTTCCTGCCGGGCCAGCAGCAGTTCGTTGACCAGGGTCGCCGCCGTGACGAAGCGGACACGGTAGCCGGAC
>DATKSS010000094.1:0-6323 GCA_035531515.1 Candidatus Dormiibacterota bacterium | reverse complement strand
TGATCCGCCGCATCGCCTCCAGGCCGTCGATGCCGGGCATGGCGACGTCCATCAGGATCATCGCCGGGCGCTGCTTGAGCGCGATGTCCACCGCCTGCAGGCCGTCGATCGCAATCAGCACGCCATAACCCGCCTTCTCGAGCACGCGCTTGCACAGCCGCTGCGCAACGTCGTTGTCGTCGGCCACCAGGACCGTGAAGAGCGTCGACCCGCCTGCGCCACCTGGACCGCCCGCCCCACCCTGGCCGGCAGCAGCCATGGAGGAGCTGCATGGGGCTCGTGTTGTCCACGGCCATGGGGACGGTGAAGTGGAAGGCCGAGCCATGCCCGACCGCCGATTCCACCCAGATCTTGCCCCCGTGCATCTCCACGATCTGCTTAACGATCGTGAGGCCCAGGCCAGTCCCGGGAATTGATTGAGCGGCTCCGCTGCGCACCCGCCGGAAGCGCTCGAATACGTGCCCGATCTCGTCGGGGGGGATGCCGAGACCGGTGTCCGAAATGCTGACCAGGGCAAAACCGCCCTCCACTCGGCTCGACAGCGTCACCGTGCCGCCGTCTGGCGAGTACTTGATTGCGTTGTTGACCAGGTTGCTGACCACCTGGATCAGACGGTCGCGGTCGCCGGACACGATAGGAAGTCTGGGGTCCAGGTCGGCCTTGAACTCGACCGTGGAGGCCGCCGTGCCCGCCCGCGCCATCGCTTCGCTCAAGACCTCGTTGACGTCGACCGCGCCGCTGCGAATGCTCATCCGGCCGGACTCCATCCGGTCGAGGTCGAGCATGTCGCCGATGAGCCGGTTGACCCGGTCGGCGTCATTGAATATGTAGCCGCCATAGGCCCGCAGCTCGTCGGGCTCGAGGCCTCCGTCGCGGATGAGCTCGCTGAAGCCCTGGATGCCGGTCAGCGCGGTGCGGAACTCGTGGCTCACGATGCTCAGGAACTCGGTCTTGGTCCGGTCCAGCTTCTCGAGGTTGGCGTTGGCGCTTCGCTGCGACTCGAGCGCCTCGGCCAGCTTGTCCGAAGTCTCGCGCACCGTGGTGACATCTTCGACCATGACCAGGACGTGCTCGGGCCTCCCGCTGGCGTCAGGGATGGAGGTCGCGGTCAGTTGCAGCCACAGCCACTTTCCGCTCGCGGTCACCGCCCTGACCTGGACGCTTCCGCCGTCGGTGATCCCCGCGAGCAGTGGGGCGGCGCGATGGCGCGAGGCGGCCTGGTCGTAAGCCCGAAGCAGGTCCGGCCACGCGCTCGCCCGCATCGTCTCGAAGTCATGCTCGACCATGCCCAGCAGCGCCGGGTTGGCCTCGAGCAGCTCTCCCTCGGCGCTGATGCGGGCGATCCCGATGGGCGATCGCTCGTAGATCGCGCGGTGGTCGGCTTCGCTCCGGCGCAGGGCCTGGGCCGTCTCGCTGCGACGGATGAACTGGCCGACCTCCAGACCGACGGTCGCCATCGCGGTCACCTCGTCGTCGCGCACGCTCCTCGAGCGCCGGCCCAGCAGCTCGATCACCCCGATGACCGCTCCGCCGTCGACGACCGGCAGCGCAAGGGCGGCGCGCAGATCGGCCCGGCGGGCCGCTTCGAGGCGCTCGTAGTCCTGCGCCTGCTCGAGGCTCGTTTCGGCGCCGACCACCCCCGAACGCCACACCCTGCTGACCAGGCCCGCGCCGCCGGTGAGAGACAGGGCCTTGCTCCCTTCGAGGAACCCGTCCAGCGCCGCGCCGTCGGAGCGCCTGACGTGCCTCACCCGCAACGCCTTGCGCTCGGAATCGACCATCCAGTGAAGCGCCACGTCCCAGTCGAGATAAGAGCAGAGGCTGCCGAGAACGACCGGGAGGGCCTGATCCCAGCTCGTCGAGTCCTGGATCGCATGCCTGATGGCGACCAGGCAGTCGCGGATGAGCTCCACGCGCCGGCGCTCTGTGATGTCCGTCTCCTGCACTACGAGCAGGTCGGCGTCGGGAGACGGCTTGGCGATCGCGACCGCGACCGGAACCAGGGTCCCGTCCGGCCGGACGTGGGTGAGCTCCCCCTCCCAGTGCACGATGTCGCCCGAGCGAAGAAGCGCGAGCGCCTCGTCGATCACCTGGCGGTCGCTTTCCGCGGCAAGCGCTCCCAGAGGTGTCTGGAGAAGGTCATCACGGTTGCGACCGAGGATGCGGCTCAGCTGCTCGTTGACCTGGGTCCATCTTCCATCGAGGTCGGTGAGGGCAAGGCCGACCATCGCCGCCTCGAGCATCGTGCGGACCCGCTGCTCCGCCGCTGCGGTGCGGGCGGCCCTTCGCTGGGCCTCGACGGCCGTCTCGCGCGCTTGCCGGGCGGCCTCGCCGACCGCCACCGTGACGACCAGGAGCACGGCCGCGAGGAGCAGCGCGGGGGCGAGATCCGAGGCCTGGGCGCCGGTCACGAGCGGGCGGATCAGGATTGCGATCGCCGCGAGAGTCGCGGCGGCGACCGACTCGGTGCGGCCGACCTGGAGTGCGGCGAGCAAGACGACGGCCAGGTAGAGCGGAAACGCCAGCACAGGGCTGGCGTCCGCCGTGGCCTGGACGGCGAAGATGGCGGCGATGGCTGCAAAGGGTGTGACTCGACGTACCAGGCCCCGGCTCCATGGCGCGACAGGCGCGTCGGGTTCTGGCAACACCTCTGAAACCTCGCCCCCCCTGGCGGGATGGAAGGTGCGCAGGATGCAAAGTCTAGCCGCCGCCCTTCCGGCCAGACCCCACTTAAGCCGTTGGTTTCGCGCGTCCGCCGGGCAACTGGCTTAAGCTGCTGGCCCGGCAGTTGAACCACCTCGACACGCCCCTCCGCGCCGAAGGACTCAGCCGGCGGGTCTACCCGTTCATCGGGCTCGCCATCGTGGGTCTGGTCAGCCTCCACGGCTTTGCGGCAGTCACGAGCTCTTTGGCCCTGGCCGGCGCGGCGGTGGTCGGGGTGGCGCTCGTCCTGATCCCGCTGGCCCAGATCGACACGCCTGCCCGCAGCGGCGTGGTGACGGCGATCCCGGTCATCGGCGGCTTCATCCTCGCCCTGCACCCGCTGTGGTCGGGTGGCACGACATTCGGCTTCGTGGCGTCGGTGGTGATCACCGCCCTGGGGGGCGCGCTCGTCCTGCTGCCCTGGGAGCGCATCCCGAGATACCTGCATGCCATCTCGCCGGTGGGCGGGCTGGCAGTCGCGTTTGCGCTGGAGGTCCAGTTCGGGCTCAGCGTCGTGCGCGCATTCCCCTTCGTGCTGCTGCCGCTCATCTTCCTGGCGCTGTACTACACCACGGTCGAGTTTGCGGTCGGCGCAGGGCTGGCGGTGGCGGACCTGATCCTGGTCACCTTTGTCAACCCGGCTGCGGGCGACCCCGCGGCGGCGATGCTCGAGGCGCTTCTCCTCGTGGCGTTCGGCGTCCTCGTGCGGCGCGTCGTCCTGCAGCTCGAGAAGAACCGCGCGGCCGCGACCGCCGCCGAGGGGGCCAAGTCGGAGCTCCTGGCGGATCTCGCAATGCGCAACGAGGAATTGCAGGAGCTCACGCGCCTCAAGTCGGAGTTCCTGGCCACCATGAGCCACGAGATCCGCACCCCGATGAACGGCGTGATCGGCATGACTGGTCTGCTGCTCGACACCGAGCTGACGCAGGAGCAGCGCGAGTACGTCGAGACGGTGCGCACCTCGGGCGATGCGCTGCTGGGCATCATCAACGACATCCTCGACTTCTCGCGAATCGAGGCCGGCCGCGTGCGCCTCGAGACCATCGATTTCAACCCCAGGCACGTTGCGGAGGAGGCGGTCGAGCTTTTCGCCGAGGCGGCTGCGAACAAAGGCATCGAGCTCGTGCTCGACGTCGATGCCGGCGTGCCTGAGGCAGTGATCGGCGACCCAGGCCGCCTGCGCCAGGTCCTCATCAACCTGGTCGCCAACGCGATCAAGTTCACGGAGTCTGGAGAGGTCGTGTTGCGCGCGCGCGTGCACACCTCGAAAGGACCGGGCATCGCGATCCATTTCGAGGTCGCCGACACCGGCATCGGCCTCACCCTGGAGGAGCAGGCGCGCGTCTTCTCCACCTACTCTCAGGTCGACAGCTCGACCACGCGCCGGCATGGCGGCACCGGGCTGGGCCTCGCCATCGCCCGGATGCTGACCCAGCTGATGGGTGGCGAGATCGGTGTGGAGAGCGAGAAGGGGACGGGCAGCCAGTTCTGGTTCACGGCGCTGTTCCGCGAGTCTGGCGCGCGCGAGCGGGCCAAGCGACGCCCATCGGACCTGGCAGGCACGGCAGTCGCCATCGTGGACGACAACCGGACCAACCGCACGATAGTCGAGCGCTACGTGAGGTCCTGGGGGATGCGCGCGCAAGGCTTCGAGGGGGCCCGCCAGGCGCTGCACGAGATGCGTCAGGCGGCCCGATCCGACGCGCCCTTCGAGGTTGCGATCGTGGACATGATGATGCCCGACATGGATGGCGCTGCCCTCGTCGCGGAGATCCGCAACGACACGTCGTTGAACGACGTGGTCGTGATCCTGCTCACGTCAGCGGGCGAATCGGAGGTCGCGATACCGGGCGTCGACGCAGAGATGGTCAAGCCCGTACGTCCCTCGCAACTCTTCGACACGCTCCATGACAGGATGGTGGAACGCTCGAGCCCCAAATCGAGCGACCATCAGGTCGAGCCGCAACCTTCGGACGCCGCAAGCAATTCGGCTCGGATCCTGGTGGTCGAGGACAACGCCGCGAACCTCAAGGTCGCCGTGCGGATGGTGGAGCGCCTCGGCTATCGCGCCGACGTGGCGGCTACCGGGGCCGAGGCTGTGGCCATGCTCGGCCATGCGGACTACGACGCCGTGCTCATGGACTGTCAGATGCCCGAGATGGACGGCTACGAGGCGACGCGTCGGGTCCGAGCCGGCGAACGTGACGGCCGGCGCGTGCCGATCGTCGCGATGACCGCCGCAGCGTTGGCAGGCGACCGTGAGCGCTGCCTTGCGGCCGGCATGGACGACTACATCTCCAAGCCGGTCAAGCTGCACGTGGTCGCCACAGTCCTCGAGCGCTGGCTCGCCACTTCTAGAGTTTCCTGAGCGCCACGACCGTGACGTCGTCGAAGAGCTCCCGGGTGGGCGCTCCGTCGGCAAGGATGTCGACCATCTGCTGGGCGGTAGCCGCCCGGCGCGCCTCGTATGGCAGCAGCACGTCGCGGGTCGCGAGGTCGGGACGGAGATCGAGCAGGCCGTCGGAGAAGACGACCAGCGTGTCGCCGGGCTGAAGGATCACCGTGCCGACGAGATACTGGCTGTCGGGGAAGATGCCCATCGGCGCGCTGCGCTCCCGCAGCAGCTCCTGGCCCGTCACGCCTCGCAGGATTCGCGCGTGCCCGTGGCCGGCGTCGACATAGCGGAGCTCGCCTGATTTCGGGTCGAACGAGCACTGGAAGACGGTGACGTATGCGTGGTCGACCTCGAGGGCGGCGGCCATCACCTCGGCCGCCTTTTTCATGCCGGCTTCCATCGGCGCGAGGTCCGCGGCTCCACGAAGTGCGGCGCGTGCCGTCGCCATCATCAGCGCCGCGGGGAGCCCCTTCCCCATCACGTCGCCGAGCGTGATCGTCAGCCGGTCGTCCACCGCGCGGTGCCAATCGTAGAAATCGCCGCTGATCTCCTTGGCCGCGCTGAAGTGGGCCGCCAGCTCGAAGCCTTCTCCTTTATATGGAGAGGGAGGTAGCATCCCGGTCTGCAGCCTGGCCGCATGCCGCACCTGCTCCGAGCGCTCTTCAACCATCGATTCGAGCCGCCGCATCGTCGCGCGGCCGTCGATCTCGAGGCTCCTGCGGCGCAGGTTGTTCTCGACGAGAAGATAGAGCTGGGTCGCGCCGACCGGCTTGACGTGGTACGCGTATGCCCCGTGCTCCATGGCGGCCCGGCCCAGCTCTGGGTCGTCGACTCCCGAGACCATCACCACGGCGGTGTCGGGGCGCCTGGACCTCAGCTCCTCGAGCAGCCCGTAACCCGATTCGTCAGGTAGGCGCACATCAAGCAGGGCGAGGGCATAGTCGTGGCTCTCGAACAGCTGCCTGGCCTGGGCCCCGTCCAGGGCGACATCGCACTCGAATCCCCGACTCCGTAGCGTGCGCGCCATCACCTTGGCCAGGGATTCCTCGTCGTCCACGATCAGAATGCGCTGCGAGCTTTCGGTTTCCAACACGCTTCAGCAGTGTAGACAGGCTAAATTCCCGACCGTCTGCCATAGACTCTGTGAGTCCCCATGGGAGCCCCAAGCTGAGCCTGGACGTTCAGACCCGATCGGCTGACAACGGAATCACGGTGGTCGCCCCCA
>DATKSS010000093.1:0-20969 GCA_035531515.1 Candidatus Dormiibacterota bacterium | reverse complement strand
CGGCGGGGTTGGCGCCGTTGATCAGGATGAGGTCAGCGTTCTTGATGTCGCGCCAGTGGTTCGTCATCGCTCCCCTTCCGAATGTGGCGGCCAAACTGACCACCGTGGGGCCGTGTCAAACCCTGGCCTGTTGCTCTAGATGTACCAGTCCCAGGCCGCGCATCAGCTTGGTGGCAAAGTAGCCCTCCTCCGAGCTGAACGCGGCTCCCCCGGCGAAGGCGATGCCCTCGGTGCGGTTGACCGTGTTGCCGTTTCCGTCCGTGGCGACGAAGGTCGCGTCACGGGAAGCCTTGATGTTCTGCGCGATCTTGTCGAGCACGAAGTCCCACGAGACGCTCTTCCATCCCGTCGCGCCGGGGGCACGATATTGCGGCGAGGTGACGCGGCGAGGCGATATCGCGAGCTGCATCGCGGTCGCACCCTTGGGGCACAGCCGGCCTTCGTTGACCGGGCTGTCCGGGTCGCCTTCGATCTGCAGCAGCTGGGTCGTCCCGTCGCTGTTCTGTCGCGTGTAAGCGACCAGCGAGCAGCCCACCGCGCAGTAGGGGCACAGTGAGTGGGCCTCTTTGGCGCCCGCGATCCTGAGGTTTTGCTTGACCGTCGTGGAGTCGGCGAGGGCGACCTCGAAGCCGAGCCCGGAGACCGCCAGCGCCCCGGCGCCGGCCGCACCGACTTTTAGGAACTCCCGTCGTGTGACTGGTGACAAGAAGCCTGAACCCCTGTTGTGGGACGTTGGAGCAGGTTGAACCTAACTCAGGTGGTGCCCACTGTCAAGTTTCAGCCCGTCGACATCAGCAAGTCGGATCGATCATCGGGTTCGGCATTGCGCAGCAGATCGACCAAGCGTGTATCCCAGCGCACGATCACGCCGGTGACGCCGGCCGCGCCATACGCGCTCATGGCGGCGGACCACGCGTCGCGGTCGGCAGGCATTGCGATCTCGCCCCATGCCTCTACCTGTGCATCGGCCGGTCGCGGCATTTCGGCCGAGCTGTCGACCTGATGGATCACGCCGTCGACGGGCACGCCATGGGCTTCGCCGAGGCTGAACCGCTTGGCCCCGGCCGTCGCTACGTGGGCCAGGTCATCGGCCGGCGCAGCGAGCACGATACGGCCGCGGCTGAGCTTTTGCACCGCGGCGATGCCTGCTTCCGGGTGCGCCGCGCCGCGTAGGACGTCTCGTTCCAGGATGCACCCAAGCCTCATGCGATGCGTGGCCGCTGCCAGGGCCCCCATGACGACCCACGCGTCGAGCCCCCCCATTTCGAGCCAGATCGTGTCTGCGCCCGCGGCTTCTAGGGCGGTCACGTCGGCGAGGTACTCGCCCGCCGAACCCGTGAGCGGGGGCAGCCGGACGCCGACCTTGATCACGGGCTCACTGTAGCTCTCGGCTAGGCTGGCAGGAGCGATGGCCACGCCGTTCAACGTCCGACTGTTGTCGGCCGGGCCGTTTGTCACCATGGTCGATCGCTTCGCGCTGGCGCCGTTGCTCATCCCGATCGCATCCGATTTTCACGTCCCGCTCGGAAGCGTCGCCGGCGCCGCCACCGCGTACTACCTCGTCTACGGTCTTGCCCAGCCCTTCTGGGGTTTCGTATCAGACCGGTTCGGCCGGATCCGAATCATCCGCGTCAGCCTCGGCATGGCGGCGGCGGGCTGCGTCCTGTCGGCGATCGCCCCCGATGTTGACCTGCTCATCGCCGCGCGAATCCTCGATGGCATGGCGGTCTGCGCGGTCCTTCCAACCGCGCTGGTCTACATCGGGGACATGGTGCCGTTCAACCTTCGCCATTCCGTGATCGCAGACGTGCTGGCCGCGGTGGCGGTCGGCACCACGGTGGGCAGCCTGGGCGCCGGCCTCTTCGCCCACTTCCTCAGCTGGCGGCTCATGTTCCTGGTCCCGGCCCTGATCGCGGTGATCCTCGTTTTCGCGATGAAGCAGCTGCCTGAATCGAGTGCGCCAGCGCCCAGCGGCGGCCCGCTGAGTCAACTCATGCAGGCGGTGCGCCGCCCCTGGGCGCGCTTTGTCATCCTGTTCGCGATTCCCGAAGGAGCGATGGTGCTCGGGTTCATCGTCTACTTCGCGCCGGCGATCGAGTCGACCGGCACCAACCCGGCGCTGGCCGGCCTGGTCGTGGCGCCGTACGGAGTGGCCGTGCTGATCGGGACGCAGATCGTGAGGCGGATCGCCTGGAAGGCGCCCCCTTGGGTCCCCATGATCATCGGCGGCGCCATGGCGGTGACCGGGTACCTGGTGGCGGCCCTCGACCAGCACGTGGTCGCCATCCTCTGCGCGTCCGTGCTCATCGGCGGCTGCTACGCGTTCTTCCACTCGACCGTTCAGGCATGGGCGACGGACATCGCTCCCGAGGTGCGAGGCACGGCTGCGGCGCTATTCGTGACCGGCGCTTTCACCGGCGGCGCTCTGGGCACCGGCATCGGGGCGATGCTCGTCCAGGCCGGCCTTTATCGCGAGCTTTTCCTGCTCGCGGCCGCGCTGAGCGTGCCGGTGGTCATCGTCGCCACGCTCGCGCGCACACGCTATCCCGGCGCCAAGGCGCCGTCCGAGGCCAGCGCAGCCGCCTCGTTTCTGGATCCCTAGAAATACACCCCCGCCGAGAGCACGGTGGCGACCACCACAGCCGCCGTCAGCAGGGTGAGGCGGAAGGCGAGACGGGCCCGGTCGAGGGCCGAGACCACCAGAATCACCGCCAACAGGATCAACGCGAGCCCAGTCCCGGCGTACACGAGCGGGCGAACGTGCGCCGGTCCGAGTGCAACGCAGACCGCGGAGCCTGCCATGAGGATCGGCCCCGCGAAAGCCGAGGCTCGCCTGCCGAGCACGTGGGGCAGCCCCCGTAACCCGGCTCTACGGTCACCTTCGATGTCGGGCAGCGTCTGCGTGAAGTGAGCGCCACCACCGAGCAGTGCTCCCGCGGCGGTCGCCCAAAGCGCCGGTGCGTGGCTGTTAGGTGGTGCGAGGGTCACGAAAGCGGGTATCAGGCCGAAGGCGATGGCATAGGCGAGGATGCTGAAGGGCGTCCGCTTGAGCCCAAGGTTGTAGGAGGTGGCCGAGGCGACGGCGGCCAGGTGCGCGAGGCCGGCGCCGAGGCCGACGAGCAAAGAGAGCGGGATGGTGAGGACACCGGCCACGGCTGCGGCGGTGCCTACGCGATCACGCGGTACCCGGCCACCGCTCACCGGCTTGTCCTCGCGGTTGGCCGCGGCGTCGAGCTTGGCGTCGAGGAAGTCGTTGGTCCAGCCGACGAACAGCTGCCCGGTGAACACCGCCAGGGCCATCAAGGTGACGCGGCCCGGTCCGCGGCCCGCACTCACGGCGAGGACGGTCACGATCGCGGTGACGGTGAAGACTGGCTCAGGGTGGGAGCACTTCAGCAGCAGCCAGGTGGCCTGGGCTAGGCGGCGCATTGGTCCATCGGTCTCAGAATGAATGCGGCATGATCGCCGGACTCCACGCGATCATCTTCTGCGAGCATCCGGATGAGGCCCGCATCTTCTTCCGGGACGTGCTGGACCTCGACAGTGTCGACGCGGGTGACGGCTTTCTGATCTTCAGAGCACCACCTGCCGAGCTCGCCATGCACCCCGAACATGGCAGTCAGGGCCGGCACGAGCTGTTCCTGATGTGCCACGACCTCGCCAAAACCATGCGCGAACTCAGCTCCAAGGGCGTCGAGTTCGTGGGGTCGGTCTCGGAGCAAAGATGGGGCAAGGTCGCTCGGCTCAGGGTTCCAGGGGCGGGCGAGCTTTCCCTTTACCAACCGTCGCACCCGAGTCCCCTGAGCGAATTCCCGGGCGCGACGCGCGACCCCTGACTTACTGAGGGTGGAAGTGCTCCCGCTGCGCCGGCTTGGCGAGCAGCGCGGCCATCCGCTCCCGCTCCTTGACGAAGCTGGGCGATCCGGCGAATCCATCGAGGTCGGATTGCGAGGCCCAGCGAGAGATCGCGATCAGGGCTGCGCGCTCCTGGTCGGACTCG
Organism: Candidatus Dormiibacterota bacterium; assembly: GCA_035531515.1. Classification (GTDB taxonomy): domain Bacteria; phylum Chloroflexota; class Dormibacteria; order Dormibacterales; family Dormibacteraceae; genus DATKSS01. Next base: position 16,969 of record DATKSS010000093.1, on the reverse strand, counting down.
CAGACCTGGGCGCCGAAACAGCCTGGGCTCGACGCCGCCTTCGCCGCGAGCTCCTTCATCGCCGCGAGCAGCTCATCGCGCTTGCCCTGGACCGGGTAATACCGGGAAACGTCGATAACCTTCGCGTGCTCGGCCATGGTGCGCCCAGTCTAATCCGGCTGTCCCCTCAGCCTCCCGGCCACCCTCTCCACGAAATCCTTCAACGTCACCTCCGCTACGCGGTGAAGCAAGGTGCGGTCGGCCAGCTGGCCGATGAGGCCCAGTGGCGGCTTGTAGTTGGCGCTCAGTCCAAGCTGCGTCGCACCGGCGCCCAGCGCCGCGACCTCGATGTGCCCGTCAAGCTCGGGGAAAAGTCCCGCATTGTCGGCCGCGTGCCAACGGACCGGGCGAATCGTCAGCGCCGCCCCGCGCAGCGCCTGGCCGAGCTCCAGCTCGATCTTGCGCGTGACCCGCCGGTCGCCGACCTTGAACCCGAGCTCCGAAAGCAGTCTCTCTCCGTTGCCGGTCGCTTCGCTCGCGAGGACCGGCATCCAGTTCTCTGGGCTGCTCAAAAAAGCGCCCTCCGTATCGTCGAAGGGGCGCTCGATGACCGTGTAGTAGCGCAGAAACAACTTGCCCACCAGCGTACGAACCGGGAAAACCCCCAGTAGGGCCGATGGACCCTGCCCCCGCGGGACGTGTGACCACGCCGGGGCGCGTCAGGGCATGTTCAGACCACCGTTGACCGAGAGCGTCTGCCCGGTGATGTAGTCGGCATCGGGAGATGCAAAGAACGCGATCGCGCGAGCCACCTCGTCGGGGCGTCCCACCCGCCCGAGGGGGATCGACCGGATGATCGCAGCCATCAGCTTCTCGGGCATCCCGGCCAGAAACGGCGTGTCGGTGAGGCCGGGGGCGACGCAGTTCACGTTGATGCCGTGCCGTGCCACCTCTCGGGCCAGGCCCTTGGTGAACGCGATCACCGCACCTTTGGCGCCCGAGTAAACCACCTCACCGGTAGATCCGACGCGCCCGGCATCGGAGGCCACGGTCACGATGCGGCCCCAGCCGCGCTCGATCATCGAAGGCAGCACGGCGTGCGTCGTGGCCAGGTGGCCGCGGTAGTTGATCGCGATCACCTTGTCCCAGAGGTCCTCGTCGCTCTCGATGAACGGTCCGGCCCGGTCCCAGCCGGCATTGGAAACCAGGATGTCGATCCGACCGAACGCCCTGAGGACCTCGGCCGCCATGGATCGAGCCTGCGCCGCGTCGGTCACATCAACCCGCTGTGCCATCGCCTGTCCGCCCTTGCGTATCTCGGCGGCGACCTCTTCTGCGTGCGGCAGGTCGATGTCGGCGACCACCACGATGGCGCCATCGCTCGCAAGCTGGAGCGCGGTCGCGCGCCCGATCCCGCTGGCCGCGCCGGTTACGATCGCGACACGGTCCGAGAATCGCTTCATGCGGCCCTCCTGAGCACTCCAGCGGAGTCGATGCGGCGAAGGACCTCGAGCTCGAGCCGCGAGGGCGGTGCCGTTTCGCACGCCTCGCTCCCCGGCGCCTGTCGCAGGTCGAAGCCGGTCATCTCCTGGACTCGGGCGGCGGTCACGCCTGGATGCACCGTGCGAATGCGAGCCCGCAGGGTGTCTGGATCGAAGTCCATCGTGCACAACGGCGTCACGATGAGCGCCGGCCCGTGGCCGCTACGCCGCTTGCGCGACCACTCCGCCGGTCCACCAAGAAAGCCGGGTCCGCTGACGAAGTCGACCTTCTCGACAAAAGTGCGGGTATCGTGCGACATCGAGTAGACGATCACGCGCCCAGCGAGCGGGAGGAAGGGGAGCCCGACGCCGCCCGGTCCCTTCAGCTTCGGGTGCGCCGCATCTCCGATGCGCGCGAGGTTTGTGTTGCCGTGCGCGTCGATCTGCAGGCCCCCCGCGAAGAAGACGTCGAAGACGTCCCCGCGTCCCTCGAGCATCACGACGTCAGGCAGCGGGAGCACGCAGTCGGCCTGGAGGAGGCGCTCGTCACAGGACGAGTCGGGAATGGGAGACAGGTGAGGGTTCACAGCCCCGCTGCCGCCGGCCACGTACCACGACCCCGGCGCATGCGTTTGCTGCGCCAACCGGCAGGCTGCCATAGGCAGAGAGCTGACCGCGCCCATGATGGCGACCTCGCCGGCTGCGAGGTGCCGGCTCATCTCCACCGCCATCAGCTCGGGGACGGTCCAGTCGCTCATCTCGCGCTCGCGCCGGCCAGCCGCTCCGGCATCGGCCGCGAGATCCATTCCGCGAACCCGTCGGCCGTCCGTGCTATGCGCAGGTACTCCCTGATCGCCGGCTCGTCGTATGGATAGTTGCCGTGTGAAGAGGTGGGGAGGCAACCGCCGGCCGCTTCCACGACCGCGCTGACCAGGAAGCCCGGGACCGTCGAGCCCGCGGGCCGTCGCGACATCGACTCCGTTGAAACCACGCGCTCGACCTGGACGATCACCGTCTTGGCCGCCATCGCCATGATCCGGTCGGTGAAGTGGGCACCCGCGAGCCAGGCCGTGCCGTGCTCGTCGGCCTCCGCGGCATGGACGATGGCGACCTCAGGCCGGATCGCGGAGACCACGAGCACGGGTGCCTGGCCGAAGGGGTCGACGATCATCCGATAGGACTCGGGGTTGGCGCGCCAGACGTCCGACAGCTCCAGTCCCTGCGGCAGGACGGCGAAGGGCATCCCGCCCGCACCCGCGAGCAGCCCGTGGGTGACCGCCGCCTCGCAGAGGTCGAGGACTTTGAGCGTGCCGGCCTCCGCGGCGCTTCGAAAGCGCGGCGCCAGGCCGAGGTGCTCGAACCCCACGTAGCTGGTCGCCACCTCGCTGACCAGCCCGGCTCCGATCAGCACGTCTGCGTTCAGCGATGCCGACGGGCTGGTCACCAGGCGTGCGACATGACGATCCTGCCGGACCAGCTCGAAGACCAGCGCCATCGGGTTGTTGTGCAGGTGCATGCCGCCGACGGCCAGGACGCGGCAGCCGTCCGGCACGAACCGGGCCACCGCATCCGCCGCCGAACAGACCTTGCCCGTCAACTCGTCGCCAGCGCCTCCACGGCGAGCTTGGCGCCGCATGCGCCGCAGAAGTCGAACGACTCCGGGATGCCCTTGGCGCCGCACGCGTGGCAAGTGGTCGTGTACGCGCCCCACACGAACTCCGACGACTGCTCGCCGCTCGCCCGCTCGCGCACGCCCACGTAGTCGGCCGGGCGCTTTTCGACGAAGGCCGACATGCCTTCCCACGGCTCGAGCGACGCATAGTGGAGCGCCAGCCAGTCGCGGCCGTGGCCGGCGGTCTGGTGCCAGGCGAGGTCCTTCCAGAAGTTGACCTGCTGCTTGGTGTAGCGGGTGCACTCTGGGAACTTGTTGACGATCTTGGAGATCAGGTCGGCCACCGTGGCGTCGAGCTTCGCGTACGGGACGACCCGGTTGACCAGGCCCCATTCGAGCGCCGTCTGGGCGGAGATGGGCTCGCAGGTGAACAGCATCTCCCGCGCCCTTCGGTCGCCGATGGTGATCGGCAGCCACTGGGTCGCCCCACCGCAAGCCACGCTGCCCACCTTGGTGCCGACCTGCCGGATGGTGACGTGGTCGGCGGCGACGGCGAGGTCGCACGCGAGGTTGAGCTCGTTGCCTCCGCCCGCGACGATACCGTTGAGGCGCGCGATCGCGGGCTTCCCGAGGTTGCGTAGCAGGTCGATGGCCTCGATGAAATAGGCCATCCATTTCCAGTAGTCGTGCGGCCGGCGCAGGAACGTGGACTGGTACTCCTTGACGTCGCCTCCGGTGCAGAAGGCCTTCTCGCCGGCGCCGGTCAGCACCAGCACCGCGACCTTGTCGTCGCGGGACGCGTCCTTGAACGCCTCGATCATCTCGGCCAGCGTCCTCGTGCTGTACGCGTTGTAGACGTCCGGGCGGTTGATGGTGACCGTCGCCGTCCAGTCCGATTTGCGGTACAGGATCTCCTGGAAATCAAAAGACTCCGCGGGTCGCGCTTCCAGCTCTTTCATCTCGCTCCTTGTGCAGCCATGAGGCTGCGGTTTTGCCATTGGCCGGTGGACTGCAGCTTGTGGACGCGGTCCAGCGCGAGCAGGCACGCGCCCAGGCTCCCGTTGAACTGGCCCAGCTCCCCGGCCGGGACGTTCACCGTCTTTCCGAGCTCGGCCGCAAGGGCCTTGACGAACGCGGCGTTGCGGCTCATCCCGCCCACGAACGTGACCTCCTGCTCCATGCCGACCCGCTTCATGAGCTGGATCGCCCGGCCGGCGAGCGAGAGCACGGCGCCATACATGATGTCCTCGGGCTTCGCCCCGGCCGTCAGGTGGTTGATCACCTCCGACTCGGCGAAGACCGCGCAGACGCTGGAGATGGTGACCGGAGCCAGCGAACGGGTCGCGAGCTCGCCGGTCGTGCTCGTGTCCAGTCCCATGTAACGCGCGGTCTTGTCCAGGAACGCACCTGTGCCGGCGGCGCACTTGTCGTTCAGACGGAACGCGCGGACCTTGCCGCGCTCATCGACCTTGATCGCCTTCACCGTCTGCCCTCCGGCGTCGAGCACTGTTCGCGTCAGCGGAAACAGATAGGCGGCTCCGCGCGCGTGGCAGGTGAGCTCGGTGATCTGGATGTCGCGCATCGGCACCAGGTAGCGGCCATAGCCGGTGCTGGCGACGTAGTGGACATCCTCCGGCGCAAGCCCGCCCGCGGCGAGGGCTTCCTCGTACGCCTTGTCGGCCGCCCCCGCGAGGTTGAAACCCGTCTTGATCAGCGATTGCGCGACGATGCGCCGCTCGCCGTCCATGACCATGCCCTTGGTGTAGGTGGCGCCGACGTCGAGACCGAGGACCGTGGTCATGCCTGCACCTTTTCGCGCGCCGGCATGATCGGACGCCCTGCCACCGCGCAGGCCTCGCATGTCACGCCGGCCGGGTGGCGGTGCTGCTCGAGCGCGGTCTCAACCGAAAGTGCCTCGACCGCGCCTGCCGCCCCGCTCGCCGCGCGGTCGAGCGCGAACAGCGCGGCTCCGATCGCGCCCATGTAGTGCGCGTCGGGGCTCACGTTGAGCTTCGTACCGAGGAGCTCCTCGAGGATTTTGACCATGGCCACGTTGCGGGTGACCCCGCCCGTGAACGTGACCTCCTCCTCGACTCCGACGCGGCGGATCAGCGACAGGCTCCTCGCCGCGATCGCCTGGTGGACGCCCATCAGCACGTCCTCGGCCTTCTTGCCGCGGGCGAGCCAGCTGATGATCTCCGACTCGGCAAAGACGGTGCAGGTGGTGGTGATCTTCACCGGGTTGTGGGCTCCGAGTGCAAGCGGCCCGAGCTCGCCGAGCGGGATATCGAGCGCAAAGGCTCCGGCGCCCAGGAACCGGCCGGTGCCGGCGGCGCACTTGTCGTTCATGCAGAAGTCCATGACCTGGCCGTTCTCGCCGACCCTGATCGCCTTGGTGTCCTGGCCGCCGATGTCGAGCACCGTGTGAGTGTTGGGAAACAGGTACTGGGCCCCGCGCGCGTGGCAGCTGATCTCGGTGACCTGCGCGTGACCAAAGGTCACCTTGTAGCGGCCGTACCCGGTGCCGATGACATAGGCGACGTCGTCAGCCTTAATGCCTGCATCCGCCACGGCCGCCTTGAATGCGTTCTCGGCCGCCCTGGTGACGATGGCGCCCGTGTCGATCAGGCTCCGCCCGCGGATGTTACGGCTCCCGTCCAGGATCACCGCTTTGGTCTGCGTGGAACCTACGTCAACGCCTCCTACCAGCATCGCTGTTACCTCCCGGCCGCCGCTGCGACGACCTTGCGTGCGGCGAGCGCCTCGAAATAGGCGTCGACGCGATTCTTGAGCTGCGCCTCGGACCAGGCGCGCGGGTCGACCAGGTCCGACTCGATGAACAAAGCCGGTACGTCGTGCACGCGGGTGATGTACTCGCGGCTGTCGGCCATCCCGGTCGACACCGTGCGGCAGCTCTTGACCGAGTGATACACGATGCCGTCCGCCTTCCAGCGTGTGACCGAATCGGAAAGCCGGTCCTGCGAGAAGAACATGTTCGACATCGAGCGCTGAGCGGTCAGCACGAGCTGCTCGGCAAGGCTCTCGAGCGGCCGGTCGAGGTCGAAAGTGATGCCCAGGTCCAGTCCGCCACCGGCGTAGGCGAGATACTCCGAGCTCACGAAAACCGCGCCCCAGTCCTGGAAGAGCTCCAGGAACCGGCGGAAGTACGGGTAGCAGGCCGGGCCCACGCCGAGAAGCCGGAACTTCTCCTCGGCGATGGTGCCGATCCGGTGCGCCGCCTTGTACTCCATCTCCTCGCGCAGCTCGGACATGTAGCGAGCGCCCTCGGGGGTGCCTCGATACGCGCTCAACATGCCCATGTACGTGAGGCCGTCGCCCAGGACGTTGAAAGGCGCGGGGACGTTCTGGTTGAGGCGCAGGATCGCCTGCCAGTCGGCGGCCATGGAGTTGACATGACCCATCGCCTGCTTGAGGCGCTCCATGTCGAAGCTCCGCCCGCTGACCTTCTCGCAGAGGGCGATCAGCTCCTCGAGCTGGCCCTGCACGTACCGGCGGTCCGTCTCGAAGGCAGGCTCGCCAGGCTCGGACCGCCAGCCCATGCCACGCTGCCCTGGAAGATCGATCACGAAGGCCGGGCAGCCGTGGAGGCGCTGCCAGATCTCCACCCACTTGACGTAGGTGTTGCACATGTTGGTGCCGATGACCAGGCTCGGCTTGGGAATGCGGCCGTTCGAGTGCCGCCCGCGCTGAAGCTGTACCCCGACGTCGGCTTTCACGTAGCCGCAGACGTCGGTCGAGTACCCGTAGTCCTCCGCCTTGTTCAAGTACTCGAGGGCCTGCTTCTTGACCGCCAGCTGGAGCGAGTTGATCTCCGGGAACACGACGTGGAAGTCAAAGGCGCGAAGCACCTCGGCCATCGAGCCCATGACGAACACGTAGGCGGTCGGCTCGGGGTTCTCCGCCACGGCGTTCAGCTCGTCGAACCACTCCTTGAAGAGACGGTTGCCGTCACGCCGCCCGCGGCCGATCAGCTCCTCACTCTTCCCCGCTGGCGGGGAAGTATCCGGCGCAGCCGGGGGATGGGGAGGTGCTCCCGGCAGAGCGCCATCAACCATGCTCAATCGAACAGGATCGATTCCACGAAGGTCTCGACCTCCATCCGCATGCGCTCGAGGGCCGACATCTTCTCTTCGAACTCGAGCATCAGGTAGGGAATCTTGCGAGCCTCGAGCGCGCGGCTGTATGCGACCTGTTCGTCCATGCCAGGCTCGCACATCTTCGCTGCGGCGAGGATTGCCGCCTGCGCCCCGGACGCCTCGATGCGCGCCATGAGCATCTCCTCCTTCGGCTTGCGGTCGTCATGCTGCACGGGGCTGTAGCTCGATGTCTCCAGGTAGGCGGTAGCCAGCGCGAGCAAGGGGTCGTCCGTGTCGTCGGGAACGTCCTCGGTCAGCCACCGCATGCCGATCAGGAGGTCGTCGTCGACGACGTAGCAGGCCTCTTCGATCAGCTGCAGCATGTCGAGCGGTGGCTGTTCGCAGAAACCGCCTTCGAACACGACACGAACTCGGTCCTGCTTGCGGCCCGCGCGCTCCGGCAGCATTTCGAGCGCGCGCCGCAGGATCTCGTTGTGCTCCTCGCGCTGCATCACAGAACCGGCGCGCGTGAGCGCATATGCGTCGCGTGCGGACAGCAACCACGGGGTCGTCCTCTTGATCGAATCCAGATCACGCAAGAGCCGCCGGTTCTCGTTGAACACCGCGATGCTGCGGTTGAGCGTATCGACTGTGACCGCCCCGCCGGCCATCTTCTCAAGCGAGGCCTGCAGGCGGCCGTACTCCTCACTGAGGTAGGCGGCGGCATGCGATGAGTTGGCGTTCTGGGGCAGATACAGGATCTCGGCCGGCTGGCCGGGAAAGTTGCGGCCCCAGATCCCCGCCAGGTTGCGGGCCACGTCGCAGATGGGATGGGTGTAGAAAGCGCTCATCATTCCGAGTCGCCCTGACAGGCCCAGCTCGAGCGAGCTGCGGCAGATCGAGCAGATGAAAGAGCCGATGTGCGAGTCGGCCGACCGCGATTCGATCTGGTCGCCGGCGCCCATGACCTTCAGGGGCAGCATGCCGGCGGCGTGGACGATCTCCTCGGGGAAGTAGACCTGGAAGTGCCCGATCACCTTGCCGCCCGGGTGCTCCTCCATCCAGCGCTTCACCGCCGGATAGGTGAAGTCGGCGCACAGCGCGGTGCAGGACTCGAGGAGCTCTTCGATTCCGCTCGGCGCTGCGATGGACATCCGGGGCCCTCCTCGACCGGCTTCGTGGGCCGGCCTGCCCCGCATCTTAGACTGACCAGTCAGTCAAGTCAATGGGGGGTTATTGCCGAGGCTGGGCCGAGGGTGCGGTCCTCCTTAGCCGACGGCCGGCGCCAGGGCGAGCTCATGGGCGATGCTCCTGGCCCAGGCGTCGATCAACTTCCAGTCGCGGAAATCGCCTTCGATGAGCACCCTGTCAGCGGCGGGGACCAGGCTGAACAACCGGTGGACGCCTCGCAGCTTCTTGCCGTCCAGGGCGCCAAAGAAGACGCGCTTGTCTTTGGGCTCGATGGTGGCGGTGAATTCAGCAAACTCCTTGGGCTCTGAAGCGACGAGCACGTCACGGCCGTGCTGGTCCTTGGTCTCGGTGCCGAGGGGACCGCTGCTGAAAAGCCACACCGGCGTGGCGGCGAACGTGCGTTGGTTGCTGCGCACGAACTCGCCCGCTTCCTTCAGCCACGAGCCCATGTAGGCCGCGCTGCCGATGACGAATGCGTCGTACGCGGCGACGTCCTTGACCGCGTTGACAGGCAAGAGCTCGACGGTCAGGCCCTCGGTCTTGAGCGTCGCGGCGATGCGCTCCGCGATGCCCCGGGTCGCCCCGTACTTGGTGGCGTAGGTGACGAGTATCGACATTTTCACTTCTCCTGTGAGCCTGACGATGCCCCGTCGGGGGAGGGGCGGCCAGTGCCGGTAGACCCGCGCGCCGGGGGACGTATAGCGCCGAGGGGTCAGGGTGCGGGCGTGCCTGCCGGGCGGGCCAGGTAAGTGATCACGGCTCTCTTGCAGATCTCCCTGAAAGCGGCGTGCCGTCGCTTCCAGGCGCGGTCCTGCATCCACTGCAGGAAGAGCCCATCGATGATTGCCCTCACGACCGCTGCCGCCTCTTCGACGCTCTCGGCTGAGAAGGCCCCCGCGTCGATTCCCTCGCGCACCGCGTCCGCGTAGAGGGCGTCTACGATCGAGTGAAAGGTCGCCGACAGTTCGGTGAAGCTCTCGTTTCGAGCGGCGTAGGTGGCCAGGTCGACGTAGGTGAGGTAGAACTCGCGGTTGGTCTCGGCGCCCACCCAGATCGCATCGATCATGGCCAGCACCTTGGCCTCGGGGCTGTGCGCCCTGGCCATCGCGCCGTGAATGCGGTCGGCGGTGGCCGACAGTGCCCAGCGCATTGTGGCCAGCACGAGGTTTTCTTTGGTCTTGAAGTAGTAGAGAAGGATGCCCTTGCTGACACCCGCGAGCGTCGCGATGTCCTCCAGCGCCACCTGGTGGACGCCGCGCTGGCCGATCAGGTGGTACGTGTTCCGGAGCAGGTGCACCTGGGCCGCGGTGAGCTCCTGGACCAGGAGGTCGCGATTCGCGCCGGCTTTCTTGGCACCAGGCCTCGGCATCGGCGGTGCAGTCTAACCGGTCAGTCAGTCACGGCCGGTTGAAACGACGACAGCTTCATGCCGGTGCTCGGACCCGCTCGCCCGGGACCAGCTCCAGCACGTCTGGTCGGGGCCAGCTCCTCGGCGGGGGCCCGCCGACCCGCTTCCACCGGTCGACGAGGACGAGGGTAGGCAGGCGGTCCACGAGGGCCTTTGTCCCACGCCGGTTGACGAACGTGCCGTCGTCGAACACTGCGTCGCAACCCACGACCGCGATCTCGGCGTCAAGCTCGGCGAGCGTGGCGGGGGAGGCCTGGAGACCTGCGGCGCGCAGGTCGAACACCAGGAGATTGCCCTCGTCGGCTGGCCCGTCGATCACCACCTGGACGGAAGCTGGGCTCGCGTAGACCAGGGCCCGCGCCACCAGCGAGCTGTTCGAGATCGTCGCGACCCGGCGACGGGCCAGGGCGCGGATGGCCGACCGCGCCACGCGGCGCCTTTCCGCGTCCGCTCGCCGGATCACGGAGCGCACGTCGCCAGATTGCATCGCCTCCGAGACCGCCGCGGCGATGGCAGGCATCTCGGGCCGCAAGCTCGCGAGGTTTCGGCCCAGGCTCGCGCGCTCGTCCGGGCCTACCAGCGCGAGCAGACCGAGGGCTTTGCGGGCGAGATAGCCGGCTCCGTGGACCTGGTCGTCGGCGATTGCCTGGACGGACTGCGCGGCGGTTGCCACACGCCAAGGATCACACGACCGAGGCGAGGACGAGCTCCGGACTTTTCTATCGGCCGCTGGGCGGGCTTGCCAGCGCACCCGCCGGATCCCAACCGTGCCATCCGACAGGGGCGATCCATGCGCTCACGCGCTTCTGGGTCCGCGAGCCGAAGGGCTTTCCGGTGTAACGGCGGGCGAGGCGGTCGATGTCGGCGAGGTCCAAGTCGTCCGCGATCGTGTCGGCCAGCCCATACAGGCTCACGTGCCGATACCAGTCCTGGTCGAAGAAGGTCAGCGACACCTTGGGGTTGAGTCGCATCCACGCCAGGCGGCTGCGGTTCGCGTGCATGTTGACGAGCACCCGGCCATGCTCCCAGTCGTACCAGGTCGCCACCGTCATAGGAAACCCGTCGGGCCGGACGGTGGCTATGACCGCGGCATTCGGCCGCCGGAGGAAGTCCTCGACTTCTTTCGGGAGATCGAGGAGCATGGGCCCACCTTACAAGTTGAGCCGGCGATCGGTTACTGGGTCAGGCGCCTCAGCAGGCGAGAGGACGTGGTGATGCCGGCGATGCACGCCACGAGAAGCACGGCGAAATCGAGGCCCAGGTTGCTGGGCGTCCCGATCAGCAGGCCGCGCAGTGCGTCGATCTCGTAGCGCAGCGGGTTGACAGTGCTGATGGCCTGCAGCCAGCCCGGCATCACGCTGATCGGGTAGAGGGCGTTGGAGCCGAAGAACAGAGGCATAGTGATGGCCTGGCCGATGCCCATCAGCCGGTCGCGGTTGAGGACGATGCCGGCGATCGTCAGCGAGAGCATGGAGAAAAAGGCAGCCCCCATGATGATCACGACGGCCGCGGCCAGGTATACGAGCGGGTTCCACGGAAAGCGCACGCCGAGCAAGGCCGCCAGGACGACCACCACCGCCGCCTGGACCAGGCTGCGCACGCTGGCGCCGAATGCCTTGCCCGCTATGAGCGACGCGGCGGGAGTCGGCGTCGCGAGGAGCTTGGTCAAGATTCCGGCGTCGCGCTCCCAGATGATCTGGATCCCGTAGAAGATCGCGACGAAGAGCGCCGACTGCGCGATCACCCCCGGCGCCATGAAATCCAGGTACGGCTTGCCGCCGCTGGGGATCGCGCGGATGGTGGAGAAGGTCTCTCCGAATATCACGAGCCACAGCGCAGGCTGGATCGCGCGCGTGTACAGCTCGGTTCGGTCGTGGCTGATCTTCGCCACCTCGACCCAGCAGAACGTGACGATCCGGCTGAACAGCACCTGCCACCACGCGGGGGCGCGGGTGGACTCAGCCCACGCGGCGTGCTGTGCGACGGACTGCGCGCACATCTTTGAAGCTCCCTCCTTCTTCCTCGAAATGCTCACCGGCGAAATGGCGGAACACGTCTTCCAGCGTTGCGCTAGGGCCCAGGGCTCGCTTGAGCTCTGGCGGTGAGCCGATCGCGCTGATCCGGCCATGGTTCATCAGGGCGAGGCGGTCGCAGAGCTGCTCGGCCTCCTCCATGTAGTGCGTGGTCATGAGGATGGTGGTCCCGATCTCGTGGCGCAGCGTCTGCACTCTTTCCCACACCTCTCCGCGCGCGATGGGATCGAGCCCGATCGTCGGCTCGTCCAGGACCAAGAGCCTCGGCTCGTTGATCAAGGCCTGCGCCAGCTCCAACCGACGGATCATGCCGCCCGAGTAGGTGCTTACCAGTCGATCCCTCGCGTCGCCCAGGCCCATCAGCTCGAGCGCGTGGGAGACCGCCGGCTTGCGCGCTCGCCGAGGCACGTCGTACAGCCTGGCGAACAGCATCACGTTCTCCCAACCGGTCAGCGAACCGTCGGCCGACAGCTGCTGCGGGACGTAGCCGATCATCCGGCGCACGGCCATCGTCTCCTTCACCACGTCATGGCCAAACACGTCCGCTTCGCCGGAATTGGGCGGCAGAAGCGTCACCAGGATCCTGATCGTGGTCGTCTTGCCGGCTCCGTTGGGCCCGAGCAGGCCGAAGATCTCGCCGGGGGCGATGTCGAAGCTGACACCGTCGACCGCCACGACGTCTTTGAAACGGCGGGTGATCGCGCTCGCGCGCACGGCGGGCGCAGGCATCGGGTCAGGCACCGGTCTCGACCTCCATGTCCCTGGCAAGCTTCACCAGCGCGCCTACGTTCTCGATCAGCGTCAGTCGCTGGGGTGAGGTCAGGGCGCGCGCCGCCAGCGCGATCGGGCTCCCCGCGAACACGTGGTGGCCGGCCAGAAGTCGCCTGCCTTCCCCGGTCAGCTCCACGAGGACTTTGCGGCGGTCGGCCGTGTCCACGGCGCGAGTCAGGTAACCGTGCTCCTCGAGCTTCGCCAGCTGGCGGGTCAGGGTGGGCGCGGATATGCCGAGGCTTGCGGCCACCTCTCCCGCCGACCGCGGGCCGTCGCGGAGCTGCCTCAAGAGTCGGCGCTGACTGAAGGTCATGCCCGTCGATCGCCAGACCTCGAGCAACTGGGGCTCGAGCACGCTCACGAGGTCCGCGATCGCGCGGATGACGTCGCGCGCGCCGCTCGCATCATCCGCGACCGGTGGAATTTTGGGGGAGACCCTTGCCATATGGCTAAATATTAGCACCTACGCAACCTTTGGGCCCGGCGCGGGGGCTTCCCAGCGATCTTTAAGGTGCGGTCGGTAACCTCGAACGCGGAGTGAGTGGATCCGCCACGGAGATCAGAGGATCAGTCGCGCCAGTGCGCGAGAAGGCCGCCTGGTCAAGGCCCGAGGCCGTCTACCTCTTCTTCGTTGCGAACGCCCTGGTCATCTTCGTCCTGTGGTGGTCCAGCTCCGGTTTCGAGATCACGCGCAGCGCGAGCGACGCGTTCAACGGGCTGGGCCGTATCACTGGGCTCATCGGCACCTATCTCGTCCTGTGCCAGCTCCTGCTGATGGCCCGCACGGCATGGCTGGAGGCGGCCTTCGGGTTCGAAAAGATGGCGGTCCTGCACAAGTGGAACGGTTATGCCGCCGTCGGGCTCATCTTCGCTCACGCCGTGTTTCAGACGCTCGGCTATCAGCTTGGTGATGGCAAGAACGTCGCCCAACAGCTCGGCGACTTCATCGCCAACTACGAGGGTCTGCTCGGAGCCGTCGTGGCTCTCGGACTGTTCGTGGCCATCGTCGCGATCTCGATCGCGATCGCCAGGCGTCACCTCAGGTACGAGACTTGGTACTACGTCCACCTGTACAGCTACCTGGCGGTGGCGCTCGCCTTCAGCCATCAGCTCGCCACCGGAGTCGACTTCGCCGGCAATCCTGTGTTCGTCTTCTACTGGTGCTTCCTGTACGTCTACGTGATCGGCCTCCTGGTCATCCATCGCATCGCCAAGCCGTTGCTCGCCTATGAGCGCCACCGATTTCGCGTCCAGTCCGTCCACAAGGAGGCCCGCGGCGTGTTCTCGGTGTACATAGCCGGCCGCGACCTCGACCAGTTCGAGGCCCAGGCAGGACAGTTCGCGATCTGGCGCTTCCTCGACCGCACGCGCTGGTGGCAGGCCCACCCGTTCTCGATCTCCGCGATCCCCGACGGCCGTCTCTTGCGGATCACTGTCAAGAACATCGGCGACTTCACCGGCGCCATTCACAACCTGAAACCCGGGACGCCGGTGCTGGTCGAGGGCCCCTTCGGCAAGTTCACCGAGCGACCCGCGCTGCGCAAGGTGCTGCTCATCGCCGGCGGAATCGGCATCACTCCCATCCGGCCGCTCGCCGAGGAGATGGCCATGGACGGATTCGACGTCCGTATCCTCTACAGGGCTCACGCACATGGAGACCTCGTCTTCAAGCAAGAGCTCGACACGCTCGCCGAACGGCACGGAGTCCGCCTCGATTACCTGCTGACCGAGGAAGGCGCTCGCAGGCGACCCAAGGATTCGTGGTTCCGCACCGAGGTGCTGGCCAAGCTGGTACCCGAGATCAAAGAGCGCGTGGTTTACGTCTGCGGGCCCGTCCCGATGACGGCGTCGGTCGTTTCGAGTCTGCAGAAGCTGGGCGTTCCGCCCGACCAAATACGAACGGAGGCATTTCGACTGTCATGAAGAGATCGGTGATGGTGACCGGCGCGGCGATGGTGGGCGTCGCCTGGCTTGTCAGCTACAAAGTCACCCCACACACCGCGGGATTGGCGTCGGCGCTGCCGGCGCAGTCGCCGTCGCCCAATCAGCCCTCCCCGAGCCCGACCGATCCGGGCTCGCCATCGTCGACGCCTTCGGCGGCGCCGTCGCCATCGCCCAGCCCGAGCCCCACCGGGGCGAACGGCACCTTCACGGGGTCAGATTTCCCCAACCGGTTCGGTGACGTGCAGGTGAAGGTGATCATCAGCAATGGCCGGATCACCGACGTGCAGCCCATCCAGATGCCCCAGGACCGGGCGCAGTCGGCCTACATCAGCCAGGTGGCGGGGCCGATGCTCCACGACGAGGTGATCCAGGCCCAGAGCGCGCAGATCGACATCATCAGCGGCGCCACGTACACCAGCCAGTCGTACGCGCAGTCGGTGGAGTCCGCTCTGCAGCAAGCGCACAGGGGCTGATTGGTCGAACCGACGGCTCCCGCGCATCGGGTCCAGGAGGTGATGGGCATGCCCGTCACGGTCCACGTCGCCGACGCGGATGTCGACGAGTCTGTGCTGGACGAGGTGTTCGCGGACTTCACGCTCCTGGACGGCGTCTTCAGCCCGTTCATTGCGGACAGCGCCGTGAGCCGCATCAACAGGGGTGAGCTGAAAGAGGACGAAGCCGGAGACCTTGTCCTCCAGGCGCTCCACCTCTGCCGCCTGTACGAGCAGGCAACCGACGGCTACTTCTCAGCGTGGCTCGGTGGCAGGCTCGACCCCTCGGGCCTGGTCAAGGGGTGGGCGATCGACCGCGGCTGCTCGATCCTCGACCGCGGGGGCTGCGAGAACTTCTTCCTCGACGCGGGCGGCGACGTGCAGACCCGCGGCTTGAGCGAGAGCGGTGGCCCGTGGCGCGTGGGGATCAGGCACCCGGTCCAGAAAGACAAGGTCGTGCGGGTGGTCCTGGCAAGCGGGCTGGCGGTCGCCACATCCGGCACGTATGAGAAGGGCGATCACATCGTCGACCCCCACACGGGGCGAGCGGCGAACGAGCTCCTCAGCTTCACCGTGGTCGGGCCCGACATCCTTCAGGCCGACGTGTACGCGACGGCGGCGTTCGCGATGGGCAGGGACACCGGCCTTGCTTTTATCGAGCGCGTCGAGGGCTACGAGGCCTACGCCGTCGACCGCAAGCTGAAAGCAAAGAGGACGCCGGGGTTCGACGTCCTCTGCGATGCCTCGTCAGCCTGATCGGCCGACTTGATCTAGCCTCCGGTGGCTGCGCCGGCGGGCGGGCCAAAGCCTCCGCCGCCGAACCCGCCCCGGCCGCCGCTGCCGAACCCGGTCGTGCAGGTCCCGGACGGTCCGGCAGGGGTGATCGTGAGGGACGTCGCCGCAACGGTCCCCGCGGCATCCTTGGCTCCAGTTGCGCGGACGCATTCGCCCGTCTGCAGGTCGGCCGATGTCACGGAGAAGCTCCTGCTCACCACAGCAGTCGTCGGGACCGCGATCGTCTGGCTGCCGTTGGCCGTCATCAGAACGGTCACAGAGGTGCCGCTGGCCGCGGTGACCTCACCCGTGACGACGGCCCGGTTGGCCAGTCCGCTCGGGGTTGGCCTGGGGGATGCGCTGGGGCGCGGCGTTGCCCCGGCTCCCGGCAGAGGCGCGAAGCTCGCGGCGCAGCCTGCGGCCGTCTTGGGCGCGAGGCGCACCGTGGTCGCGGTGATCGCCCCACTGGCATCTTTGGTCCCGGTCGCGACGATGCAGGTTCCGACCGTGATGTCGGCAAGCGTCGCGGTCGAGGTCTTGGTGATGGCCGTGGTGGCCGAGTAGGTGACGGTGGTGTCGCCGTTGGGGCCGGTGATGATCAGCGTCTGGCCGTTGATCTGCACGAGCTGACCCGACGTGCCGTTGCGAAACGCGGCCGCCCCACCGCCCGGACTTGGTGAAGCCGCGGTGCCCGAGTTGGATGCGCTGGCCGCGTTGCCGCATGCGGCCGCGACGATGGTGGCCCCGACCACCACCAGCAGGTTCGAACGTTTCATGGGTCCCTCCTGAGACAGGTTTTCATTGAGCTCGCAGTGCTTCGATCGGCGCTAGCCGAGCCGCTCTCAGCGCCGGGTAGACTCCGAAGACGAGGCCCACGACTACCGCCACTCCGACGGCGACCAGCACCGGCAAGGGTGTGATGTGGACTGCGATGTTGGCGGTACGTGGAACGATGTACCCGGCCGCCAGGCCGGTGCCGACTCCGAGCAGCCCCCCGACCGCGGTGAGGACGCCGGCCTCGATCACGAACTGGCGGAAGAGATCGCCGGGTGTCGCGCCGAGGGCCTTGCGCAGGCCGATCTCGCTCGTGCGCTCCGTGACCGACACCAACATGATGTTCATGACGCCGATCCCACCGACCAGAAGCGATATCGCAGCCACGCTGGCGAGCAGGATGGTCAGCGTCTG
>DATKSS010000092.1:0-13476 GCA_035531515.1 Candidatus Dormiibacterota bacterium | reverse complement strand
AGCCCCATCCTAGAGAGGGATCGACTTTCAGGGAGCCATCCTCCCCACCCAGCTCGGAGGTGAAGAAACCGGCCGCGGCGATCATGGCCGCGTTGTCCGTGCAGAGGTCGAGCTGAGGCATGGTCAGGCGGGCGCGGCCGGCGACCACCTCGGACGCGCGCCGGCGCAGAAGGGTGTTGGCCGCCACCCCGCCGCACACGACGACTTCGGAACACCGCTCCACCGAGAGCGCGAGGTCGAGCTTTTCCAGCAGCGACTCGACGACCGACTGCTCGAAGGACGCGGCGAGGTCGGCCCGCTCCTGTGGGCCGGCCTTCTCCCCGAGGTCCCGCAGGCGGTACAAGAGGGCGGTCTTGAGGCCGCTGAAGCTGTACTCGAGGCCTGGGAGCGAGGGACGCGGCAGCGGCTGACCGCGCGCGTCGCCGGTGCGGGCCAGCCGGTCGAGGGCCGGCCCGCCCGGATAGCCGAGGCCGAGCATGCGGGCCGCCTTGTCGAAAGCCTCGCCCGCGGCGTCATCTCGGGTTCTCCCCATGACTTCGAAGCGGCCGTGGGCGGGCATGCGCACCAGGTCGGAATGGGCGCCGCTGACCACGAGCCCGAGCAGCGGCGGCTCGAGGTCGGGCCGGGTCAGCATGGCGGCGTAGATGTGGCCCCAGAGATGGTTGACACCCGTGATGGGCTTCGACCAGGCCGCGGAGAGCCCCTCCCCCAAGCCCAGCCCGACCAGCAGGCACCCCGCGAGGCCCGGCCCGCGCGTCACCGCGATGCGGTCGACGTCAGCCGGCCTGGCCCCGGCGCCCTCAAGGGCCAGCTCGAGGATGTGGGGAAGCCGCTCGAGGTGGTCGCGGGCGGCCAGCTCCGGCACCACGCCCCCGAACTCTTGGTGCAGGTCCACCTGGGAGTGGATGACGTTGGACAGGATCCGGCGCCCATCTGCCACCACCGCCACCGAGGTTTCGTCGCAGCTGGTCTCGATCCCAAGGGTCAGCTTCACAACCGACGCCTCCGCGCCCCCGCTCAAGACTGCTTCCTCAGCTTGAGGGAGAGCGCCCCATAAGCCTGCGCCTGACGCTTGTGGAGCGCGACGTCGTTCCCGCGCTCGACGCCGCTCGCCGGCGAGCGCCGGTTGCGCCTCACCGCACTGTCGAGCACGCGAGAGCGCGTCTCGCGATAGAAGGCGGCGTCCTCGAGCGCCTCCAGGATCAACGCCAGCTCGTCCTGGGTGAGCGCCACGGGTTCGGTCATGGTCTGGATCTGGATCGGCGCCGGCGGCACCGATCGGGCCCTATTCGCCCCCGGCGATCAGCTCGCGGCGCAGGCCGCGCACATCACCCTCGATCCGCTCCAGGTTGGATTCATACGCCCGGCGGAAGCGAGGTGAGTGGATCGAGTCAGACCACATCACGATCGCGTCCTCGCCGTTGTCTGTGTAGTAACCCTTGCGACGGCCGATGACCTTGAATCCGAACCCCTCGTACATGCGCATCGCGTTGTCGTTGGTCGTGCGCACCTCGAGCGTGACCCACTTCGCGCCCATGTCATAGGCCGCCTGCACCAGGCCCGCGAAAAGGATGCGGCCATAGCCATGGTGGTGGAGGTCATGGCGGACACCGATCGTCGTCACGTGAGCCTCGTCGTACATCCGCCACATCCCACCGTAGCCGACGATCGTCGGGTCGAAGTCGGATGACCTGACCTCCGGAGGCCGCGTGTCGAGACCCTCCTGCCGCAGCACCACGTAGTGCGCGCTGGAGCGCGACGCGAGCTCGCGATAGTAGGCATTCCGGGGCCACGGCGTGGCAAAGATCTCGCGTTCGATCTCCTGCACCGTGTTGACGTCCGATTCGCGCATCAGCTCGATTGCCAGCTGCTGCCTGATTTGAACCATCAGACCCTCGAGGTGAACGACTGCCTGTACTCGAGTTTGAGACTACCATAGGCAACTTCGCCTGCCGTCGCGAGGATTCTTGCCGCCGCCTCGCCGAACGAGCGAAGCTCGGCATCGGGGACGAATTGCAACCCGGCCGCGACCATCGATTGCCGGGTGGCTTCACGCAACCAGCCGACGAAAGGGAGGTCGGTGGTCAGCTCGTGCGGCTCGGCCAGCCCGGGCTGGCCACCCGGGCGCATGAAGTACACCCTGCCCCGCCCGGCTTCGGCGACCGCGACCACGTCCTGGTCGCTGCGCGCTGCCTGCAAGTTCAGCGTCGGCAGCGGGACGATCGGCACGCCCAGGCCGATCGCAAGGCCGAGACCGAAAGAAACGCCGACGCGAAGCCCGGTGAAGGACCCAGGGCCGGTCGCCACGCCGACCCGGGAGATGGGCTCCGCCGCGCCCAGGGCGCGGTAGCGGCCGGGCAGGTCGAACGACCGGCCCGACTCGTGGAGCTCCTCCCGGTAGACCGCCCCCGACTCGTCGATCAGGGCGATCCCCGACATTGCCGACGAGGTGTCAATGGCGAAGATCACGTCTGGTCCGCAGCATCCGGCGGTCTCCGCCGAGATGCTCGATTTCGATGACCGCAGCGCCCCCGAACTCCAGCCGCTCGCCCCACTCGACCAGGACCGCGCCCTGGTCCGCCAGCTCATCCAGGCCCAGCTCCGCCAGCTCAGGCGATTTCTCGATCCGGTAAAGGTCGACGTGCGCCAGTTGGAGGCGACCCGGGTAGACGCGCACCAGCTGGAAGGTGGGGCTGGCGACAGGCGCTTCCGAGCCGGCGCCCCTCGCGACGCCACGGACGAAAGTCGTCTTGCCGGCACCCAGCTCGCCCTGCAGCAGGACCACGTCACCCACGCGCAGCCGGCGGCCGAGCGCCTCGCCCGCCGCCTCTGTCTCCGCCGGCGAGCCGGTGACCTGCTCAAGCAAAGTGGTCGTAGCCGGTGTGCGTGACCTGGACCGGCTCGCCGCTGAAGCCGACCACATTGATCGCCTGGTCCGCGGTGAGGGCGCCGATCGGATTTAGACCGGCGCGCTGGATCAGCTCCTGCGGGCCGGCACAGACCAGCTCCGCCTCTTCCCCACCCATCAGCGCATCCTCGAGGGTCGCACCCTCGACGACCGGCACGTCGGCGGCGCGAAGGGTGCAGCCTGCGTGCGCCATGAACGCAAATTTCTCCATCTCTCTCAGCAGCCCATCGGAGATGTCGCCGCAGCACAGGCCGAGCTGGTTCAACCTCCGCCCCTCGTCCAACCGCGGTGCGAGGCGCAGCGGACGGCGCTCACGAAGGGCGAGCGCAGAGGCCCCCAGGGGGCCGCTGACGGCGACGGACCATCCAGCCTTGGCCTGGGATCGCCGGAGCGGCCGTGTCTCGGTTCGACCCGCAACCGTGATGGACAGGACTGCCGGGCCCTCGATCGAGCTCATGTCTCCACCCACGATCTCGAAGCCGGACTTGCGGGCAAGCTCTGACATCCCTTCATACAGGCCGTCAAGGTTCTCGACCTTCCATCGACGCGGCATCGCCAGGGAGACAAGCGCCCAGGACGGCGCGGCGCCCTTCGCGGCCAGGTCTCCGAGCGCCAGCGCGAGCGATCTCCAGCCCGCGTCGGCGGCGCTCATCCAGGTCAGGTCGAAGTGGACGCCTTCCACGAACATGTCGCAGCTGACGACGGCAAAACCACTCGCATCGGCAAGCACGGCCGCGTCGTCGTCGGCCGACCGGGCGGCCAGGTACGGCTTGATCCGCTCTAGCAGGCCGAACTCGCCGAGCCCCCAAACCTCGCTCATGAATCCAGCATCTCACGCAGGCGGCGTGCAGCTTGTTCGGGGTCGGCCGCCGATGACACGGCACGGATGACGCACACGCGACGCACACCTAACGCGATCAGCTGCGCCACATTGCCTTCGTCGATGCCACCGATGGCGAAGACCGGCACGCCAGCACCGGCGGCGGCCGACACGGCGGCCACGCCGCCCGGCCCGATCACGACCTTATCCGACTTGATCGGCGTCGCGAAAGCAGCCCCTGCGCCCAGGTAGTCGGCCCCCTCGGCGACCGCTTCGCCGGCCGCGCCAGGGCTCGAGGCCGAGGCTCCGACGATCAGGCGCTCACCCCCCACCCGCCGCGCCGACCCGATGCTCAGGTCGTCCGGGCCAAGATGCACCCCGTCGGCGCCGGAGAGAAGCGCGATGTCCACGTGGTCGTTGACGACGAAGAGAGCATCGCGGGCCAGATCCCGAAGCCGGTGGGCCAGTTCGAGCAGCTCGCCGCGTGGCAGCGTCTTGTGGCGCAGCTGAAGCACATCTGCTCCGCCACGCAGGGCGCCCGCGGCGGCATCGAGCACGCGCTCAGGAGCGGCGTCCGCCGTGATCACGTAGAGCCGGGCGGCCTGCAGCCGTTCCCGGCGCGTCAGGACAGGATCTGACGCAGCTTTTCCCGGAAGGCGGGCGGGGCGGTGTCGCAGTCGCAGGAATGCCTGACGAGGCGCTTGAGATGGGCCTGGAACTCGTAATGGTCCTCGCAGTGCGGACAGCCCTCGAGGTGAAGCTGCAGCTCCAGGACCTCGGTGTCGTTCAGCTCTCGGTCGACGTAGCGGTCGAGCTTCTCGGAACAGTCCTGGCAGTTCATTGCTGAGGAACCTGCTTCATGCCGCCGGTGTGGACGATACCCGATTCGACTGCATAGTCATAGAGGGATTTTTGGAGCTGCTGCCGGGCCCGATGGAGACGGGACATCACCGTGCCGATCGGGACCCCAAGGGTCTGCGCGGCGTCCTTGTAGGAGAAGCCTTCCACGTCGACCAGCAGCACCACCTCTCGGTGGAGCGGGGGCAGCTTTTCGACCGCCTCCACGACCTCTGAGGCGGCGAGCTTGTTCAGGACGTCCTCCTCGGGCTTGGCGCCTTCGTCGCGGAGCTTGTCGTACAGGACGAACTCACCGACGTCGTCCAGGCTGACGTCCTCTTTGCGCGAGCCCTTGAACCGATCCCAGAAGAGGTTGCGCATGATCGCGAACAGCCAGGCCTTCATGTTGGTGCCCTGCTGGTAGCTGTGCTGGTAGCGGAGGGCCCGGAGATAGGCCTCCTGGACCAGGTCCTGTGCCTGGTCGGGATCGCGTGTCAGCCGGAGCGCGCCCCGGTACAGAGTGTCCAGATGTGTCAATGCCTCTTCCGCGAAGGCAGTTCTTGCGGGACTTTCCGCCATCTCTACAGCCAGTGTAGATTCACCTGCCCTTGCACCATCTGTAATGACAGGGAGGCGGCCGGTATTCCGCCCGGCATCAGGGCGCGGAACTGTAACGCCGTTCGACGCGCGGCCCGATCGAGGTCAGGACCTCATAAGAGACCGTGCCCGACCAACCGGCCACCTCCTCCGCGGTGATCCGCTCATCTCCGTCGCGGCCGATCAAGGTGGCGACGTCGCCGACCAGGACGCCCGGGACGTCGCTCACGTCGAGCGTGACGGCATCCATGCTGACCATCCCGATGAGCGGCGCCCGGCGGCCCCGCACGAGCACCTCGCCCCGGTTGGCGCGCGCTCGGAACACGCCGTCGGCATATCCGATGGCCACGGTGGCGACGCGGGACCTGGCGGATGCCGTCCACCGAGCGCCATAACCGACGGTCGTTCCTTTCTCCACCGTCTTGACTTGCGTGACCACGCTCTTGAGAGCAAGCGCAGGCTCGGTGCCCGGCCACTCGCAGCCGTAGATCGATATGCCGCACCTCACGGCATCGAGCGCGAACTCCGGGTGGCGAAGCGCGCCCGCGGAGTTGCACGCGTGGCGCACGCCTGGGTCGACGTCGAAGGTGGCGAGAGTGTCGAGGAAGCGATCGAACTGCTGCCTGGTCATCTGCTCGTCGGAGTCCGCGGAGGCGAAGTGCGTCCAGGTGCCGGCGAGGCGCAAACCGGGTGAGGTCTCGATCCGCCGAGCGAGCACGGGGGCTTCGTCGGGGCTGCACCCGAACCGGCCCATGCCGGTGTCGATCTTGAGGTGGACCGGCACCACCTCGTCGCCGCCGCCCAGGGCGTCCACCATCTCGCCGCTGAAGATTCCGATTCCGCAGCCGGTGGCGGCGGCCGAGTGAGCCTGGTCCGGAGTGATCCCGCCCATCACCAGCACGTGCTCGGCCGGCAGGAGGCCGCGAAGCTCGTGCGCCTCCTCGAGCGTCGCCACCGCCAGGCCCGCGGCCCCGCCTTCGAGTGCAGAACGCGCGACGGGCATCGCGCCGTGACCGTAACCGCCGGCCTTGACCACGGCAAACAGCCGGACGCCTTTGGGCAGGTGATCCAGGATCAGCGCGCAGTTGGAGCGCACGGCGCCCAGGTCCACCTCTGCGGAGCGCAGCGAGGCGGTCAGAGGCCGCCCTGGCGGAGGATGTTCATGACCACGGGGATCTCCAGCAGGAGGTCGCTCGCGAGCAGTCCCGAGTCGCCGAGGCGCCCGGAGATGCGCCTACCGGCGGCGGCGTGGATGTAAACGCCGGTGACGGCCGCCGCAAACGGGTCAGAACCCTGGGCGATCAGCCCGCCGATGATCCCGGACAGCACGTCTCCGGTGCCGCCGGTGGCGAGGGCCGGGACCTCGTGCGGGTCCTCGCTGGTGCGCCCGTCGGGATGGGCGACCACCGTGTGCGCACCCTTCAGCACCACGATCGCCCCCCACTCCTTGGCCGCCTTGCGCGCGGCCGACGTTCGGTCGGCGGCGATGGCGTCGGTGGTCCTGCCCGTCAGGCGAGCGAGCTCGCCCGGATGCGGGGTGAGGACCCGGTGCTTGCCGAGCTTGCCCTTGGCGCGCGGCGAGTCGGACAGCGCGTTCAAGCCGTCGGCGTCGATCACCAGCGGGCAGCGGGCGTGGAGCGCGAGGTCGAGCACCAGGCGCCACGTCGAGCTGTCGCGCCCGAGGCCGGGCCCGATGATGCCCACCTCCGCGGCAGCCATCTGTCGGAGGATCGAGTCGTACGCCGCGTGGCCGACCGCGCCCGGGGCGACCTCCTGCACCGGCGTGGCCATCACCTCCGTGCACTTGGTGGCGAGGATCGGATAGATGGTGTTGGCCACCAGGAGCCTGACTAGGCCGGCCCCGGTGCGCGCGGCCGCGGTCGACGTGAGGTACGCCGCGCCCGTCAAGCCCAGGCTGCCGGCCAACACCACCGCCGTGCCGAACGTGCCCTTGTGGGCGTCGTGCGGGCGCTCGGGCAGCACGACCGCGTCTGGCGCCGACAGAAGGTTGGCGGAAGCCTCCGGCATCTCCAGGTGCGCGGTCGCCACCGCCAGGCGGCTGTGGTGGGTGATGCTGACCTCCACCCGCGCGCCGCGGTGCTCGCCGATCAGCCGTGCGCGGGGTGCCCCATTGGGGCCGGGCAGGACCTCGATGCGCCGCCGCGGGAAGCAGATACCTGTGCCGTCGAAGCATTTGATCACCGCCTCCTTGGCCGCCCATCGGCCGGCCAGCTTCTCCGCGTCCCCGGCGCAGTAGGCCTGCTCGGAGGGGGTGTAGACCTTGTTCAGGAAGCCGTGGCCGGAGCGCTTGACGGCGAGCTCGATGCGCTCGACCGAGACCGCGTCAACGCCGATCCGCTGCATGGACACATTGTGGCGTTAGTGGCGAACGCCCCTCCCCATCCCCCGGCCTTCGGCCGGGTAACTCCCGCGGGGAAGTGACTATCTGGCTATTCGACGGTGACGGACTTCGCGATGTTGCGGGGCTGATCGACGTCCTGGCCCAGCTCGACCGCCACGTGGTACGCGAAGAGCTGGAGCATCACCGTGTTGAGGATCGCAGCGGAGATCTCCTCGACCGCCGGCATCACGAACTGGTCCGTCGCCACGCCGTCGAGTGACCGGTCGCCTTCGGTCACCAGGGCCAGCACCGGGGCGTCGCGAGCCACGATCTCGTGGACGTTGCTCGCCATCTTCTCGCTGGTGGAGCTGGCCGTGCAGATGGCGATCACCGGGAACTGGTTGTCCAGAAGGGCGATGGGACCGTGCTTGAGCTCGCCGCCGCTGGTGCCTTCCGCGTGCAGGTAGGAGATCTCTTTCAGCTTCATCGCGCCCTCGAGCGCGACCGGGTAACCGAGGCCGCGACCAAAGTACATGAAGTTGCGGTAGTGGCCGTACTTGTGGGCGAGCCCGGCGATCTCCTTGTCGCGCAGGAGCAGGGTGCGAACCTGGTCCGGCAGCGCCCGCATCGCGTCGACCAGCTCGTGCCGGCGCTCGAGCGATACCCGGCTGTTGGCGTTCGCGAGACGCAGGCTCAGCAGCGCGAGGCTCACCAAGTGCGCGGCGAGCGTCTTCGTCGACGCGACGGAGATTTCCGGTCCCGAATGAAGGTAGATCGCCCCGTCGGCATCGCGCGCCACCGAGCTCGCGAACACGTTGGTCACCGCGACCGTCATCGCGCCCCGCTCTTTGGCGCGCTGCATGCCGACGAGCGTGTCAGCAGTCTCGCCCGACTGTGTGAGGACGACGGCCAAGCTCTTCGGCCCGAACGTCGGGCGGCGGTAGCGGAACTCAGACGCGTCCATGGCCCGGGCGGGGATGCCTGCCCAGTCCTCGACGAGATACTCGCCGACCATGGCGGCGTGTCTCGACGTGCCCATGCCGAGCAGCACCACCTCGTCGATCTTGCGAAGCTCCTCATCGGAAATCTCGAACTCGCGGAACGAGACGATGCCGTCGTCGGTCAGGCGTCCGCGCATCGCGTTGGCGACCGCCTCCGGCGTTTCGTGTATCTCTTTCAGCATGAAGTGGGCGAAACCGCCCTTCTGGGCCTGGCTCACGTCCCAGTCCACGTGCACGAACTTCGGCTGGACCGTGACGCCGTCCAGCGATGAGACCTCGACGCCCAGCGGGGTCACCGCCGCCACCTCGCCCTCGCCGAGCACCAGCACCCGCTTGGTGTACGGGATGATGGCGGTGATATCGGAAGCGACGTAGTACTCGCCCTCACCGACGCCGACGACGAGCGGCGCGTTGAGGCGAGCGCCGACCAGCAGCTCGGGGTCGTCACTCGAGAACATCGCGAGCGCATAGGCGCCGCGAATGCGCTTCAAGGCCTGCCGGACGGCGGCCAGGAAGTCGCCCTTGTAATACGACTCGATGAGGTGCGGAACCACCTCGGTGTCGGTGTCCGACGTGAACTCGTGGCCCGCCGACTGGAGCTCGGCTTTGAGCTCGGCGAAGTTCTCGATGATCCCGTTGTGGACCACGAAGATCTTGCCCTTGCAGTCGGTGTGCGGGTGGGCGTTGACGTAGGTCGGCTTGCCATGGGTCGCCCATCGGGTGTGGCCGATGCCCAGCGTGCCTGTCGGCATGTTGGCCTGCAGCTTCTCGATCAGGGTGTCGACTTTGGCCTCGGACTTGGTGATGCTGGTCCGGCCGGCCGCACCGGCCTTGGGGAGCTCCAGGACGGCGACCCCGGCCGAGTCGTAGCCACGGTACTCGAGCCGCTTGAGGCTCTCCATCAAGATCGGAGTAGCTTCCTTGTCGCCGAGGTAACCGATGATTCCACACATCTCTTTACTTGAATACAACTCCCAGGACGTTTGTTTCGACCAGTGCTTGAAACGGCGCCGGCGGGGCGGAGGTTACGCCTTTAGGGGCTCGGTGAAACGCTCGGGTTGGCCGAGATCGAGTACTTCACCGTGGCGGTGGCGACGTTGCCTGTCACCCCGGACCGGTATGGGATGGCGACCTGGAAGGTCGCATCCGAGGTTCGCCCGGTGAGGTCGACCGGGGGCAGGAGGATGGACTGAATTCGCCCGAGGACGACCTGGTCGCCCGTGATGATCACGGTTGCCGGCGTGATGGTGATAGCGGTGATCCGGTAACCCGCGGGAGGCGGGTTGGCTGGAGGCTGGTCGATCAGCGGTACGGTGCTGCTGGTGGAACCCGCCGCCGCTTCGATATGAACCGAGGCCGAGGGGACGTCCAACTGGGCGCACGGCACCGTGGCGCATGACGTCAGGTCCAGCGGGCCGTTGCTGTTCTGGAGCTGGATCAACTGGTTGGGCGAGTCGATCGTGCCGACATTGACCTGGGCCGAGTAGGAGACGAAGGCGGTCAGGTTCGTTTCCCAGCTGGTCGGACCCGAGAAGTGGACGACGCATGGGTTGGGGTTGGACGTCCCGGGGCAGATGGCGACTTGCTTGGTGATGCTCCAGCCCGAAGCAGCACGCGCGTTCACCTGCACCGGGAGCTCCTTGACCTGGAGCGTATCGATGTCAACCGCGATCGGTGGCGGATTCTGCACGGAAACCTGCTGGGGCGGGAGCGTGGTGTGAGCCACGATGTTGAGCTGCACCGCCGGACCCGGTTTCGCATGGGTGACGTCGACGAAAGCGGTCACGTTGGTTGTGTTCACGTGGCTGATGGCATCCGCCAACCCGGTGTAGGTCACGGTCGTCCTCGCCGGCGGATTGATCAGGATCAGGTTTGGCGGCATCGTGTAGTTGAGGTTGACCGTCAGGCTGCCGCTGGTGGGAGGGTTCTGGGAGAAAGCCACCGCGCCCAGCATCAGGATGGCGAGACCGATCGCCAGCAGCTTGAGCCGCCAGTCCTCGAGGATCAGGTTCACTTGCGGAACCTCAAGAAGCCGTTGCCGTTGGAGCCGGTGGGCACCTTGACGCTCACCCTACGACGAAGGCTGTCGGGGTCGAGGTTGCGGCTGATCTTTCCCTCCTCGATCACCGATATGTTCCCGGTCTCCTCCGAGACGACCATGACCAGCGCGTCCGAGGCGAGCGACAGGCCGAGCGCCGCGCGATGTCGCGTTCCAAGCCTCTCGCGGACGGTGCCCTCCTCGGGCAGAGGCAGCAGGCACCCCGCCGCGATGATGCGATTGCCGCGCACGATCACCGCGCCGTCGTGCAGTGGCGAGTTGGGATAGAAGATCGACTGGAGCATCTCGGCGGAAATTTCGCCGTTGATCCGCACGCCGGTGGCGGCATAGTCCTCGAGTCCCACCTCGCGCTCGAAGGCGATGATGGCGCCGGTGTGCTTGGTGCTCAGGCGCTCGGCGGCCCGGATCGCCTCCGAGACCGCCTGGCTGTACAGCCGGGTGTTGTAGTTCGAGAGGGGACGGCCGATATGGCCGATGCGGCCGATCTGGTCGAGGGCTCGCCGCAGCTCGGGCTGGAACATCACGATCACACCGATCACGATGAAGAACGCGGCGTTCCTGAACAACCACGACAGAAGGATGAGGTTGAACTGTGTGGCCACGACGCCGACCACCGCGAGCAGGACCAGGCCGACGAGGATCTGCGTGCCCTGAGTGCCTCGGAGCAGGCGCAGGAGCTGATAAAGGATCAAAGCGACTACGGCGACGTCGACGACCTCGACCAGGGCGATGTGCCTGGCCACCTCGGCGAGCTGCAGGAAGAACTGGTGGATCGCGGCGATCATGCCCCCGCTCCGAACAGCTCGGCCATCAGCGCCATCTGCGCGTACAGGCGGTTGCCGGCCTGCTGGAACACGACCGATCGCGGGCCGTCGATCACCTCATCGGTCACCTCATCCCCGCGATGGGCGGGGAGGCAGTGCATGAACACCGCGCGCGGGGCGCGCTCCATCACCCCCTGGTCGACCTGGTAGCGCCGGAACGCGGCGACACGGCGGTCCTTCTCGGCCTCCTGACCCATCGACGCCCACACGTCGGTGTAAACGGCCGTAGCGTCGTCGATGCCCGAGATCTCATCTGTGAGGGTGATCCGCAGAGCGCCCGGGGCGATCTGGGCCGCCCGCTCCATCACCGACGCCGGGGGTTGGTGGGACCGCGGGCCGACCACCGTCAGGCGGAGCCCGCTCAGAGCCGCAGCCTCGATGAGCGACGTGGCGATGTTGTTGCCGTCGCCGATGTAGACGAGGTGCTGGCCCGAAAGGTCGCCTCCAATTTCTTCCAGCGTCATCAGGTCGGCCAGGATCTGACACGGGTGCGAGCGGTCGGTGAGGCCGTTGATGACCGGCTTCTCGGCCGAACGAGCGAGCTCGACCAGGTCTTGATGCGTGCGCAGGCGGGCGATGATGCCGTCGACGTATCGGTCGAGGACGCGGGCGGCGTCCGAGATCGACTCCCTCACGCCCAGCTGGACGTCCTGCTCGCCGAGCGTCGTGGTCGAACCTCCCAGGCGGGCGATGCCGACCTCGAACGAGACCCGCGTGCGATGCGACGGCTTCTGGAAGAGCATCGCGACGTGGGCTCCCTCCAGCGGCCTCTCTCGCCACCGCCCGGCCTTGATCTCGTGAGCCAGGTCGAGGAGGTGACGCAACTCCTCGCGGCTCAGGTTCGCCACGTCGAGAAAGTCGCGCCCGCGAAGCGTCTGCACAGCAGCGATCATGATCGCTGAGCTTAGAGACGGGGTTCGATAAGTTCACCGGACACGACCGGCGAGCTCGCCAGGTCACGCGCTGAATCGAACTCGGGAAGCCTTGAGCGCAGCTTGGCGTCATCCCGCAGCCGCAGGATCAGGTCGCGGCAGGCGGTGGGCTCGAGCCCGAAGACGGCCGGCCGGAACCTGAGCGGCGCCTCGTTGCGGGAGTGGATGGTGAGCCGGTCGGTGAGCCGGAAGTCGGGCCATGCGTCGGTCTCGGCCAGGGTGACCGTCTCCATGAGCGACCACACGGCCCGCATCTCGTGCTTGGCTTGGATCACCACCAGGCGGTCGCGGAAGAGGGCGAGCTTGCGCTCGGGCCACCTTCTGAGCTGGATTCCGGCCCAGGCCGCCATCGCGAGGCCGCCGGCGGCCCCCACCCCAAGCGCGATCCCGGCCAGCCTTCCGGAGGGGATCGCGAACGCGATCGCGGCCAGGGCGCCGAAGGCCGCCGCGCACGCCAGCCCGGCAGCCCCGAGCGTCAAAATCGACCGGCGCGATCGTACGTAGATCAAGCGCACCCCACCAGCTAGTAGTGTATTCCCGCATATGGACGTGATCGCCGAGCGAGCGTCGATCGACAAGGCGGTTTCAGGCCAAACGGTCTGTACGGTTTTCGCCGCGGCGGCGTCGAAATGGGGCGATCGCGACGCCCTGCACTGGAAGGCCGACGGATCATGGCGGTCCCTGACCTGGCGCCGATACAGGGACGAGGTCGCCGCCGTCACGCTGGCGTTGCGGTCGATGGGATTCGGCCCCGGCCAGTTCGGGCTGATCATGGCCCGCAACGCGCCCGAGCACGTCATCGCAGACCTCGGGATCGTGCACGCCGGCGGCGCGGCCATCAGCGTTTACAACACCCTGGCGCCTGAGCAGATCGAATACGTCGCCAACCACTCTGAGGCGACCGTGGCCTTCGTCGAGGACGAAGGCTTCCTGGAGAAGTTTCTGGCCATCCGCTCCTCCACCCCACACCTGCGCCACCTCGTCCTCGTCCACGGCTCGGCCCCCGACGGCGTGCTGTCGTGGGATTCCCTGCTCGCGAAAGGACGAGAAATGTATTCGGCGGACCCCGGTTCGTTCGAGAGCTCATGGCGCGCCGTCGGGCCGGAGGACACGATCTCGCTGATCTACACGTCGGGCACCACGGGGCCACCGAAAGG
>DATKSS010000091.1:0-5549 GCA_035531515.1 Candidatus Dormiibacterota bacterium | reverse complement strand
GGCGCCCATGGTGGCCGAGCCCTTCGGCGTCCTCGACTGCTGCCCGCAGAGCGACGGTGCCGCCGCGCTGATCGTCGTCGGCGAGGACGTCGTGGCGCGCTACACCGACCGCCCGGTCTGGGTCCGCGGCGTGGGCCTCGGGCTCGACCGTGTGATGCATCAGAACAAGGCCGACCTGAGCCGCTTCCCGGCGACCCAGAAGGCGGCCGCCCGCGCCTTCGCCATGGCCGGCATCGGCCCCCAGGACATCGACGTTGCCGAGGTGCACGACTGCTTCACGGGCGTCGAGCTCATGGACTACGAGGATCTCGGCTTCTGCGAACGCGGCGGAGCTCCGCGGCTGATCGAGTCGGGCGCCACCCAGCTTGGCGGCCGACTCCCCGTCAACCCCTCCGGCGGCCTCAAGGCCAAGGGCCACCCGCCGGGCGCCACAGGTGTCGCCCAGTGCGTCGAGCTCTTCCAGCAGCTACGCGGCGAGGCCGACAACCAGGTCGACGGCGCCCGCTGGGCGCTGGCGCACAACGTTGGCGGGCCGACCGCCGTGAGCGCGGTCACCATCCTGGAGGCGAACCGTGGATGAGTCCGGGCCGCCCGTCGCGGTCGTCACCGGCGCCGGCCAGGGCATCGGCCGGGCGGTTGCCATGGCGCTGGCGGGCTCGGGAACGGCGGTCGCCGTCGTCGACCTCGACGGCGCACGCGCCGAGTTGGTGGCGGGCGAGATCAGGGATGCCGGCGGGCATGCCTTGGCGGCGGCTGCCGACGCTGCCGACGCGGAGCAGGTGACAGCCGCCGCCGACGCCGCCGAGCGCGGGCTCGGCCCGATCACGCTCTGGGTCAACAACGCCGGCGTCAGCCGCCCGGCCATGCTGCACAAGATGGAGGTCGACGACTTCGACCTCGTCCTCCGGGTCCACGCCCGCGGCACCTTTCTGGGCACCCGCGAGGCTGCGCGCCGGATGATCGCGGCCTCGACGTCGGACGTGATCCTCAACGTAACCTCCTCGGCCGGGCTCCAGGGCACTATCGGCCAGATCAACTACGCGGCCGCCAAGGGCGCGATCATCGCCATGACCAAATCGGCGGCTAAGGAGCTCGCACGCTATGGCATCCGGGTCAACGCGATCGCCCCGGTGGCCGCGACACCGATGACCGAGAAGCTGCGCACCGACGAGGAGCTCTCACACAAGTTTCTTGCCGGCATCCCACTCCGGCGCTGGGCGGAGCCCGAGGAGATCGCGCTCACGTTCGTGCACATGGCCTCGCCTGCCGCCGCTTACATGACCGGGCAGGTCGTCTGCGTCGATGGCGGGCTCTACATGGCGAGCTGAAAGTTGCAACCCGCCGTGCAGCCTTGGCGAGAGAACTAAGGGGCGCCCGCCAAGAGTCTCGGCCAATCGCGATCTCCGACGGGTGGTGACACCAGGGGCATTCGCCGAGAAACGATGTTGACGCGCCAGATGGATCTTTGGACCCTTCGCGCGTTGGCGGACTGGGAGCTCCATTTCGAGATCAATGCCAAGGAGGCGCAATTGGTCTTTTCACTCTGATCGAGATGGTGCGGCCTGGCCAGCGAGGCAGAACGGCCGGCCGCGTCAGCGGTAGACGGCGACGCCGGCTGCCGCCCCGAGGGCCAGGACGGCGATGATCGGCACCCGGCGGCTGGCGATGAGCGCGATCGCGCCCACCATGATCCCGGCGGCCGCCCAATCGAAGCCGTAGCTGCTGTAGGCGACGCGGATGAAGATGACCGGCACGCTGCCCGCGAGCGCGAGGGCCAGGCCACGAACGAATCCCCGGACGGCCCGGTTGTCGGCGTAGCGGCGGTGAAGGTGTCCCACCGGGACCACCAAGAGCGCCGGGGCGGTGACGGCGAAGGTGGCCATGATCGCGCCCGGCAGCCCGTAGATGAGGTAGCCGAGCGCCACGACCCAGAGGCCGTTCGGACCCGGCGCCACCTGGCCGATGACGAGCGCGGTGGCGAAGTCGCGATCGCTCGCCCAGTGCCGGGACACAAGGTCCTGGTGCAGGAGCGGGAGGTTGCCGAGCCCGCCCGAGGAGAGCAAGGTCGCCCGCAGCAGAAGCCACGCCAGAGTGGGAGCATCGATCATTCCGGCGGCCCTGCTGGCGGTCGGAGGAAGGCGCTGACAATGGCGGACAGGGTGCCTGCCCCAATGAGCACGGCGATCAGGGGGACGGCGCCGGACAGCGCGAGCAGCGCGGCCGTTAGCACGACCAGCCCGCCGAACCAGAGCAGCCATGCCGACTCGGCGCCGGAGGCCGCCAGGATCGGTCGGATGAGCCGGTAGCCGATCATCACGCTGCCCCCGGCCGCCGCGAAGACGATCCCCTGTAGCGCCGCCCGCACCAATTGGACGTCCCGGATCAGGCTGAACGCGACGGTCATCAACAGCGTGATGATCACGCTCGGGACCATCAGGCCCGAGACCGCGCCGGCGACCCCCGGCCAGCCAGCCAATCGCGAGCCGGTCAGTGCGGCCACCGCGACCACGTTGATGCCGGGCACCAGCTGGCAGACCCCCCAGGCCTCGGCCCATTCCTCTGGCCGGAGCCACCGTCTCTTGTCAACCAGCTCCTCGTAGGCGAGGAGTTGCACCGCCTGCCCCCCACCGAACGACTGGAGCCCGATCCGGGTCCAGAGGGAGAGCAGCTGGCGGCCGTCGGCGCTCGCCGGACGAGCCTCGGTCAATCCCCCGGAACCGTCTCCCTCAGCTTGCAGTGACCCCAGGTGACTGGCCCGGTCAGCGCGAAAGGCAGGCCGACCCGTTTCGAGGCCTGCGCGGCCACGTGTGCGCGCATGGCGTCGGATGGGGCGCATGGGGGCTCCACCGCCCTGGCATAGCCGTCGACGACCTTGAAGCTCATCTCGGCGACCGTGGGGTCGCGGACGATCTCCATGTCCGCTTCCAGGATCGCCCCGCCCAGGTCGGCGTAGTCGAATCCGTCCTCTACCAGGAGGGTGGCGCGAGGATCGCGCTCAAGGTTGCGGGTCTTCTGGGAGTTGGCGTAGATCCAGGTCGCGGGACGGCCGTCAGCGTCGACGTTGTACTGGATCGGCATCAGGTCGGGGTAGCCACTGGGCCTAAGCCTCGCGACCGCCATGGTGCCGTGGCAGGGGAGGACGAACGTCGCCGGCTCGGCGGCGCTGATCCTTATCCGCTGCCTCTGGTGGACTGTCACCTTCCTATGATCGCGGACCGACGGCTTCAGGTTCCGAAAGAACTCCAAGCGGGTGCGGTTAATCCAGCTAATGAGGCTGAGCACCGAAGCTTCGGCCTCGATTTGCCGCCGATCCGCGAGCCCACGGACCAGCGGCCCAGAATCTGGACCTCGGCGGCCATGTTCCCGGGGTTGGTCCCGAGAGGTCGCCCTTGGTCAAATGCCCGTCCCCGGCGGCGAGTCCACTGTTCGCCCATCGCAATCACCGCCGCCCACTGCCGGGGCAGCCCGACGGTCGCGGTCTCCCAACTCGACCAGCCCTAGCTCGTCGCCCTGGCCAGCAACTCCCGGCTCAGCTCCGCCGCCGTTCGTCGAACCCGCCGCAACCACGCCCGCACCGTGTTCTCCGAGCGACCCAGAGCGGTGGCGATCCGGCGCTGGCCCATACCCCCCGCCGCCAGCTCCACCGCCTTGCCGATCCACTTCACCTCGTCCCAGCGCCAGGGCAGGACGAACCAGGGCAGCAGCGCCTGCGTTACCCCACACCCGACGCAGCGCACCTCGCGGGATCCAGATCAGACGATCACGATCTCCGCGACGGCTGCCTTCGCTGGAGCCTCGAGTCGTGCGCATGATGCACCTCATCATCGCCGCTCCCCCGGGACTCTGATGGCGGCGCGAAGTCCGCGTTGACAAACTCGAGCGTCATTCCTACCATACACACAATAGGCATGGTTGGCGAAAGGCCGCCTGCAGCTGTCCCGTGGCCTGAATTCGGATAAGGGGAAGGTCGTGACGATCACGAGCAACGCCGGCACATCGTTGCTGTTCTCGCCGATCCATATTGGCGGTCGCGAGGTTCGGAACCGGATCGCCATGGGTTCGGTGACGACGGCGCACGCGCGCGACGGTTTTGTCATGCCTGGGCACGCAGAGTTCCTGGCGGCGAGGGCCCGAGGTGGTGCCGGGATGCTGATCACCGAAACGTTCCACGTTCATCCGACTAGCGCTGCGGTCGGCTACGGGTACCTGCAGATCTCCCGTGACGACTTCGTGGAGCCGGCTCGTGCGATACCGGACGCAGTCCACGCGGCTGGCTCGCTAGTCATCGGCCAGCTTGGGCACATGGGCCGGCAGTGGGAATCAGGTTTCAGCCGCCAGTACCAGGTGGCGCCTTCGCCTCGTTCGGCCTTCCCCGTCTTCTTCGAGGTCGCGCATGAGCTCGAGCCTGAGGAGATCGCCGAGTTAGTCGAGAGCTTCGCCGCCGGAGCGCGGCGCCTCCGTGAAGCCGGGTTCGATGGTGTCGAGCTGCACGGTGCCCACGGCCTGCTCATCCAGCAGTTCCTCTCGCCGCATACCAACTTCCGCACCGACGCGTACGGAGGCAGCGAAGAGAACCGTCTTCGGTTCCTTCGCGAGATCATCGCCGCCGTTCGGCGAGAGGTGGGGAACGACTTTGTCCTCGGCCTCAAGATCTCCGTCGACGAGTTCGTGCCAGATGGCCTTAGCCTCGACGACTCGCTCCGAATGCTCGCCCTCCTGGAGTCAGAAAGCCGCCTCGACTACTTCCTGATCGCCGCCGGTGGCTTTTCGGCGATCGAGACCATCCATCCGACCACCCACTTCGAGCACTCGCCCTTCATCGAGAATGCCGCGGCCGTAAAGCGGCAGTCGAAGCTGCCCATCCTCGCCATCGGCAAGATCAATCGCGGCGCCGAGGCTGAGGCGATCCTCGAGCAGGGCAAGGCCGATGTGATCGCCATGGCACGGGGGCTGATCTGCGATCCGGACCTTCCCAACAAGATCATGTCCGGTCGCCCGGACCTGGTCCGCGGATGCATCTCGTGTAACGAGTGTCACGGCCGGGTCTGGGTCGGCAAAGTGATTGCCTGCACCTACAACGCTGCCGCCGGCAATGAGCTGGAGGTCCGTGAGACTCCCCCTCCGTCACGCAAGAAGAAGGTCGTCGTGGTCGGAGCGGGCCCCGCGGGTTGCGAGGCGGCAGTCGTCGCCGCACAGCGCGGGCACGAGGTAGTCCTATTTGAGGCCGAGGACCACATCGGGGGCCGGATCGAGCTCGTCGGTCGCGTACGCACCGACTATGCGAACGTGGTCCGCTACTACGGCGCGCAGCTCAAGGAACTCGCCGTTGACGTCAGGCTCGGCCGCCGGGTCACGGCTGACGAGGTGATGGCAGAGACTCCTGACTCCGTCGTCGTCGCGGCCGGGACGCAGCCGATCTGGCCTGACGTGCCCGGTGGTCGAGGATCGAACGTTGTTCAGATGGAGGATGTGATCCGGGGGACGAAGGTCGGCCAGCAGGTGGTCGTCTGGGCGGAGGACAACCACGCCGCACCTCTGGCCATGGCAGA
>DATKSS010000090.1:0-11601 GCA_035531515.1 Candidatus Dormiibacterota bacterium | reverse complement strand
CGTGATAGCGTGAAAAGGTCACCCACGCCGCGCGTGGGACTGCAGCCACCTTGGAGAATCCAAGGCCTCACGGTTTTGCACAGTGTGCTGGCTATCCCGAAATCTAGCCCTTGTCATCCACCGAGGCCGATTTCGAGGATTTTGAGATCGATTGGCGGCATTGAGCGTCCCGTCAGACCGGCTTCGAGCCGTTTCAAAGTCTCGGATTACTACATGAACTGCTACACGGAACTGGCCCGCGAGCGCTCCGCCGGCCGTTTCGCCACGCGAACATTACTGGCCCGCGTAGGCGGGGCTTTCGCGGCCGCAGCGGCGCGCGAGCGTATGTCGGCTGCCGGCCAGAAGTCGATCGCCAGGGCACTCGCCAGGCGACTGAACGTGTCCATCGTCGGACTCTTGCGGCCGCGTTCAATCCGGCTGATTTCGGTCTGCGCAACACCTGACCGGGCCGCAAGGTTCTCCTGCGTTAGCTTGAGGTCGCGCCGCCTCGTGACCAGCGTGTTGATCAACGCGTATTTGAACTCCTTCGCCCGCAAGTCCCGGATCGCGGCAGCGCCTTCAGCCTGCGCTTCCGCCTCCAACTCACCGTAGAAGTCCTCGAACCTTGCGCTCTGCTTTGATCGCATGGCTCGATAGTATGAGTCTTTGCTCATAAAGTCAAGAGCGACGGCGGGCTCTCCAATCGGCGAGGCGAACTCGCGCCAACGCAATTTCCCTTGCTTGGCGGCGCGGTGACGGGTCCCGGCCTTAGTCGTATGCGCCAAGTAGCAGAACCAACCGATGCCCGTGGGCGTGACAGAAGATCCGAACTATCAGAGCACGTTCGCGGAGCCGGAACTCGAAGATGCCAGCACCGAGTTGGCGGCCAAATTCAGAGTCGCACACACCGATCCCTTGCTGCTGAAGGATCGCAAACATAGCGGCACCAACCGTTCTTCTTTCACTAGACGATAGTTCGGTCCGGAGCCAATCCCGAACGGGTTGGCCACCAGTCTCGTCCTCATAGAACTCAAGACGAAAGGGTGGTGAGGCCATGAACCACGACAGGGTAATCCCAAGCCGTTCAGCAGGGGCCGACGTCAACCGGGTGTCCTAGACTCGCAACTCAATGGAGCCCGGCTACCCAGAGCAGCCCAGCGGCGCGGATTTGAAGCTCCAGCGTCTTCGGCTGCGTTACCCGTCGAAATGTGTGTTGTGCGGCCAGGACCTGGCCAAAGGCTCAGAGGCGCTGTATCACCGAGCCGCCAGAACCACTAGGTGCGTCAGCTGTCCCCCCAATCGTCTCCCCACTCCTGAACGTGCACTCGACGCCGGCACTGCAGGCGCCTCGGCACATCGCGAATACGAGCGAAGGCGCACCGCGCGAGATGCGAGGGTCAAGGCGAGGCTCGGCAACTTCGTCGGTGGGGTCGCCCTGGCACTAACTGGCGAGCCCCAGTCCACAGCGGCATGGGAGCGCGGATCGACCGGAGAAAGAAAACTTGCTGCCGCCATTAACAGCGTCAAGGGACTTCAAGTCCTCAATGATCGCCGGGTACCCGGAACCAAAGGCAACATAGATCACATCGTCATCGCGCCTGCAGGAATATTTGTGGTCGACGCGAAACGTTACGAAGGTTTGATTCGGATTCGGGATCGTGGCAGCCTACTCAAGACGGACGATCGCCTTTATGTCGGCAGTCGCGACTGCTCGAAACTCGCGGAGAACATGGGCTGGCAGGTAGCTGCGGTTAAGCGGGTGCTCGAGTCGACAGGTGGGGAGTTCGCTGCCCTACCCGTCCTTCCCGTTCTGTGTTTCGTGGACGGGGAATGGCCGCTGTTGGCCCCACCCGAATCGTACAAGGGGGTCCGCTTAGAAGGCGCTCGGTCAATCAACGGTCTCGTGAGTGGTGGCGACGTCCTCAATCCAGCTCATATTGAAACTCTGAGCCGCGCACTGGCTGTCGGACTCCCCTCGAACGATCGTGTTAGTTGAAGGTGGCGGCTTTCTTGGAGGGGCTCGGTTAGCTGTCGATAAGCCCGCACTCGACGCGGGTTCGTCCACCGAGACCGTGTTCGAGGGGTTTGAGATCGATTGGCGGCTTCGCGCACGCGCGTTAGACCGGTTTCGAGCTGGTTCAGTGCCTCGGATTACTACATGAACTACTACACGCGAAGGCTCCCGTTTGGGTGATCCGGTCTGGTCGCGGCCCCACCTTGCAACCCCCAGGAGCGGCAGCGTTTGGACGTATATGTGCTTACACTTTCAGCGGCTTCAGCTCATGTATCTCTCGTAGCGCGTCGACAACGTTAGGGTCGTACCAACGATTAGCACGCTCGCTGATGTCCTCCACGGCGTCGATCGGACTCATTGACGAGCTCAGGGCTAGACGTGGCCCTGTGATCTCAGCGAATGATTCGGCCACGGATAGGATCCGAGCCCCGAACGGGATCACCTCGCCGTTCAGCCCGAGTGGATAGCCGCCGCCATCCCAGCGTTCGTGGTGATGCCGCACCAGCGGCGCCACCTCGGCCAGCGCGGCATGCCGAGCGATCAGATCGGCCCCGATCTCAGGGTGGCGGCGCATGACATCCCGTTCTTCCTCGCTGAGTCGCCCCCCCTTCTTGAGGATGTGGTCGCCGACCCCGATCATGCCGAGATCGTGCAGCAATCCGGCGGTACGGAGGAGCTCGACCTCACGATGGCCGAGCCCGAGCTGCTCGCCAAGGTGGCCGGCCATCTCGGAGACGCGAGTCGAATGCCACACCGTATATGGATCGCGAGCGTCGAGCATCTGCATCGCCAAGTCGAGAGTCTGTACCTTGAGAATCGTTTGCCTCTGAACTTCGGCCTCGGCGGTCGGTAGCGCATGGGGCTCCTTGACCCCGGAGCCCGCGAAGGGATAGGGCTCAGTTGGGACGGCGCCCATGCCGCCGCCTCCGGGCCGCTTGACGATCTCGTGCGAGCCGAACCTGGTTCCGGTGACGTCCTTCTTTTGCCGTACTCGGTTGGCGGTGAGCTTGGCGACCACCGCGACCAGGTCGCCCAGCCGAATAGGCTTGATCAGTACGTCATCGGCGCCGGCCGCCAGGAATCGCTCGCGGTCGCTAGCCGTCGGGTTCACGCTCATGATCACGATCGCAATCCTGGGCCTCTGCTTCTTGATCTGGCGCATCGCCCACAGGCTGTCCATCCCCGGCATCGCGTCGTCCAGCAGCATCATGTCCGGCCGCGGTGATTCCGGATGGTGCTCGTCCTGCAGGATCCTGTCCAGTGAGTTGGCCAGCGCCAGCGAAAGAGCCTCCGGCCCGTCCGAGGCCGTGAGGACCTTGTACCCCGCCTTTTCGAGCACGCGCCGGCACAGGCGCAGAACGACATCGTTGTCGTCGGCGACGAGCACAGTCACGGAATTGCCGCCTCCGCCCACGTTGGCGGTTCCGGACAGGGGCGGATCGGCGCTCATGGCGGCAGCGTATTCGCTCCGGGCGATGTTAGCGCGGTATTAATTGGCCCCAACTCGACGGACTCGGCCTGTCCGGTGTTCATCGCAAAGGAAGGTCGGCGCCGGCCCGAGGGTTAGGTTCATTTACGAGTCGATCGTTTCTTTGACGCCTTCGGCCCGGGGCTCGCACCGCCCTGTCCGGGGAGGTCTGCTTGGAGGTCGGCAACAGCCGCCCGGGCGGCGTCGATCAGCTTGCGCATCTCTTGTTGTGCCTCCGGC
Source organism: Candidatus Dormiibacterota bacterium (assembly GCA_035531515.1). Classification (GTDB taxonomy): domain Bacteria; phylum Chloroflexota; class Dormibacteria; order Dormibacterales; family Dormibacteraceae; genus DATKSS01. The sequence continues at coordinate 7,900 of DATKSS010000090.1, read as the reverse complement.
GTAGATTCCGTCGTCGGGGGCTCGGGGATCCCGGGCGGTGGCACCAACTCCGCCGACGCGGGCGGCTGGGGAGCAGGCTGTGAAGCGGCCGCTTGCAGGTCGGCGACTGCCGAGCGGGCGGCGTCGATGAGCTTGCGCATCTCCTCCTGCATCTGTTGAGTGGATGCCATCGATTGCGTGTGTTGGCCGCTGCCGCGCTGGCCGGACATGAGCGGATCCTTGACGACCGGCATCATGGTGTCGGAGCCCGCGGGGACGAAGCGAGACTTCACCGGGTCGAACAGGTCCTGGCTCACTATGACGCCGAAGAACGCCGCCTTGTCGAGCGAGGTCGGATCGTAGCTGGTGGCGTTGTACTGCAGGCGCAGGTCCGAACCCATGCCAAGCAAGAAGATGTCCCGCAAGATGACGCCGTTGGCGTCGTAGCCGACCACCTCGGCGATTTGCACGATCTTGCGCCGGCCGTCGGGCAGGCGTACCTGGTGGACGATGAGGTTGACGGCCGATGCGATCTGAGCGTGTACGGCTTCGAGCGGCATGTGGATCGAGGCCATCTTCACCATCGTCTCGAGGCGGTACAGCGCGTCGCGTGCCGACTTGGAGGAGATCGTTGACATGCTGCCGTCCTGGCCATTGTTCATCGCCTCGAGCAGATCGATTGCCTCTGCGCCTCGGACCTCCCCGAAGAGGATGCGGTCCGGGAGCATCCGCGTGCCCTGGTGCAACAGCTGCCTGATCGTAGGCTCGCCCTCGTCGTCCACGTCCACCGGGCGGTGCAGTAGCGAGACTACGTGGGGATGGCCAATCTGCAGCTCCGCGCCTTCCTCGATCGTGATCACGCGCTGGTTGTGCGGGACGAACCTGGCGAGCACGTTGAGGGTGGCGGTCTTGCCGGAACCGGCGGCGCCCGAGACCAGGATGTTCAGCCGGCCCAGCACTGCCGCCTGCAGGAACTCCGCCATCGCCGGGCTCAGGGTGCCGTCGCGCGTGAGATCGTTCATGGTCAGGGCGGTGATGGGGAACTTCCGAATGGTGAGAGCGGGCCCGCGGCTGGAGGCTGGCGGGATGATCGCATTGATGCGGCTGCCATCCGGGAGGTAAGCCTCGACAATCGGATTCTCAACGTCGATGTGCTGGCCGGTGGTGGCGACCAGGCGCTGGATCGTCTCCAGCACCTGCGTCTCGTCGTCAAAGCGGACCTTCGCCCTGGTTACGATCCCGCGCCGCTCGATGAATACCTCGTCGGGGCCGTTGACCATGATCTCGCTCACCGACTGGTCGTGGAGAAGGGCGTCGAGAGTCCCGTACCCGCTGCCTTCCGACATCGATGCCGCGGCGGCGGCGATCGCTAGGCTCGCTGGCTGCTCCTCCCGGCGACGCGACCTCCACGGGGGTATTCGCAGATGCAGCCAGCGTCGTGACTTGGGCGGGCCCGACGACTTCGCAGCCACCCGGACCTCACGATCGCCTTTCAGGATCTCAGGAACGATCTCGTACGAGCCGAGCCTCGTTCCGGTGACGTCCTTCATTTGCGGTCCTCGATTGGCAGTGAGCGTGGCGACCGCCGCGATCATGTCGCTCAGCCGGAAAGGCGGCATCAGCACGTCATCGGCGCCGGCCGCCAGGAACCGCTCGCGGTTGCTCGCCGTCGCCAGCACGCTCGCGATCACGATCGCGATGCCCGGTCTCTGCTGCTTAATTCGGCGCGTCGCCTCCAAGCCGTCAATCCCCGGCATCGCGACGTCCATCAGGATCACGTCGGGTGAATTGGCCAGCGCAACGGACACCCCCTCCAGCCCGTCCGTAGCCGTGAGTACCTTGTACCCGGCCTTTTGGAGCACACGCCGACACAGGCGCAGGGCCACGTCGTTGTCGTCGACGACCAGCACGGTCACGGTACGGCCGTCGCCTACGTCTTCGGCGGTTCCGGACAGGGGCGGCTCGGGGCTCACGGCGGCAGCGTAATTCGAATTCAGGGCGATGTCAGGGCGGTCTTATCTGGCGCTAACTCGTTGGACTCGGCCTGCCGGGTGTTCATCGCATCAGAGACGATCCTGATTCTGACCAAACTACTACAGATGACATCGGAGCTATCCCATTAACCGCAGTTCGAGGCGGAGCTTTGACTTCGATTTTGGTCCGGGCCGCGGGATTTGAACCTGGGGCCCTCACGGTCCCGAACCGCAGTAGCGGTCGGTTCGGGACGTTCCGCCAGAGGCCGTTTCAGTTCGCTCCGTCCGCGCTTGAAGTCCGCCAGCTGCCGCTGCGAATCGCCGGATGCCGCCCGGGTTGCTACATGCGTTGCTACACGCCATTCGCCTAGGTGCCACGTCGCGCTGACCGGCGGTTTTACTGATCAACGCTCTGAGGACGGATATCAGCCGTCGCTGCATGGATCAGACAGGCGCAATTTGATCATCAAGCCGTCTGCCCGCCTCTTCAGAGAGCGCGCCACGGGCCGAGTAGCGTCCCATACCCGCATCGGAGCTCGACCGTCCGGCGTCCTATCTAGGCTCGATCTTCGCGGCGAAGGTTTGAACAGCGATCTTTCCGTCTTTGACGATGAAAGTGTCAGTGGCAAACACGATGTCGGCAGATGCGCACCTCGCGTGCCAGATTATGTATGCCACATCGCCTTCCAAGCGGCGCGTGTCCAGCGCGAACTCGTAGGTCCCGGGCTTGAAAAGACCCGAAAGAAATCCCTCGAACACCGCCCGAATGCCGTCGCGTCCCTTGATCGTCGCGTCCGGCATGATCAAGACAGAGTCCTCGACATAGTCTTCGAGAATCTCATCTAGCTTGCCGGCCCCGAGAGCCTGGAGGTGGTGATTCAGAACCTGACCGGTCTCCGTGACCTGCGTTGCCATCCTTCGAACTCCCCAGCCCATGTGGCTACTCCACCGCTGACGAAAGATTGCACCCGATGCTACATCACGATGCGAGCGGTGTAATGGCGACCAGAATCGCCGCGCGCTCGCATGACGGCGCTCATGTAGATGACGGTCACAGCAAACTAGCTTTCGGACCCGGCGACAATGGCCGCAATGATCGAGGCGGTCAACCACGGTGGCCCGGCTGTCGAGCTCCGGCTCGGCACACGGCCCGAGAGCTTCGACCACGTGGCGGCCTGGTACTTGGACGGCCTCCTCATCGACACCGGCGGCGCCCACACGGTGGCGGAACTGCTGGGCTGGCTGCGCGGCCGCAGGCTGGAGGGCGCCGTCATCGGCCACTGGCACGAGGACCATTCCGCCGGCGCCGCCGCTGTGGCGCGGCTCGGTGTCCCGCTCTTCGGCGGCCGCAGCACGGCGGCCAGGCTGCGCCGACCAGCGCGCGTGCCCAACTACCGCGCCGCGCTCTGGGGCCAGATCGAGCCGGTGAAGCTGCACCCACCGGAAGGCCAGCCTCTGCGCACGCTTCGCCTACCCGGCCATTCCCCTGACCAGCTCGGGTACCTGCACGAGCCCAGCGGTTGGCTCTTCTCCGGCGACGTCGCGCTCCGCCGCAGGCAGAGCATCGCCATGCCGGGCGAGGACCCCTGGGCGATGATGGAGACGCTGCGCGTGGTGCTCGACCTCCAGCCGGCTGCGCTGGCCACCAGTCATCGCTCCCTCATCACTGACCCGGCGCCCTTCGTGCGAGACCAGCTCGACTATTTGGAGGAGCTGGCGAGCCGGATCCAGGCCGCTCGCTTGCAAGGCTTTTCGCCCAGAGCAATCGTCACTGAAGTCTTCGGCGGCGAGCCGCTGGCGCCCGGCACGCCGCTGAGCTGGCGAGACCTCTCGAGCGGCGAGTTCTCCGCCGAGCGTTGGGTGCGAGCCTTCCTGCGCGGACCAGGGCGAAGCGTGCCCTAAGCCCAGCCCTGCCGGTGACGAACCGCCGCCAGCACTCCTCGGATATCGACCACGACCGGTCCGGCACGGGTTACCCGCGCTCGCACATCGCCGCTGCCGCTCAACTGCCGCTCGCCATCAAGAGCGATGGTGCCGTGACCGACGTCGAGTGCGACCTCCTCGTCGAGAGCCAAGGTTCGCCAAGCTGCGACTGGAACCTCGGCGACCAGGCCTGGGGCCAGCACGCAGGTGACCACCGGACCCCGACCCAGTTCGACGTAGAGTCCCAGCGAAACGTCGTCGGCGACCCCACGGAGTCGGCCCCCGATGGACGAAAGGCCGACCGCCCAGGGATCTGCGCGCGCCATGACGACCGCGCTGACCCGGCGCGGATCCCACACGGCGCGCGCGCCTGTGACGTGGTCTATGCACACCGCGGCGTCGATGAGCGCGAAGTCCTCGCTGCCGGCCGTCACGATCTCGACGCGTTTGGTCTGCCGACAGGCCGCATCCCGGTGAACGGCACCTGTCGCGAAGAGTCCCGCAGCCAGGCCCGCAATGGTGCCGTCGATCATGGTCGGGAAGACGTTGTTGGTACCCGTCGAGATCGGCACCAGAGGTACTGTGCCGCAGCCCTGCGCCACCGCTCGGTTGGTGCCGTCACCGCCAAGCGTGATGATCGCGGCCACGCCGGCATCAGCCAGGAGACGGCCGGCCAGGGTTGAATCCTCGGCCGTCCCCAACGGACGCATAGGCAGCGGCTCGCACCTGAGAACGGATTCGCCGGCGACCGCGGCGTGCGCCAAGCCCGCGATGTCGGGCATGTAGAAGACGGTCTCGACGCCGCCGGCGGCCAGGCCCCGCAGGACGCGTCGCACGGTCGCCACTTTCTCATGCATTGGCACTCCGGACGCCTGCCCGACCAGTCGGCGGATGTCGGTGCCCGCGACCGGGTTGGCGATTAGGCCGACCGGCGGCATCGCCCCCTCCCCCCGGCGACGCAGGGCCGGGTCACCGCGGGACGGCGGCCCTAAAGCGACCCGGCGCAACCACCTCCGGCAGGGATGCCCCATCGAGCATCGCCGCGGCCAGGTGCTCCCCCGTCCAGCCGGCGAGGAGGATGCCGTTTCGATGGTGTCCGTCGGCCACCCACAGTGCGTCCAGCTCGGGCACGGGGCCAACAGCGGGCATGTGGTCAGGAAGGGTCGGGCGCAGGCCTGCCCACGCCTCGGCGAATCTCGACTCCCTCAGCGCCGGCACCACGCCGAACGCGAAGTCGAGCAGGGTGGCGACCGAGCCCGCGCCGACCACGACGTCGTGACGCCCCTGGGCCTGGGTGGCTCCGACCAGGACGCTGCCGTCGGCCTTCGGCGCCAGGTAGCCACCGGGCGCGAAGATGATCGGTCCCGCCAGGCGCGCCGCCGGCACCAGCCTGAGCAGCTCTCCTTTATTAGGGGCGAGCGGCAGGTGCGCCCCAGCCTGGTGCAGCAGCGAGGCGTCGCTGCCGCAAGCGACCAGCACGGCATCGGCCGCCAGCCGCTCGCCGGCGATCTCGACGCCTGAGGCCCGGCCGGATTCGGTCGAGATGGCAGTGACCTCGGCGCCCTCGAGCAGACGGGCGCCGGCTGCGACGGCGGCCCGGCTCAGGGCGAGGCTGTAGCGCCGCGCGTCGACCTGCACCTCGCCCGGGTAGTGCATCGCGCCGGCAAAACCCGCGCCGAGATGCGGCGCGAGCCGCTTCAGGGAGGCCGCATCCAGATACTCGACGCTTGGGTCGCAGTCGCGCTGCCAGGGCAGCCGCGCCAACAGGTCCCGTTCCTCCTCGGGCCGCGAGGCGAGCATGAGGACCCCGCTGCGCACGAGATCGACCCGCATCTGCGCGAGTTGCTCCACGGACTCGATCCACGGTTCGAACTCGTGCAGCGCCGCCATGCAGAGGTCGACGAACTCGCCGGGCGCGTCGCTCTCGGAGAGCGGGGCCAGCATCCCGGCCGCCGCCCCGGAGGCCCCGGACCCAGCGACGCCGCGCTCCACGACGGTCACGTCGGCGCCACGCCTCGCCATGGCGAAGGCCGCTGAGCAGCCGATGACGCCCGCGCCGACCACGATCACACGCATGGGCTGAGCCTCAGAGTACGGGGCGGAGCAGGTACGCCGGCTCCTCGAGCAGGCCCACGACCTCGGTCAGGAACGCGGCCGCGGGCGCGCCATCGACGACGCGGTGGTCGAAGGTGAGGCTCAGGACCATGAGCAGGCGCGGAACGATCACCCCATCGATCACCGCTGGCCGCAGGCGCGCCCTGCCCATGCCGAGGATGGTGGTCTGAGGTGGGTGCAATAGAGGGGTGAAGGCGTCGATGCGATAGGCCCCAAGGTTGGTCACGCTCAGCGCGCCGCCCTCGACCTCGGTGGGCTTGAGACTCTCCGCCCGCGCCCGCTCCGCCAGCTCGGCAATCTCGCCGCCCAGGGTGGCGAGGTCCTTGCGGTCGGCGTCCCTGACCACCGGCGCGATCAGCCCATCCGCCAGCGCGACCGCCACCCCAATGTCGCACCGGTCCGAGTAGGCGAGCCCGCTCTCCGTCCACCGAGCACCCACCGCTGGATGATTGCGGAGCGCAAGCGCGAGCGCACGCACCACCGCCTCCAGGTACGAGGCGCGGCGCCCTGAGCCCGCGCTCAGGCATTCGAGCTCCCCGGCGAGCGCCGTCACGTCCGCCTCCGCCGTGAGCGTGAGCTGGGCGGTCGAGCCCAGCCAGGTGGTCAGGCGCTCGGCGATCGCGCGGCGCATCGGCGTGAGAGGATCTACCCGAGTCCCGCCGGCCGCGACTGCTTTCTTCTCACCGCCCGCCTTCGGTGCAGCGGCGGCCTGAACGTCAGCCTCGACGATGCGGCCGCCGGGTCCCGAACCCCTCACGCCGGCGAGGTCGACACCCAGCTCGCGCGCCAGGCGCCGGGCCGAGGGCGAGGCCGGCGCCGGACCAGCGGCCGGCGGCTTCTCCGCGGCCGCTGTGACGGCTTCTGGCGCAGACGGGACGGATGGCGCCGCCGCCTCGCCCTCCTCGATCACGGCGATCGGAACCCCCTGCATCGCCACGCCGCCGGGTTCGACCAGCAGCTGCACGACCCGGCCGCTGAAGGGTGAGCGCATCTCGCTGCTCACCTTGGCGACCTGGAGTTCAGCCAGGAGGTCGCCCTCGCTGACGGGCCCGCCCGGCTCGACGAACCAGGTGACCACGACGCCCTCCTCGGCCTCCTCGGCCAGGCGCGGCATCAGGACCTCACGACGCACGCTGCCTCCTCGGGTCCCATCACGGCCATGTGGGAAGGAGGGACGAGGGCAAGCCCCCGTCCCCCACCTCCCGACTCCTCCCTACTTCTTGGCGGCGAGCGACCGAGCGGCCGCCGCGATCGCAGCCCGGCTGGGCAGCACGAACTGCTCCATCGGGCGGCTGTAGGGGATCGGCACATCGGGCAGCGCGAGCCGCATCGGCGGCGCGTCGAGGTAGTCGAAGGCTCCCTCGACCACGCTGGTGATCACCTCTCCCGTCATCCCAAAGCTGCGGTAGTCCTCGTCCACGACCAGCAGGCGGCGGGTCTTCCGCACCGACTCGATGATCGCTTCCCGGTCAAGCGGAATGATCGACCTGAGGTCGAGCACCTCGGCCTCGATGCCCTCCTTGGCCAGGTCGTCCGCGGCGTCGAGCGCGCGGTGGACCATGAGTGAGACGGTGACGATGGTCAGGTCGCGCCCCGGACGCTTGATGTCCGCCTTCCCGATCGGCACCGTGTAGGGCTCCTCGGGGACCTCTCCGGTGGCTCGAGCGTTGGGTGTCATCCAGCCCAGCCCCATCACGCCCTTGTGAAACATGTAGAGGACGGGGTTGTCGTCGCGGATGGCGGAGATCATCAGGCCCTTGGCGTCATAGGGCGTCGAAGGGACGACGATCTTCATGCCCGGCAGATGGGCGAACGTCCCGTAGAGCGTCTGCGAATGCTGGGCGCCGTCGCTGTAGCCGCCGCCGATGGCCATCGTGAGCACGACCGGCACGTTGAGGTTGCCCCCGGAC
>DATKSS010000089.1:0-2652 GCA_035531515.1 Candidatus Dormiibacterota bacterium | reverse complement strand
CGAAGCCGGCTACGGCCGCGAAGAGGCGCGAACGGTCTGGAACAACTGCCGCGCCCGCCTTCTCCTCCCCGGCCAAGGCGACCTGATCACGCTCGAGCATTTCAGCCGCGCCATCGGCGACGAGACACGCACCTATCGCGTCCAGCACGGCAACTCTCGCAACGCGGGCTCCTCGGAGCAGCGCCTCGGACATCCGCTCTCCAGCCCCGACGATCTGCGCCGTCTCGGCCAGGCCGTTCTGGTCTACGCCTCGGCGCCACCCGCCCGCTTGCAGCTCAGGCGCTGGGACCAGGTCCCCCACTTTCGCCGGCTGGCCGAAGGAGGCGCGCCAGCCGGCCGGTCCCCGCGCCGCCCGTCCCTGTCCACCGGCGTGCGCCGCCTCGGCGGCAAAGGAGATTCCTATTGATCCTTCGCGTCTCTGACATCGTCGTCCGCCCCGACTTCAGAGGGCTGCCGCCCAACGTGCTCGCCGGGCTCGAGCACTTGGCCAACAACGCCGCCGGTCTCTTGGTGCTGGTTTCCGGCATCGGCATCGCCGTCTCGCTGATCGGCTGGGTTCTTGCCGCCTTCAGCTCCAACCCACAGCTCGCCGAGCGGTCCAAGTCGTCCTTGGGGGTCTCGATCGCCGCCGTGGCGCTGCTCTACCTGGGCATCGCCGCCGCCAACTACGCCGGACGGCTGTTCTCGTGACTCCCACTACCGACCCCTACGCCGGCTACGTGAATCAGATCGTGCAGGCGATCACGACCTGGGCGATCAAGGACGCGCTCTGGGGCATCTCCAACCTCATGCACTCCTTCGGCGATGCCACCGAGCCCGACTTCACCGCCCTGGTCCCGATCTACAACCGCGTGCTCGCAATCTCGCTTTTGATCCTGGCCGCGGTGGTCGCCTTCGGCATCATCGAGCGCATCTTCGGCGGCGAGCACGGGCTCGACCTCTCGGTGGTGCCGCGAGTGATCGGCTGCGTCTTCTTCGCCTACTCCGGACTGGCCATCGTCCAGTACGCCACCGTCCACGCCGCTCTGTTGGGCCACGCCTGGGACAAGGAGCTCGCCGCCGCCAGTCCCAACGCGATGGTGTCCGCCGGAAGCGTCGATCCCGCTCAGATCCACCTCAACGTGGTGGCGCTGATCCTCATGGCTTTGCTGGTCAGCTTCCTCGCGCTGGTCGTCTACCTGGAGCTGATCGTGCGCGCGGCGCTGGTACTCACCATCACCGCCTTCGTCCCCCTGGTCTGCGTGCTCGCGATCTGGCCGCGTCTGGCCGGCGGCGCGCTTCACCTGGCGGAGTTCGTGATCGGGCTGCTGCTCTCCAAGTTCGTCGTCGCCACCGCCTTCGTCGTCGGCCTCACGCTGCTGCTGCCGGCGGTGCTCGGCGTCGCGCCGCACAACGGCAAGGCGGACTGGATGGCCGACGGCTTCGCCATGCTCTTGATCACCGCCGTCTCCCCGGTGGCTCTCTTCTCCGGCATCAAGTTCGCGCACGGCACCGCCGGCCGGGTCACTCGCGACCTCGGCGGCATGGCGTTCGGCGTGACCCCGGTTGGAATGCTCGCTCGTACGCTGCCGCTGGCAGCGCTGCCGATGGCATCGAAGGCAGCGGGCCGGATCTCAGGCGCAGTGCGATCGCGGCTCGTACGGAAGGGCAGACCCCAATGACCAGCTCACATGCGGGCGCCAACCGTTCGCACCCGCGGTGCCAGCCTCCTGCCGCCAATATCTCTTTCGCGTCCTCTCTATATGGGCAAGCCAGAGGGGGACACGGAGCAACCCGCAGCGAGCGAGTTCCCCCGATTGCCACACCACAGGTGCCAGCTGGCGACATCGACGGCGATCATCCGCTCCTTGTAGACAGTCGAGAAGTCGCGCGCCTGCTCGGGATTAGCCGCACCAAGGCTTTCGAAATGATGGCGAGAGCGGAGCTCCCGGTCGTCCGCATTGGCCGTTGCGTTCGTGTCCCTCGTGACGGACTTGCGCTGTGGATTGCGAGCAAGACGGTGAGTTCAGATGACTCCGATCCCGTGGGCTCCTAAACGGAACGGTGGCGCATAAGAGGGGAAACAACGAAGGCTCGATTTACCCATATCGCGGCGGATACGCCGCGGCTGTTTCGATGCCTGGGCGTAAACGGAAAGTCATGTACGGTCGCTCGAGGGAGGAGGTGCGCCGCCTCCTCGCAGAGGCACTCGCTGCCCGCGAAGCCGGGACCCTGACCCACGCACGAGGGATGACGGTTGGGGCTTTCTTAGACCTATGGCTGGAAGAGGTCGCTAAGCCGACCGTGCGTCATTGGACCTTCAAGGGTTACGAGGTCCACGTCCGCCTTCACCTGAAGCCCACGCTTGGGCGGCTGCCCCTGGCACGGATTGAGCCGGCTCATGTCCAGCGCCTACTGAACGAGAAGCTGAAGGCCGGGCTATCACCGAAATCGGTTCGCTTCATCCGAGGCACACTGCGAACCGCGCTGAACCAAGCGGTTCGCTGGGGCTACATCCCTCGCAACCCAGCAGACATGGTTGATGGTCCACGAGTCGAGCGTTTTGAGATTCAGCCGTTCAGCATTGATGAGGCGCGCAAGTTCCTCGCGGCGGCAAAGGGAGATCGGTTGCAGGCCCTCTACTCGGTCGCACTGACCATGGGGCTTCGACAG
>DATKSS010000088.1:0-23921 GCA_035531515.1 Candidatus Dormiibacterota bacterium | reverse complement strand
ACTCCGGCGAGCTTCCAGGGGACGGCCGGGTCGTCCCCTGCGGGCTCGGTCACTGACAGCACGCGGTTGCCGGTGTCCCCAGCGTGGTCGAAGCCGATCGTGCCCGTTACGCCCGTCAGACCCGAGATCGCCGAAAGCTGGATGAAAGGCATTGCCGGCGGTCGCGGCGACGCATGCGGGATCGTCCGCGATCCCATCTGGCCCAAGGAAAGGAGTCGCAGTCCCCGGGTCGAAGATGCCTTTCATCTGCGCCCTGATGGCGCACCCGTTGCCGGCGGTCGCGCCGCCGAAGTACACCGCCTGGGCACCGGCCGTTTTCACGCCCGTGAGAAAAGCCGTGGCGTCGCCGGCGGTTTTGGGATCGAGGTCCGCGTGGCCGACCACGCTGCCGCCCAGCTTCTCGAACCGTTTCGTGAATCCGGCAGCCAGTGCCTGCCCGTACGCCTCACGGTCGGAAACGACGGCGGCCCTCAGAACGTGGAGGGTCTTGAACGCATAGTCGGCCGCCGCCGGTCCTTGCAGGTCATCGGTCGGAGCGAGGCGGAAGAAGTTGATCGCCACCCCGCTCGGGTCGAGAGCCGCCGGGAGGAAGGTGTCTCTGGTCAGGCAGGGACTGCTGGTCGAAGGGCTGACCATCGCCAGCGCAGCGGCGTTCGCCACCGGGATCTCCGCGCGGGCGACCGGGGAGTCGAAGGGCCCGATGACGGCGACCAGGGCCGGGTCGTTGATGAACCCTGCGACATTGGACGCCCCGCGCTGCGGGTTGGGAAAGCCGCCGGCGGCGTCGTCTGCGAATGTGATGGACACGTCGAAACCGTCGAGCGTCGGATGCTGCTGGACGAAAAAGCGGATCCCGTTCAACGCCGGCTGCGCGGCAGGACCCTCCGGGCCGGTGAGGGGGAGATCCACGCCGATGTGCAGCGGTCCGGCCGCGCCGGCGCCGGGACCGCCGCCCGTGCAGGCGGCCGACACGATCAGGCTCATACAGGCTGCCGCGAAGAAGGCGGGACGCACCACGGAGAGGACGCCATCTTCGGGCGGATGATCTCTCGAGTCCCGGCAGAACTTATACTCGTTGTCCCTCCTCCCGCGTCTATTCCGCGTGGGGGGCCAGCGGTATGGAGCGAGCATTGAAGACTGAAACCAGCGAACACCTGAAACCCCGCTCGCAGTACGGGGACGACGCCGTCCAGCTTGCCGTCGCCGGCAAGTGGGACGAGGCGGTGAAGCTCAACCGCTTCATCATCGAGAGCTTCGGTACGGACGAAGAGACCCAGAATCGACTCGGCAAGGCACTTTCCGAGCTCGGAAAGCTCAAGGACGCGAAGGCCGCGTACGAGGTTGCGCTGAAGCTCAACCCCATGAACTCGATCGCGAAGAAGAACGCTGCGCGCATCAACGCGTTGCTGCACCAGAAAGAAGGATTGAAGGTCGGTGGCACGCGGGTCGACCTCAACCTCTTCGTCGAGGAGATGGGGAAGACCATCATCACCCCGCTCGAAGGCCAGAGCCCGGACATCTGCTCCAGGGTCGCAGCGGGCGATGTCGCCGAGCTTCGGGTCGACGGGGACGGCATCTGGGCCGAGACCTCGCGTGGAGTCCGGCTGGGCACGCTTGAAGCGAAGCTCGCCCGCCGCCTCATCAAGTTCATGCGCGGCGGCAACCGGTACCAGGGCGGCGTGACATCTTGCGACGGCAGCACGGTCAAATTGATCGTCCGCGAGACCTACCAGGACCCGCATTTCGCGGGCAAGCCGAGCTTTCCGATGCGCCGCAAGCGCGAGGTGGAGTTCCGGCCTTACGCCAAGGAGAGCCTGCTGGCGCGAGACGTCGAGGTCTTCACCGAGGACGAGGACGAGGAGACGCTGGTCGAAACCCCCGTCACCGACGAGCTCGAGGAGGGCATGCACGCAGTTGAGGACGAGGCCGAGCCGATCGACTTTTCCGACGATGCGGACGGCGATTCGGATGACGACGAGGACGACAGCTGAGATGACGGTGGACCTGACTCCCGAGGCCGCGGCCCGGAGGTCTCTTCACCCCCGGTAACACGGCGTTGCGCCGCCGACGATGACCGAACGCCGTGAACCGACGGTGACCCCGCTTCTGGGCGGCGTGCCCGGGTTTCGCGACCTCTTGCCGGCCGAGGCGGAGATCCTTCGTGAGGCGCAAGAATCCCTCCTCGCGGAGATGCGGCGCTGGGGTTACCGGCATGTCATCACGCCGCTGGTCGAAAACCTCGAAGTGCTGGAGCTCGGGCTCGGCCCCGAGCAGAGGCGGCGTCTGTTCAAGTTCGCCGATGCCGGCGGCGATGTCGTCGCCCTGGTGGGCGAGCGTACCGTCCCGGTCGCGAGGCTGGTGGCGGGCAAGCTGCGTTCGGCGAGGCTGCCCCTGCGCCTGTGCTACGCGGGGCCGGTGCTCTCGACCGACGAGGGTCGGTTCCAGCAGCGCCGCGAGACCTATCAGGTCGGCGCAGAGCTGATCGGCGCACCGGGCCCGGTCGCGGACGCAGAGGTCATCGCACTGGCCGCGCGCTGCCTGGAGGCGGCGGGTATCCGGCAGTACCAGATCGATGTCGGCCATGCCGAGTTCTTCCACGGCATCATGGAAGCGGTCAAGCTGCCACCCGAGGTCAAGGCGGCGGTCCGCTCCGCTCTTGCCGCGCGTGACTTCGTGGCGCTGGAAGCTCTCCTCGAGCGCACGCCTCTCCGCTCCGCCGAGCACGAGCTGCTGCTTCGGTTTCCCGCTCTGCGCGGTGGCCCCGAGATCCTGGCGGCGGCCGGCGGATTGGTGCGGAACAAGCGCTCCGAGCTGGCCCTGGCGGAGCTGGCCCAGGTCCGGGAGCTGCTCATCACCCATGGCCTCGGCAACGTCGTGAACCTCGACCTCGGAGCTCTACGTGACTTCGACTACTACACGGGCGTCATCTTCGAGGGATACGGTCCCGAAGTCGGGCGCCCGGTCGCGCAGGGCGGACGGTATGACCGCCTGCTTGACAAGTTCGGCCGGCCGGCCCCCGCCACCGGCTTCATGGTCCAGCTCGACCTCGTATCCGAGATGCTCACGCAAGGGTCCCGGCCACCAGCGCTGCCGCGCCTCGACGCGTCCGTGACGTGGAGCGGTCCCGGCCTCGCCACCGCCGTGCGCCTGGGCTCGACGCTGCGGTTGTTCGGGATGCGCGCGGTGGTGGACACCGAGCCGCGAAGCCAGGCGGAGAGCAAGGCGTGGTGGCGCGCGGTCGGGGCTGTCAACCTCATCCACTGCCACAGCGAATCGTCGGTGGCCTGGACCGTACGCGGTCAGCGGACCCGCCGACTCCCGCCCGAGCAGGTCGCCGGCCGGCTGGCCGGAGGGCTCGCGTGACGGCCCAGGTCAACGTTTCGATCGCGGTGCCCACCGGCGCTTTGCTCGCCGGCGCCCTCCGCCTGCTGGCACGCTCGCATGTCGCCCGCCTGAGCGGTGACGAGCTCGGCCGCCAGCTGCTCGACGAGCGCCCCGGGCTCAGGGTGATCCTGGTGCGGCCGGCGGACGTACCGGCTTACGTCGACCACGGCGCCGCAGACCTGGGCATCGTCGGCAAGGACGTCTTGTGGGAGACGCCCGGCTCGCATTACGAGCTCGTCGACCTGCGCTTCGGCGAGTGCCGGCTCGTGCTCGCGGTGCCCGACAAGTCGCGGCTGAACGGACCTGACACCTGGCCGCCGCTGTTCCGCGTCGCCACCAAGTACCCGCGGACCGCCGCGTCATGGTTCGAGGGTCGAGGCCAGGCGGTCGAGGTGGTCCGGCTGCACGGATCGGTCGAGCTGGCGCCCCAGGTGGGGCTGGTGGATGGCATCGTCGACCTCACCGCCACCGGGCGAACGTTGCGAGAGAACCGCCTTCGCGTGGCGGCCGTGCTGGGTTCCTCGACCGCACGCCTGATCGCCAACCAGGCGAGCCTGAAGACGCGCACACAGGCGGTGCAGGCGGTGGTTTCGAAGCTTCGAGAAGGCGTCAACGGTGCCGGTTAAAAGGTTCGACGTCGGGTCGTGGCTTGACTCGTCGATGTCGCGGCGCCGGCTCGACCTGTCGCAGTTCGCGGCCGAACGAGCCGTGGTGGCGGAGATCTGCGCCCGGGTCGCGGCCGAGGGCGATCAGGCTCTGCGCGAGCTGGGCAAGCAGCTCGACGGCTGGGCGCCGGGGCCTGGCGAGTCGTTCCAGGTGCCCAAGGCCGACCTGTCCGCAGCCGCCGGGCGCCTGCCCGCGGCGGATCGCGCCGCACTGGAGTTCGCCGCGCAGCGGATCCGCGACTTTCATGTCCGCCAGGTCCAGCCTCCGACCACGGGCCCGCCGGGGCTCAAGCTCGTCACGCGCCCTGTGCGACGAGCCGGGCTCTACGCGCCGGGCGGCCGCGCCGCGTATCCGTCGACGGTCCTGATGACCGCGATCCCGGCGCGGGTCGCGAAAGTCGATGATGTGGTGCTCGCTACGCCGCCCCGGCCGGACGGCAGCGTCCCGTCGGCCATCCTCGCGGCGGCGCACATCGCGGGAGTGGACGCCGTGTACCGAATCGGAGGTGCTCAAGCCATCGCGGCGCTGGCTTACGGCACCGCGACGATCCCGCGAGTCGACGTGGTCGCGGGTCCTGGGAACATCTACGTGACGCTGGCGAAAAAAGAGGTGTTCGGTGCGGTCGGCGTCGATGGAATCGCGGGTCCGACCGAGGTCATGGTCATCGCCGATGCGGACGCCCGTCCTGATTTCGTGGCCGCGGACCTGGCCGCGCAGCTCGAGCACGACCCTCTCGCATGGGCGGTGCTCATCACCGACTCTGCGGACCTGGCCGACCGCGTGGAAGAGGAGCTGGAGAGCCTGGTCGGGGGGCTCGAGCGCAAGGAGATCATCCGCAAGGCGAGCTGCTGCGTGATCGTGGCGGACGACCTCGACCAGGCGGTGCACCTGGCCAACGACTTCGCGCCGGAGCACCTGCTCATCGTCACGGCCGACGCGGCGCGGCTGGCGGCGCAGGTGGAGAACGCCGGCGCGGTGTTCGTGGGGCCGTACGCGACAGTGCCGCTCGGCGATTACGTCGCCGGGCCCAACCACACGCTGCCCACATCCGGCGCGGCTCGGTTCTCTTCGCCGTTGGGTGTGCACACGTTCTTGAAGCGGACCAGCGTGCTGAGCCTGAACCGGGGCGACCTGGAGATGCTCCGCGACGCCTGCGTGCGGTTGGCGGAGATGGAGGGCCTGGGCGCGCACGCCCACGCCGTGGAGGTGAGGCTTGAGTAGGGAGGGGCACATCGTGCGCAAGAGCAAGGAAACTCAGCTCACCGCGAAGGTCGTCCTGGAGGGAAAGGGCCGCATCAAGGTCTCGACCGGCGTGGCCTTTCTAGATCACATGCTGGAGCAGGTCGCGCGCTACGGCGGATTCGACATCACGATGCGCGGGGCAGGCGACGTCCACGTCGATGCCCATCACCTCGTCGAGGACGCCGGCATCGTGGTCGGCCAGGCTCTCTCCCAGGCTCTCGGGCCGCGTACTGCCATTACCCGGTTTGCATCCGCATATGCCCCGCTCGACGAGTCGCTGGCCCGGGTCGTCGTGGATCTCGGAAAGCGGCCGTTCCTTTCTTACAACGTCCCCTTGCGCGGACGGATCGGGACTCTCGAGTCGGAAGTCCTCGAGGAGTTCTGGCGTGCGCTGTCGATCCACCTTGGGGCGACCATCCACGTCGACGTCATCCGTGGCCGCAACCGCCACCACGTCGCCGAGTCGACTTTCAAAGCGCTCGGGTTGGCCCTCCGCCAGGCGATGGCCGCCGTCCCGGGCGGCGGCATCCCATCCTCCAAGGGGCTGCTCGGATGAGGAGGCCCGCATGATCGCCATCGTCGACTATGGAGTAGGCAACGTCCGCTCGGTGGAACGGGCGCTCGAGCATGTCGGCGCCGAGGCGAGGCTGACCTCAGACCCAGGTGAGCTCGAACGCGCGGCAGGCGTCGTCCTTCCCGGAGTCGGCGCGTTCGCGCCTGCCCTGGCCAAGCTCGCGGAGCACGGGCTGGGGGCGCAGCTGGTCGAGCTGGCCCGCGGCGGCAAACCGGTGCTCGGTGTCTGTCTGGGCTACCAGCTCCTCTTCGAGGAATCGTCCGAGCGCGGCCGCCACCAGGGACTCGGACTGCTGCCCGGCCGGGTGATCGAGGTCACGACGTCGGAGCGCCTGCCCGTGATCGGCTGGTGCCGCGTCAGGCAGACCGGTGACTGGCCGTTGTGG
Organism: Candidatus Dormiibacterota bacterium; assembly: GCA_035531515.1. Classification (GTDB taxonomy): domain Bacteria; phylum Chloroflexota; class Dormibacteria; order Dormibacterales; family Dormibacteraceae; genus DATKSS01. The sequence goes on along the minus strand of DATKSS010000088.1, from coordinate 17,670 downwards.
CGAGGCATCGGGGATGGGGCCTACTTCTATTTCGTGCACTCTTACACGCCGGCCGATTCCGGCCACGCGGTCGGGGCGAGCGAGCACTCGCCGGCCGCGGCCGCAGCTCTGGCGAACGTGATGGGCACGCAGTTCCATCCCGAGAAGAGCGGACCCGACGGCCTGAAGATCTACGAAAACTTCGTCGAGCTCTGCGCGTGACCGAACAGGATTACGTCCAGCTCAATCGTTCAGCCTGGGACGACTACGCAAAGGAGTACGTCGAGCCGGGGCGCGAAGCGTGGGGCTCGCACGAGCCGCGGTGGGGGATCTGGCACGTCGCGGAGTCGCAGCTGCGCGTCCTGCCCGACGTTCGAGGCCGCGATACCGTCGAGCTCGGATGCGGCACCGGATACGTCTCGGCCTGGCTGGCTCGCCGCGGAGCCCGGCCGGTCGGCATCGACAACTCGCGCGCTCAGCTGGACAGCGCGAGAAAGTTCCAGCGGGAGTTCGGAATCGAGTTCCCCCTCGTCCATGCCGACGCCGAGCTGGCGCCGTTTGCGAGCGAGAGCTTTGACCTCGCAATCAGCGAGTACGGGGCCTGCCTGTGGTGTGACCCGTATCGGTGGATCCCAGAGGCATCGAGGTTGCTGCGCCCCGGTGGGGAGCTGGTCTTCCTCTCGCACAGCGCGCTCGTCATGCTGTGCATGCCCGACCTCGAGGTGGACGGACCGGCAAGGAACGTTCTGATTCGGGACCAGTTCGGCATGCATCGCTTCGATTGGTCCGACTATCCAGGCACCGAGTTCCACCTCGGGCACGGCGATCTGTACCGGCTGTTGCGCAAGAGCGGTTTCGACGTCGAGGACCTGATCGAGGTTCGACCGCCTGAAGGGTCGACCACGCGGCACCCGTTCGTGACCCTTGACTGGGCGCGGCGGTGGCCCTGTGAGGAGATCTGGAAAGCACGCAAGGCAAGGGCCTAGTCCCATGCCGGCGAAGAGGATCATCCCGTGCCTTGACGTCGCCGAAGGGCGGGTCGTCAAGGGCGTCCGGTTCAAGGAGCTGCGCGACGCAGGGGACCCGGCGGAGCTCGCTGCGCTGTACGACGCCGAAGGCGCCGACGAGATCGTGTTCCTCGACATCACCGCGTCGTCCGAGGCGCGCAAGATCCTGCTGGACGCAGTAGAGAGGACGGCCGACCGGGTCTTCATCCCGCTCACGGTCGGGGGCGGGGTGAGAAGCGTGGACGACATGGGCACGCTCTTGACCCACGGAGCAGACAAGGTTTCGATCAACACCGCGGCGCTCGACGACCCGACCCTCATCACACGCTGCGCCGAGATGTTCGGCTCGCAGTGCGTGGTCCTCGCGATCGACGCGCGCAAGCGCGTGGACGGCGGCGGCTGGGAGGTGTTCAGCCACGGCGGCCGGCGACCGACCGGGCGCGAGGCGGTGGAATGGGCGATGCGCGGCGAGCAGCTGGGGGCGGGGGAGATCCTGCTCACGTCGATGGATCGCGACGGCACCCATGACGGCTACGACATCGCGCTTCTGCGAGCGGTCAACGCCGCGGTCCGGCTTCCCGTCGTCGCCTCCGGGGGCGCCGGCTCGGTCCGGGACATCCACGAGGCGTTGACGGAAGGCGGGGCGGAGGCGGCCCTGGCGGCATCGATCTTCCACTTCGGCGAGCTGTCGATCGGAACCGTGAAGCAAGAGCTGGCGGAGCTGGGTCTGGAGGTCAGGCGGTGAACCCGGACTTCTCGAAGGGCCTCGTGCCCGTTGTCGTGCAGGACGAAAAGACCGGGCGCGTGCTGATGCTCGCGTACATGGACGAGGAAGCGTGGATGCGGACTCGCGAGACAGGGAACGCATGGTTCCACTCGCGCGAACGGGGCCTGTGGGAGAAGGGCGCGACTTCAGGCAACACGATGCGGATCGTCGAGGTGAGGCTCGACTGCGACCTCGACAGCATCCTGCTCCGCGTCGACCCGGCCGGGCCGGCGTGCCACACCGGCGCGGAGTCCTGCTTCTTCAACGAGCCGGCGTAGGCGGACGCGCGCAATTCTAGTGGCGCATGTTTATGCACTATTGCGTATACTCATGCGCTCGTGGCAAAATTCCTGAAAGCCGCAGTCGCGGGGGCCAACGGTTACGCCGGGATGACGGCCGTCCACCTTCTGGCCCGCCACCCGGGCGTGGAGCTGGTCCAGCTGACCTCCCGTTCGTTCGCGGGCAAGTCTTACGGCGAGGTTTTTCCCCTCCTGGACCTGAAGGGCGAGTTCCAGGCCGAGCCGGACCCTGCCGGGGTCGACGTGGTTTTCAGCTGCCTGCCTCACAACGTCGGCGCCGGCAAGGCAGCGGCGTGGATGGCGGCAGGCGCGCGCGTGGTCGACATGAGCGCGGACTTCAGGCTTCGCGACGCCTCGCAGTACCCGACCTGGTACCGGCAGCCCCATCCCGAGCCGGAGCTGTTGGCGAGGGCGGTGCTCGGCCTCCCTGAGCTGCACGAACAGGAGATCGCCGTCGCCGAGCTCATCGCGGTTCCGGGCTGTTACTCGACCGCCTCCATCCTCGCGTTGGCGCCGGCCGTGGCGGCGGGGCTGGTCGGCTCTGACATCGTCGTCGACGCCAAGTCGGGGGTGAGCGGGGCGGGCCGCTCGCCCGGAATGGGCGTGCACTTCAGCGAGGTCAACGAGTCGGTCGGCGCTTACGCGATCGGCGGCCACCGCCACCTGCCGGAGGTTCAACAGGAGCTTGGCCGCCTGAACCCGGATGGACCAGGACCAAGGTTGACCTTCGTGCCGCACCTGATCCCGATGACCCGCGGCATCCTGGCCACGTGTTACTTCGACCTGAAGGGATCTCTGTCCGAGCTCCAGGACGCCTACGGGGAGTTCTATGCCGGGCAGCCCTTCACGCGGGTGATCGAACGGACCCCCGCCACCAAGCTCGCGGCCCACTCCAACCTGTGCCTGGTCAACGTCTCCGCGCAGGGCGACAAGGCGGTCGTGACCGCCGCCCTCGACAACCTGGTGAAAGGCGCCTCGGGCCAAGGGGTCGAGTGCTTCAACATCGCTTTCGGCTTCGAGCGCACCACGGCGCTGGAGGCGCCGATCCAGTGGCCGTGACGTTCGCGCGGGGCTATCGAGCCGGCACCGCCGCCTGCGGGATCAAGGCGTTCACGGCCGGCGCTTCCGCGATCCCCAGCGGGCAGCGTGACGATCTGTGCGTCATCTACTCGACCTCGCCCTGCGACGTGGGCGGCGTGTTCACGACCAACAAGGTGAAGTCGGCGTCGGTGGTCATCGACCAGCTGCACCTCCAGCACGGGCGCGTGCAGGCCATCACGATCAACTCCGGCAACGCCAACGCGTGCACCGGCGCGCAGGGTTTCAAGGACGCGCTGCTGATGGCGAAGCTCTCGGCGGACCGCCTCGACCTCGACCCCGACCAGGTCCTCATCAGCTCCACCGGGGTGATCGGCCGCCACCTGCCCATGCACGCGATCAAGGCCGGCATCGCACAGGCATGCGCCGCCCTGAGCGAGGAGGGTGGCGACGCGGCCGCGCGGGCGATCATGACCACCGACACCGTGCCCAAGACCTCGCAGCTCGAGGTGGAGATCGGCGGCGTCACCGTCAGGGTGGGCGGCATGTGCAAGGGCTCGGGCATGATCCACCCGAACATGGCGACGATGCTGGCCTACATCACCACCGACGCCGCGGTCGAGCCGGGGCTCATGGCGGCGCTGGTCAAGTCGATCGCCGACCGCAGCTTCAACCAGGTGACGGTCGACGGTGACAGCTCGACCAACGACACGTTCCTGGTCCTCGCCAACGGCGCGGCCGGCAACGAGATGGTCCGCGCGGGCAGCGTCGAGGCCGAGCAGCTGGAGATGGCTTTGGTCGATGTCGCTCGGGCGCTGGCCCGCTCGATCGCGAAGGACGGCGAGGGCGCCACGAAACTGATCAGCGTCAAAGTAGAGGGCGCCCTGTCGGACGCCGAGGCCCGAGCCGCGGCGCGCACGGTCGCATCGTCCAGCCTCGTCAAGACTGCGGTGCACGGCGGTGACCCGAACTGGGGACGCATCGTGTGCGCCCTCGGATACAGTGGCTCCGAGCTTGCGCTCGACCGGCTGCACCTGACGGTGGGCGGCCTGACCGTTTTCGAGCGCGGGTCCGGAGTGGAAGTCGACCTGGCGGCCGTGCGCCGCGCTTTCGAGCAGCCGGAAATTGAGATCGTGGCCACCCTCGGGCTGGCGGACGGACGAGCCGAGGCCTGGGGCTGTGACCTATCGGAGGAGTACGTGCGAATCAACGCCGACTACACCACATGACGCTGACGGTCGAAGAGCGCGCCAAGGTCCTGGTCGAGGCGCTGCCCTACATCAAGCGGTTCCACGGGCAGGTCGTGGTCATCAAAGTGGGCGGGAACGCGATCGAGCAGGCGCGCGATGAAACGCTGCTCGACGTCGTCCTGCTTCGCTACGTGGGGATGCAACCGGTCCTCGTCCACGGCGGCGGCCCGGAGATATCCGCCATGAGCGAGCGGCTCGGCCTCACGCCGACGTTCAAGAAAGGCCTGAGGATCACCGACGACAAGACCATGGAGGTCGTGAAGATGGTGCTGACCGGCAAGGTCAGCCCGGACATCGTCGCGGCGATCCACCGCCTGGGCGGCCAGGCTGTCGGAATGAGCGGCGAAGACGGGCCCACGATCATCGCCGAGGCCCTCGATGAGTCGATGGGCTTCGTCGGACGGGTGACGCAGGTGAACAAGGAGCCGATCACCGCGTTGCTGGGTCGCGGCTATATCCCTGTCATCGCCTCGATCGGTCTCGGTTACGACGGCCACGCTTACAACATCAACGCCGACACCGTGGCGGCGGAGATCGCGGTCGCGCTGAACGCGGCCAAGGTCATCCTGCTGACCGACGTGCCGGGAGTCCAGGGCGTCGACGGGCAGGTGGTGGCGGTGCTCTCGCGCGAGGACGCGCGCCAGCGCATCGAGGCCGGCGAGGTGACAGGTGGAATGATCCCCAAGCTCGAGGCGTGCATGCGCGCTCTGGACGGCGTGCCGCTCGCGCACATCGTGGACGGCCGAACCAAGCACGCGCTGCTGCTCGAGCTGTTCACCGAGGCCGGGATCGGGACGATGGTCACGCCGTGAGCGCGCACGTCGAGTCCACGCCGGAGCTGGCCGAGCGCTATCTGATGCAGACGGGTCGGCGCCTCCCGTTGACGCTGGTCCGCGGGCAGGGGTGTCTCGTGTACGACGAATCCGGACGCGAGTACCTCGACCTGGTCGCCGGGATCGCGGTGAACCTCCTCGGCCATGCGCACCCGGAGGTCGCGGCCGCCGTCGCCCGCCAGGCGTCGACGCTGATCCACACCTCGAACCTCTACTTCACGCACCCGCAGGTCGAGCTCGCGCGCCGCCTGGTCGAGCTGTCGTTTCCGTCCCGGGCATTCTTCTGCAACTCGGGAGCCGAGGCCAACGAGGCCGCGATCAAGATCGCCCGCAAGTGGGGGACGCGTCACCGCGACGGCGCCTTCGAGATCATCACGACCACGGGCTCGTTCCACGGCCGCACGCTCGCCACGGTCACGGCGGGCGGACAGCACAAGTACTCCGACCCGTTCAAGCCGCTGCCGGAAGGCTTCGTGCACGTGGCTTACAACGACCTCGACGCCCTCAAGTCGGCGACGGGCGAGAAGACTGTGGCGGTGATGCTCGAGCCTGTGATGGGCGAGATCGGTGTCATCCCTGCAGCTCCGGGCTACCTGGAGGGCGTGCGCGAGTGGTGCGACAGCCAGGACCTGCTCCTCATCCTGGACGAGGTCCAGACGGGGCTCGGGCGCACCGGCAGGTGGTTCGCGCACCAGCACCACGGGATCACGCCGGACGTGATGACGCTGGCCAAGGGGTTGGGTGGCGGGGTGCCCATCGGCGCCTGCCTGGCCGCACCGCGGGCGGACGTGCTCGAGCCGGGCGACCACGGGACGACCTTTGGAGGCAACCCGCTGGCGTGCGCGGCAGCGCTTGCCGTCCTCCACGTGGTGGAGCGGGACGGGCTCGTCGGCCACGCCGCCGAGATGGGGGACATGCTGCACTCCTCGCTGGGCAGCCTTGGCGCCAAAGACGTCCGCGGGCTGGGCCTGATGCAGGCCTTCGAGTTTGCCGAGCCCCGAGCCAAGGTGTTCCAGCAGGCATGCCTCGAAGCGGGCCTCATCGTCAACGCGGTCGACGACCACTCGGTGCGCCTGGTGCCGCCGCTCATCATCACCGCCGCCCAGGTCGAGCGCGCCCAGGCCACCATGGAGCAGGCCGCCCGTTGACCGCCACCAAATCAGAACGTCACAGCGCCATTCTCGAGCTGGTCAACCGCGGCTCGGCCCACACTCAGCAGGACATCGCGGTGGCGCTGGCGAGGCGTGGCGTCCGCGCGACTCAGGCCACCATTTCCCGCGACATCCAGGAGCTCGGCCTGGTGAGGTCGGGTAGTGGCTACCGCAGCTCGGCGGCGCTCGTCAGGGAGCTGGTGCTCTCCGTCGAGCTCGTTCAGCCGCTGGCCGTGATCAGGACCCCGCCGGGCACGGCCAACCTGGTCGCGCGGCGCATCGACGAGGCGGCCCTTCCAGGCATCGCCGGCACCGTCGCCGGGGATGACACGATCATCGCTGTGCTGCGCAACGCGGGCGCAGCGCGCGCCTTGAAGCAGCTGCTGGCCGATGCCGGATAGAAAGCTCGTCCTCGCCTATTCGGGCGGCCTCGACACCTCGGTGGCGATCCGCTGGCTTAAGGACAAGGGCTGGGACGTGATCGCGTTCACGGTCGACCTGGGCGAGAAGAAGGACCTCGACGCGATCCAGGCCCGCGCGCTGAAGATCGGCGCCTCGGCGGCGTACGTCGCCGACGGCCGCGCGCCCTTCCTCCAGCTGTTCGTCTGGCCATCGCTGCAGGCGGGCGCGGTTTACGAGAAGGAGTACCCGCTGGCCACCGCGCTGGGTCGCCCGCTGATCGCTGCCATGATGGTCGAGGTGGCGCGCCGTGAAGGCGCGCAGGCCATCGCCCATGGGTGCACGGGCAAGGGCAACGACCAGGTCCGCTTCGACGTCGCGGCCGCAGCGCTCGCCCCCGAGCTCGAGGTGGTGGCGCCCGTCCGCGAGTGGGGCATGAACCGCGACGACGAGATCGAGTATGCGACCAGGTACGGCATCGAGGTGCCGGCGACCGTGCGCTCGCCTTACTCGACCGACGAGAACCTGTGGGGCCGCTCGATCGAAGCGGGCGTCCTCGAAGACCCCTGGGCCGAACCGCCCAAGGACGTTTACGCCTGGACGAAGGATCCTCGGCAGTGTCCCGACGAGCCGGTGTACGTGGAGATCGGCTTCAAGCAGGGACTGCCGGCAACGCTCGACGGGAGGCCGGCCAGCGCGATCGAGCTGGTGACCACGCTCAACCGCATCGGTGGCGAGCACGGGGTGGGACGCATCGACCACCTGGAGAATCGCCTGATCGGGATCAAGTCGCGCGAGATCTACGAGGCGCCTGCCGCCGTGCTCCTGCTGCAGGCCCACCAGGCCCTGGAAGACATAACTTTGCCCAAAGAGGTCGCACGGTTCAAGGACCTGGTCGCGCAGCAGTGGGCACAGATGGTCTACGACGGCCTGTGGTTCAGCCCGCTGCGGGACGCGCTCTACGCGTTCGTTGACGAGACGCAGCGCCACGTCACAGGCGACGTGCGGCTCAAGCTCTACAAGGGGTCCTCGCAGGTGGTTGGGCGCAAGGGTCCGCTCCAGCTGTATCAGCTCTCGCTCGCGACCTACGGGAAAGGAGACGCGTTCGACCAGTCGGCGGCGGCAGGCTTCATCAAGCTCTGGGGCATGGGCGTTCGCACCTCCGCCCAGGTCCAGGGCCGGCTCCACGCTCGCGAGCTGGGCAACCTGCTCGGCGACGTGAAGAGGCTGACGCCATAGCGGGCGCCAAGCGCACCACCAAGCTCTGGGGCGGGCGCTTCAGCCGCGGCCTGCTGCCGGAGCTGGAGCGCTTCTCCTCCTCGCTCGAGATCGATTTCGAGCTGTACCCGTACGACATCGCAGGGAGCATCGCCCATGCGCGCGGACTGGCCGCCGCCGGTTTGCTGACGCATTCGCGCCTCACGGCGATCGAACGTGGGCTGCGCCGCATCAAGAAGGAGCTCGACGGCGGAGAGTTCAAGTTCGCGCCCACCGACGAAGACATCCACACGGCCGTCGAGCGGCGGCTCACCGAGATCACGCCGGCAGGCGCCTCGTTGCACGCCGGCAGGTCGCGCAACGACCAGGTCGCGCTTGACCTGCGCCTGTACTGCCGCGCGGCCGCTTCGGAGGCGATCGCCGGCGTGGCGGAGCTCGCTGCGGCCCTTGCCTCGAGCGCGGAGGCGCACGCCTCCTGGGTCATGCCGGGGTACACGCACCTGCAACGGGCCCAGCCGGTGACGGTGGGTCACCACCTCCTTGCGCACGCCGAGCCCCTGCTGCGCGACGCCGAGCGTTTCCGCCACGCGTACGAGTCGGCGGACGTGATGCCGCTGGGCTCGGGCGCACTGGCCGGCTCGACACTTCCCCTGCGTCGCGAGCGGGTGGCTCGCGAGCTCGGCTTCGCACGCCTCACCGCCAACAGCATCGACGCCGTGGCCGACCGCGACTTCGCCCTCGACCTCGCCTACGCGTGCGCATGCGCATCGCTGCACCTGAGCCGCCTGGGCGAGGATGTGGTGCTCTGGGCGAGCTCGGAATTCGGCTTCGTGAAGCTGGCGGACGAGATCGCCACTGGCTCGAGCCTCATGCCGCAGAAGAAGAACCCGGACATCGCAGAGCTCCTGAGGGGGCGCGCGGGCCGGGCCCTCGGTGCGCTGGTCGCGCTCGGGACCGTCCTGAAGGGCCTTCCGCTCGCCTACGACCGCGACCTGCAGGAGGACAAGCCGGCCCTTTTCGCCGGGGTCGACAACGCGCTGGATTCGATCCGCGCGGCCGAGCTCATGGTCCGCCACCTCGAGTTCGACCGGGAGCGGCTTGCGGCCGCCGCCTCCGACCCGGGCCTGGTCGCCACGGACGCCGCCGAAGACCTCGTCCGCGCCGGGGTCCCGTTCCGCCGGGCCCACGAGACGGTCGGGCGGCAGGTGCGCGAAGGCGCGTTCAAGGCGCCCTCGAAGGCCGCCGCCTCCCTGCGCAGGCGGGACCTCCCCGGCGCGCCGCATCCCCGGCGAGTTTCGGCTCGGGCCACCGAGGTGCGCCGCGAGGCCGCCCGCCTCCTGCGCTGGAGCCAGGCACACCCCCCCGGCCTTCCAAAGTAGAGTTCGGGCCTGATGCTGCTTGCCGTCGACGTCGGCAACACCAACGTCACGCTCGCCCTGTTCGACGGGGAGAGACTGGTCGCGGACTGGCGCGTCACCTCGCACCGCGAGCGAACCGCGGACGAGATGGGCCTCGAGCTGCTCCAGCTGTTCGAGCTGCGCGGCCTCGACCTCGGGTTGGTCGACGGGGTGGTGATCTCGAGCGTCGTTCCCACCGTCAACCCCGCCCTGCTGGAGGCCTCGCGCCGCTACCTGAAGTGCGAGCCCGTGATGGTCGGTCCCGGAATCAAGACAAGCGTCCGCATCAGGTACGACAACCCCAAGGACGTCGGCGCCGACCGCATCGCCAACGCGCTGGCCGCCTTCACCAGGTACGGCGGGCCGATCGTGGTGATCGATTTCGGAACCGCGGTCACCTACGACGCCATCAACGCCGAGGGCGACTACCTGGGTGGCGCCATCGCGCCGGGGGTCGAGATCTCCCTGGACGCCCTCGTCTCCCACACGGCGATGCTGCGCAGGGTCGAGCCCGTCGCCCCCGACTCGGTGATCGGCCGCAACACGGTCACGTCGATCCAGTCCGGACTGGTGTGGGGCTTCGTGGCACAGGTCGAAGGGATGGTCCAGAGGATGGTCGCGGAGCTCGGCGGCACGGCGCGGGTGATCGCCACCGGCGGCCAGGCGGCCCTGGTGGCCGGGCTGACCAGCGTGATCGAAACCACCGACCCGCTCCTGACCCTCGAAGGTTTAAGGCTTATCTACGCTCAAAACTCCAACGGCGGTGCTAGATAAGACCTGGTGAACAAGCCCGGATGAAGACGGCTCAGCCCTTCCACCTATATCTCGGCGGCAGCCTGGACCAGACCGGGGTGCCCAACGCGCTGGCGGGCGCGGGCCTGGAGAGCGAGGCACTCGGGGACCCTGCGCAGGTGATCAAGCCGGCGCTGGTCCTGCTCGCCCCTGGCCAGGCCGCCCCCGAGGGGCTCGCCGACATCGCCATCGAGGTCCCCGGCGACGCGTCGCCCACCGCCCTGCGCCAGCTGATTCGAATCGCGATCGAGAACATCGCTCTCAAGCAGCAGGTCACCCAGCTCGAGGAGCAGGCCCGGCGGCAGCACGGTCAGTTCGAGGAGCTCAACCGCATCGGCATCGCGCTGTCTGCCGAGCGCGATATCGAAAAGCTGCAGAAGTTCATCCTCACGACGATGCAGCAACTGACGAACGCCGACGGCGCCAGCCTGTGGCTCAAGCGAGACGAGGATGGGATGCCCAGACTGGCCCTGGCCTCGAGCCAGAACAGCTCGATCGAAAACGACATTTACCAGGACTTCACAGTGCCTGTCGACGATAAGACGGTGGTCGGCTACGCGGTCACGACTGAGACGAGCCAGATTTATGACGACGCCTACAATCCCCCGCCCGGCAAGCCGCAAGGCGGAAAGAACTTCGACGCTCAGTACGGCTATCGGACGAAGTCGATTCTGGCCGTGCCGATGCGCAACTACAACCACGAGGTGGTCGGCGCAGTCCAGCTGATCAACGCCAAGCGGCGCTTCGAGATCAAGCTCACCGTCGACAACGTCGCGTCAGAGGTGGTGAGCTTCAGGCAGGAGGACCTGGAGATGCTCGAGTCCGTCGCCAGCCAGGCCGCCGTCGCCATCGATAACAAGAACCTGCTGAAAGAGATCGAGGATCTGTTCGACAAGTTCGTGACGGCGAGCGTCTACGCGATCGAGCAGAGAGACCCGAGCACCGCCGGGCACTCGGGCCGCGTCGAGGCCCTCACTACGACCCTGGCCAAGGAGGTCACCAGGATCGGTATCGGCAAATACCGCGACGTCACCTTTGACGAAGACAAGCTCAAAGAGCTCCGTTACGCCTGCCTGCTGCACGACTTCGGGAAGATCGGCGTGCGAGAGGACATCCTGGTCAAAGCCAAGAAGCTCTATCCGTTCCAGCTGGACCTGATCGGGTGGCGCTTCGACTCGGTCGAGCGTCTGGCCCAGAACAAGCACCTCAGAGCAGAGTTGGACGCCGGCCGGCGCGATGGTATCGACGCCGCCAAGGTCGCAGAGATCGAACGGCTCGTCGAGGCCGAGCTCGACCAGTACCGCAGATGGTTCGAGGCCATAGAGATAGCCAACGAGCCGAGCATCCTGCCCGAGGACAAGGCGTCAATCCTGTCGACCGTGAAAGAGCACGCCTTCCCTGACATGTCGGGCAAGGTGCAGCCTCTGATCGCGCCGCAGGAGTTCCATTTCCTGAGCATCCAGAAGGGCACGCTGACAGACGAGGAGCGAAAGGAGATCGAATCGCACGTCACCAAGAGCCACGATTTCCTCGCCAAGATCCCGTGGACGGCACCCATGAAGAGCATTCCCGATATCGCTTGGGGCCATCACGAGAAGCTGGACGGTTCGGGATACCCGCGCGGACTGCGCGGGGACCAGATCCCAATTCAGACTCGAATGATGACGATCTCGGACATCTACGACGCGCTGACCGCGCGGGACCGCACGTACAAGCCCGCCGTACCTACCAACAAGGCGCTGGACATCCTGCATTCGGAAGCCGACCGGGGTGAGCTCGACCGAGACCTCCTTCAGATCTTCATTGACAAGCGCGTCTACGAAGTCACCGCGAAGACATGAGGATCAAGTTCTGGGGCACGAGGGGCACGCGGCCGACCCCGGGTCGGCGAACCCTACGGTATGGCGGCAACACGACCTGCATCGAGGTCAGGGACAAGAGCAACAACCTGCTCATCGTCGATTCGGGGTCGGGAATCGCCGAGCTTGGCGCCACCTTCAGCCCGAACGAGCCGCTGCAGGCACACCTGCTGATCACCCACACGCACCTCGACCACATCCAAGGCTTCCCGTTCTTCCTGCCTGCGTTCGTACCCGGCACGCACCTTACGATCGTGGGGCCGTCCGGCTCGGCGAAATCCCTGCAGGCCGCCTTCGCTGACCAGATGGACCCCGCCTACTTCCCGGTGCGGCTGAGCCACATGCCTGCCGAGATGGAGTTCATCGAGCGCAGCCCGGGGGAGACGTTCGAGGTCGGGGCGTTGCGCATCACGCCTCATCTGCTGATGCACCCGATCCCCACCTTCGGGTACCGGATCGACGAGGGCTCGTCGCGCTTTACCTTCGCCACCGACAACGAGATCGCGATGTTCGCTGCCGAGGCCAATGGGTCGTTGAAGGACCTCGCCAACTGGTGCCGGGACTCAGACCTCCTCGTCCACGACGCGCAGTACAGCACCGAGGAGTACAAGACGCACGCCGGCTTCGGACACTCGACCTACGAGGATTCGCTGTCGCTGGCGGAGCAGGCCGGGGCCAAGGAGGTGGCCTTCTTCCACCACGACCCCCTGCACTCCGACACCGACATCGACGGGCTGATCGAGGAGGCGCTGGGGAATCACCGCCAGTCGGGCGGGGGTGAGGTCAACGCGTTCCCGGCGGCCGAGGAACAGGAGATAGCCCTCTAACCGCTAACCTTTGCCGGTCGTGACCGAGAGAGGGAAAGGAGACGCGGAGCTCGACCTGCCGGCGGTGATGCGCGACCGCCGCGAGAAGCTCGAACGGCTTCGCGCCTCCGGTATCGATCCGTACTCGCGCGGGTTCCGCCCCACGCAGACGAGCCAGTCGGCGCGTGAGCTGCTCGGCGAGGGCGAGCGCACCGGGCAGGTCGCCCTCGCCGGACGCTTGATGGTCAAGCGCGTGCAGGGCGGCCTCGTTTTCGCGGACCTCCAGGACGGGCACGGCCGAATCCAGCTGATGGCGACGCGCGAGCTCCTGGGCGACGAGGAGTTCGGCCGCTTCGCCGATCTCGACGCAGGCGACATCGTCGGCGCCACCGGCCCGGTCTTCAGGACCAGGCGTGGCGAGGTGACGCTCGAGGTGCAGTCGTTCCAGCTGCTGACCAAGTCTCTGCGCCCCTTGCCCGAGAAATGGCACGGGTTGAAGGACGTCGAGATCCGCTACCGCCAGCGCTACGTCGACCTCATCGCGAATCCCCAGGTCCGCGACGTGTTCAGGGCGCGGACCAGGATCATCACGTCAATCCGCGGCCTGCTCGACGAGCGTGGCTTCCTAGACGTGGACACGCCGGTGCTGCAGGAGGTGCCCGGCGGCGGCCACGCGCGGCCGTTCGTCACGCACCACAACTCCCTGGACCGCGACCTGTACCTGCGGATCGCCCTGGAGCTCCACCTCAAGCGGCTGCTCGTGGGCGGGTTCGAGCGCGTGTACGAAATCGGCAGGGTGTTCCGCAACGAGGGGCTGTCGCCGCGCCACAACCCCGAGTTCACCCTGCTCGAGTGCTACCAGGCGTTCGCCGACTACGACGACGTGATGAAGCTGGTCGAAGACCTGATGGTGGCTTCCGCGATGGCCGCCGGCCGCCCTCTCGAGACCTCGTACCAGGGCGAGGCGGTCAACCTGACGCCGCCGTTCCGACGCGAGCGGATGGCGGACCTCGTGCTCGAGCACACGGGCAGGCATGCGGTGGGCCACGAGCTCAACGACCTGTTCGAGGAGCACGTCGAGCCGCGCCTGCGCCAGCCGACGTTCGTGATCGACTACCCCGTCGAGATCTCACCGCTCGCGCGCCCACGCGAGGACGACCCCAGGTTCGTCGAGCGCTTCGAGCTGATCATCCTCGGCCGCGAATACGCAAACGCGTTCACCGAGCTGACCGACCCGGTCGACCAGCGCGAGCGTTTCGAGACCCAGGCTGCCAGGCGTGCGGCGGGCGACGTCGAGGCGCACCCGATGGACGAGGACTTTCTGCGTGCCGTCGAGTACGGCCTGCCGCCGTGCGGCGGGCTCGGAGTCGGCATCGACCGCCTCGTGATGCTCCTCACCGACCAGCCGTCGGTGCGCGACGTGATTCTGTTCCCGGTCATGAAAGCGGAGTCGTAATGCTTCCCTTGGAGCTCATTCGGCGCGACCCGGAGCGCGTGAAAAGGTCGGCGGACCTGAAAGGCGAGCCCGCCCCGATCGACGAGATCCTCAAGCTCGATGAGCGATGGCGCGGCCACCTTCACAAGGCCGAATCGATCAAGGCGGAGCAGAACAAGCTCTCGAAGGATTTCGCCAAGACGCGCGACGACGCGCTGAAGGTCAGGCTGCGCGAAATGGCCGACACCTCCAAGGAGGAGCTGGCCAGGGCAGACGAGGTCAAGAAGACACTCGACGATCTGCTCCTGCGAGTGCCCAACCTGTTCCACGAATCGGTGCCCATCGGCGAGACCGACAAGGACAACGTGGTCGCGAGGGAGTGGGGGGCCAAGCCCGAGCTCGGGTTCACGGCACGGACTCATTACGACCTTGGCGAATCGCTCGGGATCATGGACTTCGAACATGCGGCCCGGGTTTCGGGGTCTCGTTTCGCATTCCTGCTCGCGGACGGTGCGCGCCTGGAGCGCGCCCTGGTGCAGTTCATGCTCGACGTGCACACCCGCGAGCACGGGTACACGGAGGTGTGGCCGCCGATGCTCGTCAACTCCGCGTCCATGGTCGGCACCGGCAACCTGCCGAAGTTCGCCGACCAAGCCTTCAAAGTGCAGGACGAGGACCTGTGGCTAATCCCGACCGCCGAGGTGCCCGTCACCAATTTCCATCGTGACGAGATCCTCGATGCGGACCGGCTGCCGATGAAATACGTCGCTTACGCGCCATCCTGGCGCACGGAGGCGGGTGCGGCCGGGAAGGACACCCGAGGTTTCATCCGCATGCACCAGTTCTCCAAGGTCGAGCTGGTGAAGGTCACCACCGCCGAGACGTCGATGGACGAGTTCGAGAAGCTGGTCAAAGACGCGGAGGACATCCTGCAGCGCCTAGGCCTTCACTACCATGTGCTGTCCATGTGCACGGGGGACATGGGCTTCGCGCAGTACAAGAAGTACGACCTGGAAGCCTGGGCGCCGGGCCTCGGCCGCTACCTCGAGGTTTCGTCCTGTTCCGTGTTCAACGACTTCCAGGCGATGCGCGCCAACATCCGCTATCGCGGCGAACGGGGCTCCCCGCCGCGTTTCGCGCACACCATCAACGGCAGCGGGCTCGCGCTGCCGCGGACGATCGATGCGATCATCGAGACTTACCAGCGCGAGGACGGGATGATCACGGTCCCGCAAGCGCTGCGGCCGTACATGGGCGGGGTGGAGCTGATCGGGGTACGGTGAGCTAGCACCTAGAATCGCAGTTGCCTCGCGGAGGGGTGGCCGAGTCCGGTTGATGGCGACAGTCTTGAAAACTGTTATAGGTGCAAGCCTATCCAGGGTTCAAATCCCTGCCCCTCCGCTCCCGCGCTTGTTAGTGGTTCGCAACCACCAAGTCATGGGCAGCAGCAATGATTCCGTCGGCGAAGTTCTGTCGATTTTCAGGCCGCTCCTCCCACTCACTCGCCCCGTACACAAACGTGTCGAATTCAGGCAAGTGCTCGAGCGGAAGCCGTCGCGCGATATCCCAGATCTCCTTTGCTCCGGCGTAGGGAGAAACACTGCCGTCTGTGATCCGACCTGCAACTTCAGTCGCAACGAGGATCGCAGCCTCACGGAGTGTGGGGCTCTCTATGTCCAGTTCGCGGAGCGCCGTTTGAAATACGACTCGCACCTCGTCACGCTCGGCGTTGTTCAGGCCGGCCAACTGCCGAATAGAGCGCGAGTCGACACCCTCTAGCAATGCGTTTGCGGCCTCAGACGGCATAGCCTCCGGACCAACGAGGCCGAGCAAGTCTTTGGCAGCCAATAGACGGAGGGCTTCTCGCGGCATTGCGCGAAGTTGAACCTTACCGTCTGGGCTTTCTATTGGTGCACCTGCCTCACTCGAGGATCAGCCGGTAGCCCTCGGGTATATAGGTTGACGCACGGAAGGAGATCCCTGCCCCTCCGCCACCTTTTCGACCACAAATCGACAAGTTAGCTAGTCGACTGAATCGCCCTGAGTTTTGCGGAGGCCCGAGGGTGTCCTGGTTTAGGTAGAGCCGGGCAACCCAACGCTGTCCCCATCAAATCGTGGAGGGGCGCGCCTCTGCATATGAGTCCACCTGCCCCTCGCCGAAGGGCAGGTCGGCACTTCGCGCCCGGTGCGGCCCCGGTCAGCCTGAATGACGATGGGGCAGACAACTGGCCGCGACCGTTTCATGGACCTGCTGCGCCTGGGCAGCCTGCTCGCGATTGTTGCCGGGCACTGGCTCGGGATCGTGCCCAATGTTCAGGGAGGCGTCATCTCCGGAGTCATGGTCTACGACGTCGACCCGCGATACTGGCCGGCGACCTGGCTGTTCGACGTGATCCCACTTTTCTTCTTCGTCGGGGGCTTTGCCAACGCGATCTCGTACCGCCGGCTTCGAGAGGCCGGCCGAGCATCCGAGTTCCGGCCGCGGCGACTCGCCCGGCTGCTGGTTCCGACGCTGGTCTTCATCGGCGTCTGGCTCGCGATCGAGGCCGTTCTCGCAATCCTCGACGCCGGCGGCTCGGGCCCCCTGCGTGGGATGCGCTGGGGATTCATGACGCCGTTCGCGCCACTCTGGTTTCTTGGAGTCTATCTGGTCGTCGTGCTCCTCGTCCCCATAACCCTGCGCCTCCACGAGAGGTTCGGCATTCTCGTGCCTGCAGTTATGGCCGCAGGTGTGCTGGCTGTCGACTGGATGGCCTTTGGACTCCACCACCCGAGCCTGCTGGGCATCAACATCGTGCTCGCGTGGCTGCTGCCAGGTCAGCTCGGATACTTCTATGCGGACGGCCGGCTGCAGCGAGTGCCGGCTCGGTTGTGGGCGTGGCTCGCGGTCAGCCTTCTGGTCCTCCTCGTACTACTGACCAGCCTTCCCTCGTATGGTCGCAACCTTCTCGACAATGGAGTCGCGATCATCGGCGTCACCGCGCCGACCATGCCGTTCGTCGTCGCGTCGATGCTGGCCATCGCCACCGCTATGGCCGCGCGCAACTGGCTGGAGCGACACCTGAACGTTACCCGCGTCCGGGCGGCCGTCACCCGCCTGACGCCCCTGGCCATGACCATATTTCTCTGGCACATGACGTCTTATTTCGCCGCGGTTGCCTTGATGGCGGCGATCCCGGTGCCCTTTCCCGCGACCCCTAACGCGACGTGGTGGCTGGAGCGCCCGCTGTTCCTGCTGCTGCCGGCGGTTCTGCTGCTTCCGCTTATGGGGCTCTTCGGCCGGTTCGAGCGCCCGCCTCGGGAGCATCCAGGCAGCGAGCCGCTCGCGGCGGTTGCGCGTTAGGGAGTCGCTCGCGGGCTTCCTCGTAGAATCGCCGGCATCCAAACCCACGCAGCGGCTCGAACCGTCGCGCCACCACGGACGCGGGCCCAGACATCCCT
>DATKSS010000087.1:0-4937 GCA_035531515.1 Candidatus Dormiibacterota bacterium | reverse complement strand
GGCGCTACTGATGATTTCGTTCGGAGCGGCCCGCCACGCGGGCTGACTCCTCAAGGCAGGAGGGATGCCCATGGCGAGGGCGGTAAAGGAGGCGAAGGTCGCCGAGCTGACCGAGCGGTTCCAGAATTCGTCGGGCGCTGTCCTCACCGAGTACCGCGGACTGACGGTGGCCCAGGTCAAGGAACTCCGCCAGACGCTGGGCGAGGACGCCACGTTCGCCGTGGTGAAGAACACCCTCACCAAGATCGCAGCGAAGGACGCCGGAGTCGCCGACGACTTCTCCGAGCTGCTTGTCGGCCCGTCGGCCATCGCGTTTGTCGGCGGCGACGTGGTCCAGGCGGCGAAGGGACTGCGCGAGTTCTCGAAGGCCAATCCGCTGCTGGTGATCAAGGGCGGGGTTCTTGACGGCAAGACCCTGACGCCCGAGGAGATCGCCAAGCTCGCGGATCTCGAGCCACGCGATGTCCTGCTCGCCAAGCTGGCGGGTGCCATGAAGGCGACGATGGCAGGTGCTGCGGCGACGTTCGCTGCGCTGCCCGTCCAGATGGCCAGGCTCCTCGCGGCGCTTGAGGAGAAGAAGGCCGCTGAAGGCCCGGCTGGCGGCGCGACCGCCGGATCGGACGGCGCACCGCAGGACGCGGCAGCCGCCGCGGAGGCGGCCGCCGACGAGGCGGAGGTGCCCGCCGAAGACGAGGCGGACACAGAGGGCGACAGCGAGTAAGGCTGGCAGTTCACCCACGAGCATGCAGCTGTAACCAGACATGCGGTGGCCAGGAAGGTCAGCCGCTAAAGAGAGCTAGACGGAGGAAAGACCACGATGGCGAAGATCAGCACAGGCGACCTGCTTGACGCGTTCAAGGAGATGACGCTCATCGAGCTGTCTGAGTTCGTGAAGCAGTTCGAGGAGACGTTTGACGTCAAGGCCGCTGCCCCGGTGGCAGTGGCTGGCCCGGCTGCGGCTGGTGGCGGCGAGGCTGCCGCCGAGGCCGAGGAGCAGGATGAGTTCGACGTCATCCTCGAGGCCGCGGGCGACAAGAAGATCCAGGTGATCAAGGAAGTCCGGCCGCTGACCGGCCTGGGCCTGAAGGAGGCCAAGGACCTCGTCGACGGCGCGCCGCAGCGGGTGCTGGAGAAGGTCAACAAGGAGACCGCCGAGAAGGCTAAGGCCGTGCTCGAGGGTGTCGGCGCGACCGTCACCGTCAAGTAAGCGGTTCGCAGCGCAGCTCTCCGGGCGCAGACCGGCTTCGGCCGGTCAGCGCCCGGAGACGTTCCTGGCGCAGATGCGGGCCGCGCGGCGGGTGCCGCCACGCGGGACGGTTTGGGCGGCATGCGGGGCCTAGGGCGTCGGTTAGGCCAGTGGACAGGCGGGCCGCTCTGGTGTGTCCATGGGAGCGGGCCGGCCGCGGGCGGCTACCGGCTGGCGCATGCCCGTCACTCGCTGGCTTCGCTGGCGGTACGTGGGTTTGGGCTCGGATGGCGGAGAGAGCGGGAAGCGGCAAAACGGGAAACGAGCGTCAGAATCTAGCGAGGAACCTCTACCAGCCCGAACAGCTAGAGTTGCCCAGTCTGGCGCTGCTCAAACCTGATCGAGACTGTGATTCTCGTCACGTAGCCCAACGTGACGACACATCGGCTTCTGCTCTTGACGTTTCGCTTCCAAAGAGCGATGCTGCCTTCAGCCGTGAGTATCAAGGTGCAGATAAGTTGACCAGTAGTGTGTCTGTCGACTACACTGCTAATTTGCGCTGCACCTACATGTCCTCGGCAACATTCTAACCCACTGTTTCGCTCACACGGGGGCGAAGCCGCAGGGCGTTTTGCGTGCGCGCGGTGACCGTTCAGCCACGAGCTCGGAAGGACCCCTGTTGGCAGCCTCGCGCAGCGCCTCAGCTATCGCTCCTGGTCCACATCGCATTTCCTTCGCCCGAATCAAGGAACCAATGGAGGTTCCCAGCCTTCTCGCCCTGCAGACGGATTCGTTCGACTGGCTGCTCGGCAACGAGAAGTGGCGGCAGAGGATAGAAGCCGAGCGCTCGCTCGGCCGCAAGGACCTGCCAGAGCAGTCCGGCCTCGAAGAGATCTTCGAGGAGATCAGCCCGATCGAGGACTTCACCGGAACGATGTCGCTCTCGTTCCGCGATCATCGCTTCGAGCCACCGAAGTACTCGGCGGACGAGTGCAAGGAGAAGGACATGACCTTCTCCGCGCCCATGTTCGTCACCGCCGAGTTCATCAACAACTCGACCGGCGAGATCAAGAGCCAGACCGTGTTCATGGGGGACTTCCCTCTGATGTCGCCCAAGGGCACGTTCATCATCAACGGCACCGAGCGTGTCGTGGTCTCGCAGCTTGTCCGCTCGCCTGGCGTGTACTTCGACCGGCAGGTGGACAAGGCGTCGGACAAGGACATCTACAGCTGCAAGGTCATCCCGTCCAGGGGTGCCTGGCTGGAATTCGAGATCGACAAGCGGGACAGCGTCGGCGTCCGGATTGACCGTAAGCGCAAGCAGAGCGTGACCGTCCTGCTCAAGGCGCTCGGCTGGGACGAGGCCAAAATCCTCGAGCGGTTCGGCGCCTACGAGTCGATGCGCGCCACCCTGGAGAAGGACCACACCACCGGCCAGGACGACGCCCTGCTCGACATCTACCGCAAGCTGCGCCCGGGCGAGCCCCCGACCAGGGAGTCCGCGCAGGCGCTGCTGGAGAACCTGTACTTCAACCCCAAGCGCTACGACCTGGCCAAGGTCGGCCGCTACAAGGTCAACAAGAAGCTCGGGCTCACCCAGCCGATCACGCAGGGCACGCTGACCGAGGAAGACATCGTCGCCACCATCGAGTACCTCGTCAAGCTGCACGTCGGCGAGGACGAGATGAAGGTCAGCGACGGGCTGATCCCGATCGAGACCGACGACATCGACCACTTCGGCAACCGGCGCCTGCGCACGGTCGGCGAGCTGATCCAGAACCAGGTCCGGCTCGGCCTGGCCCGGATGGAGCGCGTGGTCAGGGAGCGGATGACGACTCAGGACGTCGAGGCGATCACGCCGCAGACCCTGATCAACATCCGGCCCGTGGTCGCCTCGATCAAGGAGTTCTTCGGCACCAGCCAGCTCTCCCAGTTCATGGACCAGACCAACCCGCTGGCCGGGCTGACCCACAAGCGCCGCCTGTCGGCGCTTGGTCCTGGCGGCCTCTCGCGTGAGCGGGCCGGGTTCGAGGTCCGTGACGTGCACCCCAGCCACTACGGCCGGATGTGCCCGATCGAGACTCCTGAGGGCCCGAACATCGGCCTGATCGGGTCGCTGTCGTCCTACGGGCGGGTCAACGCGTTCGGATTCGTCGAGACGCCCTACCGCAAGGTCAAGGCCGGGAAGGTGACCGACCAGGTCGACTACCTGACCGCCGACGAGGAGGACAGGCACGTTATCGCCCAGGCCAACGCGCCGATCGCCGCCGACGGAACCTTCGTCGAGGATCGCGTGCTGGTCCGCCGCAAGGGCGGCGAGATCGACTACCTGAAGCCGGACGAGGTCGACTACATCGACGTGTCGCCGCGGCAGATGGTGTCGGTCGCGACCGCGATGATCCCGTTCCTGGAGCACGACGACGCGAACCGCGCCCTGATGGGCTCGAACATGCAGCGCCAGTCGGTTCCGCTGCTGCGCAGCGAGTCGCCGCTGGTCGGCACCGGCATGGAGTACCGCGCCGCGACCGACGCCGGCGACGTGATCATCGCGACGAAGGCCGGCGTGGTCGAGGAGGTCAGTGCCGACGAGGTCACCGTCATGAACGACGACGGGACCAGGACGACTTACGGGATCGCCAAGTTCATGCGCTCCAACCAGGGCACGTGCTTCAACCAGAAGCCGATCGTGACCGGCGGCCAGCGGGTCGAGACCGGCCAGGTCGTGGCCGACGGGCCGTGCACGGACAAGGGCGAGATGGCGCTCGGCAAGAACCTGCTCGTCGCGTTCATGCCGTGGGAAGGCCACAACTACGAGGACGCGATCATCCTGTCCCAGCGTCTCGTGCAGGACGACGTGCTCTCCTCGATTCACATCGAGGAGCACGAGGTCGACGCGCGGGACACCAAGCTGGGTCCGGAGGAGATCACCAGGGACATCCCGAATGTCTCCGAGGAAGTGCTCGCCGACCTCGACGACCGCGGCATCATCAGGATCGGTGCCGAGGTCGTCACCGGCGACATCCTGGTCGGCAAGGTCACGCCCAAGGGCGAGACCGAGCTGACTCCCGAGGAGCGTCTGCTCCGGGCGATCTTCGGCGAGAAGGCCCGTGAGGTCAGGGACACCTCGCTGAAGGTCCCGCACGGCGAGTCGGGCCGAATCATCGGCGTCCGGGTGTTCTCCCGCGAGGAGGGCGACGAGCTGCCGCCTGGCGTGAACGAGCTGGTCCGGGTCTATGTCGCCGCCAAGCGGAAGATCACCGACGGCGACAAGCTGGCCGGACGGCACGGGAACAAGGGCGTCATCGCCAAGATCCTGCCGGTCGAGGACATGCCGTTCCTCGAGGACGGGACCGCGGTCGACATCGTGCTCAACCCGCTCGGCGTGCCGGGCCGGATGAACGTCGGCCAGGTGCTCGAGACGCACCTCGGCTGGGTCGCTGCTACCGGCTGGCAGGTCGACGGCGACGGCGACGACTGGAAGGAGCGGCTGCGCCAGATCGGCGCCGATGCTTCGGCCCCCGGCACCAAGGTCGCCACGCCGGTGTTCGACGGAGCCCGCGAGGAGGAGATCACCGGCCTGCTCAGCTCGGCGCTGCCGAACAGGGACGGCGTCCAGCTGGTCGGGACCAGCGGCAAGGCACGGCTGTTCGACGGCCGTACCGGCGAGCCGTTCAAGGACCCGATCTCGGTCGGCTACATCTACATACTCAAGCTGCTGCACCTGGTGGACGACAAGATCCACGCCAGGTCG